>CAIYPA010000144.1 GCA_903927965.1 uncultured Bacteroidia bacterium | reverse complement strand
TTTTCATCGAAATTGAATCGTGGTAAAATTAAAAATTTCCAGCGGACTAAACACATAGGTACATAGGGAAAACACATAGGAACATAGTTTTCATCTCAAATGAATTCTAATCCTATGTGCCTATTGTATTAAACCTATGTATCTATGTGTTTTTTCTATATAAAGATATTTAGGAAGTACCTGATTACCTGTTGATCATCTTAGCACTGCCGCCAGAATATCTTTCGCCTTGAACAGCTATATTTGATGAACCGTTGTTCAAATCCAGAAGTTCTTCGGCGGTAAATACCTCGTTTGCAGCCCCAAGATTCTCGTTTAAGCGATGCAACTTTGTGGTGCCTGGAATTGGAACAAACCATGGTTTTTGTGCAAGTATCCATGCAAGCGCAATTTGGGCAGGTGTAACATCTTTACGTTTTGCCATTGCCGAAACCAAATCCACAAATGCATAATTTGCTTTCAGGTTTTCGGGCGACAAGCGGGGAACTGTGCTTCGGAAGTCTTTGCTGTCGAAAGTAGTGTTCTGGTCCATTTTCCCGGTCAGGAATCCCTTACCCAGCGGACTAAACGGTACAAAGCCAATCCCCAATTCTTCGAGTGTCGGGATGATTTCATCTTCAGGTTCGCGCCACCACAACGAATATTCGCTTTGCAACGCGGTTACCGGTTGCACGGCATGGGCACGGCGGATGATCTGCACGCCAGCTTCCGAAAGTCCGAAATGCTTTACTTTCCCTTCCTGAATAAGGTCTTTTACCGCACCGGCAACCTCTTCAATAGGTACTTCCGGGTCAACGCGGTGCTGGTAGAAAAGGTCTATGGTTTCAATGCGGAGCCGTTTGAGCGATTCTTCCGCAACTTTCCGGATGTTCTCCGGTCTGCTGTTGAGCCCGGTACTGACACCATCTTGAAAATTAAATCCGAATTTGGTGGCAATCACAACTTCCCCCTTGAAAGGTTCGAGGGCTTTGCCAACCAGCTCTTCATTGATGTACGGGCCATACACTTCAGCAGTATCAAAAAAGGTAACTCCACTTTCAACAGCAGACCGGATCAGCGCAATCATTTCCTTTTCATCGGAAATGGTCCCATAACCAAAACTCATTCCCATGCAGCCGAGCCCGATGGCAGAGACTTCCAGACCGCTATTTCCCAATTTCCTTTTTTCCATTTCCATATCGATTTAAACGATTAATTTGTTTTGCAATATTATTTCAATATCAACTGAAATAATAACCAAAACAAAACAATAACTTACGAATATCAAATATTTATTTCGCCTTAATATCATAAGCCATCAAAGCATTGGTATGCCTGATGTAGAGGATGCCATTGTGGATGACAGGGTGTGCCCAGAAAGGACCGGCAACTCCCTGGGTGATCTGAAAACTGCTGACAAGATCAAATTTCTCCGTATTCGGTTTAAGTAATCCAACATTTCCCTTCTTTTCGTCATAGATATAAAGAAGTCCTTCGGCAGAGATAATTGAACCTTTGCAGTTCCAATGCTCTTCCCACATTTTCTTGCCCGTAGCCCATTCGATGCAGCACCAGTTGCCATCGCCATTGTTCAGCCAGTTAGCTCCATAAATATAACCGTTAACCAGGACTACTCCGCCATGATGTACATCCAGAACTTTATCAGTCCAGACAACACTTGCGCTCTTGCCATCATCTGCTGGTTTAATCATCATTGCACCACAATTGTATCCTGTTGTAAAGTAAATCATTCCATTACTAAAAATCGGGGTAACACAATTGATCAGGTCCCACCTCATTTCGGCAGGTTTCTCAATCGCAACCTTCCACTGAATTTCCCCATTGGAAGCATCCACAGCAAAAATATTGTTCATGGACGCATTCACAATACTTGTTTTGCCGGCAAAGTTGATCAGGATTGGAGAAATATAGCCCGGTTTGTCATTTAAGGAGGCAGATTTCCAAATCACTGCGCCTGTCGTTTTATTCAAGGCAATGGTCATTGTCTCAGGCCCACCCGGAGTAAAATAGAGTTTATCCCCATCAATCAATAATGATTCTGCAATTCCCCAATTCCCATAGGTCCCTTTGTTGAGTTCGCTCCCTTTGTAACTCCATATGATTTTTCCATTGGTCCCATCAATACAGGCAAGGTCGCCAAATCCACTGCAAGTATAAACCTTTGTCCCTTCTACAGTTGGGGTCGCCCTGCTTTCGGGAAACGATCCGTTCCATGCACGACCCATTACTGTTTGCCAAAGCATTTTGCCTTTCATATCCAGAGCGTAAAGCACATCATCAGCATCTTTGATGCCAGTAATGTAAATGCTGTTGTTCCCGAACGAAACCGAAGAGTTCCCTTTGGTGAGTTCAAGGTTGGACCACAGCAAGGTTGGGCCTTCTGCAGGCCATGATTTCAATAAACCGGTCTCGGAGGAAACGCCTGTCCTGTTTTCAGGCCTGAATTCACTGATTTTTTGTGCATTACACACCTGAATACCTACGAAGGCCAATAGAAAAAATAGATAAATAGATTTCACCTGCATCATTGTATTAAGTAATTAGAATGAATTGTTTTCTTGTATTCTGTTTAAAAATTTGAGTTCCAAAAGTATTCATTTTAAGTTAAAATTTGAAGGAAATGAAATAGATCAATGCTGATTCCCATCACTTGCACACACCTCTTTTTATCATGAATTGGGCTTATTAATACCCAGATTTTCCCTGACATACATTTCGGGATGCTCTACAATCGTTGAAATAAAGGTCGCCAGACTTTTTTGCGAAATCACTGACCCTTTTTCCGGTTCGCCTTTTGGGGTAATTTCATAATCCACTTCATTGATATTGGTAAACCATGTCGGTCGCAGGATTGTATATTCAAGGCCGGAAGCCTCAAACACATCTGCTGCTTTCCTGTAAGGCTTTAAAACAGGTTTTAACGGTATGTTATAAATACCGATCGAACTGATAAAAATGACCCTGTTGATCCGCTGGTCATTCATTGCCTGAACAATGTTAATCGCCATGGTTTCCAGGTCGCCGGCAAGATTGACATACACAATGTCCTGTCCTTCAAATGCTTCATACAGTTGTTCCATATTCAGGACATCACCCTCAATAATCCGGCATCCCGAAAGTTCTTTATTCCTCAACCTGTTTTTGTTGCCCAGGAACAATGTCAGGTGGATCTTCTCCTTTTGAACCAAAATATCAATGACTTGCCTTGCAATAGTACCGCTTGCTCCAAGGATTATTACGTTTTTCATAGAAATATTACTTTATTCAATAACTCTTCCACCCCTGATCCCCTATAGGGGAAAATGACTGGATTTCAGGACTTGACACTTCTTTTCATCTAGCAGGGTCACAACAAAAAATTAAGGTTGCACATGGAGTGCCATGAACGCAAAAAGTTAAAAGCAGCTCTTAGCGTTTCGCGAAGCGGAATTGACGGCTTTGCGGGACCAATAAAAACGCTATTTCAACGAAGCCATATCGATTACAAAACGGTACCGGACATCGCTTTTCAACATCCTTTCATAAGCACCATTGATGTCCTGCATTTTGATGATTTCAATTTCCGATACAATGTTGTGTTCCCCACAGAAGTCGAGCATTTCCTGTGTTTCAGCAATTCCACCTATGACGGAACCAGCAACGGATTTTCTGCCCAAAATCATTGGCACTGTATTCAAAAGCGGTTCAAGTCCGCCCAGATAACCTACCAAAACCAAAGTTCCGCTGATATTTAAAGTGGAAACATAAGGATTGATATCATGAATGTAGGGAACTGTGTCGATAATCAGGTCAAATTTTCCTCTAACCGATTTCATATGTTGAGGATCTGTCGAGATAATTACCTCATCTGCACCAAGTTCCAAAGCATCTTTCTTTTTGTCCGGAGTCCTTGAAAAGAGGGTTACTTCTGCACCCAAACCTTTTGCCAATTTGATGGCCATGTGTCCTAGGCCTCCCAAGCCCACAACTCCAACTTTACTCCCCTTCCCAACTTTCCAATGACGCAAAGGTGACCAGGTTGTAATCCCAGCACAAAGTAAAGGAGCGGCGGCTGCAAGGTTCAGATTAGACGGAACTTTCAGCACAAAGTGTTCATCTACTACTACTTTTTCAGAATATCCTCCAAAAGTATGACCTCCAAGGTGTTTGTCGGGTCCGTTATAAGTCCCGATTATACCGGTTAAGCAATACTGTTCCAGGTCGTGTTTGCAACTGTCACATTCACGGCACGAATCGACGAGACAGCCAACACCGGCAAAATCGCCAACTTTCAGTTTAGTGACATCACTTCCAATTTTGGTCACTTTTCCCACAATTTCATGACCGGGGACTGCCGGATAGATGGTTCCACCCCAGTCGTTTCTCGCGGTATGCAAATCGGAATGGCAAACGCCACAGTATAAAATTTCGATTTCGATATCTTTTGAAGTGATTTCCCTGCGCTTGATTTTCATTGGTTTCAAAGGTGCATTTGATGCCTCTGTACCATAAGCCTTTACATTTTTTGTTACCATTATAATTATTGTTACTTTTTCGTATTGTATTGCTGATCAAGCCATAAAAATTGATCTTTGGTTTTATCTTCTTCAGCACGGGAATTAACATTGATGTGCATTACTTGTACGCGATTACCGCTGTTTGCTGCAGGCCAGGAAGGTAACCCGATACCATTGGGGTTCCCGGTCTTTATAAAGTTGGCAAAGTATTCCTGCATAATTGCTGATACTTTGTAATCATCAGGTTGCCAGTCATAAACACGATTGGTGGGAAGATTACCCAAAGCATATTCTATTTCGGCTGAGTGGACGGCCCCTGTTGCAGCGGGTGGTTTTGGAGTGCTGGCTGATGGATCTTTGATAACACCTCCTGCAAGTCCTGCAACTGCATTGCCCATTTCGGGTCGCATAGCTGGTCGCGGACGTTCGTAAAAATAGCGGTAAACCGGATTTCTCCCGGTTTTTGAACACAGATCGGACCATTTCCAGGTACTGAAAGCGATAAACCGATCGCCACTCAGTGCGGTTGCCGATTGGATGACCTCCTCTTTTGTGGAACCCGGAAAAACCTTCAATGCTTCATTAGCCTTGTCCCCATAGAGGGTTAATAAAGCTTTCAGATAGTTTTCAGGAGTGGGTTCACCGGCTGGGATAACCCTTCGATAATTCGATTCTTCAGAATTCCATCCCACCAATAATGGAACGTGGGCTTGTTCGCCGGCTGCGAAGAGTTCAACAGGAAGTTTGGGATAAAAATATCCATCAATAGTGGCAGAAAATCGGGGAACATCTTTTTGGGTCGCTTGATCAAGAAGCTTTTCCGAAGGAATTGCCCGAAGATCGGCCAATGAGGTAGCCCCTATTTTTTTTGCAAAATTCACACCCGACTGTTCCCCTTCTGTGAGGGTGACCGGCGCCAATGTCGGAAAAATCATCGCGCCACTTTCGCCAATGGCTCCTGCAATCAAATTTTTTGAAAGCGGTGAGGCCATCTGTGCGCTGACAGAAATGGAACCGGCTGATTCACCAGCAATTGTAACCCTTTTGGGATCACCTCCAAAAGCTGAGATATTCTGTTGGACCCATTTCAAAGCAGCATTTTGGTCAAGCAAAGCATAATTGCCTGATCCTTTATAGGTTGTCTCCTTTGAAAGTTCAGGATGTGCAAAAAAACCAAAAATCCCGAGCCTGTAGTTGACTGTAACCGAAACAATTCCCTTTCGCGACATACTTTCGCCATCGTATCGGAATTCAGAACCATCACCGGCAGCGAAACCCCCTCCATAGAAATAGACCAGAACAGGCAATTTCTCAGTGGTGGACTTTGCCGGTGTCCAGACATTCAGGTAAAGGCAATCCTCACTTACGCCGTTCGACCGGAAGTTCATGTCGCCATAAATTGGCTTTTGCATAGGACGCGGACCAAACTGATCGGCTTTGCGGACTCCTTCCCAATTTTTCACGGGTTGAGGGGCTTTCCACCTAAGATCTCCCATGGGAGGTTGGGCAAATGGCACACCTTTGAAGATGGAAATACCTGAACTTGAAACCCCTTCGATTGTCCCATTGACAACCTTTACCTTAGGCAAATTGGCATCCAACTGGGCAAACAATGTCCATGGGATCAGTGATAATAGCAATACTAATGTTCGTTTCATGGCGATCTGAATTTATGATTTTGAGCAAAGTTAAACATTTTAAGAAAAGCCAGCCGCCAGATGCCAGTAGCTAAAGCATTGGAAACTAATTAATTTATTCATTAGTTGTTACTTCATTGATGCATCTGATTGCATTTAATGAACGCGGATATCCGATATATGGTAATAGCTGAGTGACAACACTTAACAAAACCTGTTTGTCATTGCCCATATTGATATTGCCTTGCACATGCCCTTTTACCTGTGGCTCACATCCTCCCAAGGATATCAGTATACAAAAGGTCAGAAGCTCCCTGGTTTTCAGATCAAGACCTTTTCTGGTATAATAATCACCAAAGCAATTGGCTGACAGGAACTTTTGGATATGCAACTGATTTTCAGGTGAATCCTTGTACATCTGATCGATCCTCTCCCCAAAGATTGCTTTTTGTGCTTCAAGACCCTTCTCAAAACGGGTCTCCCTTGTTGTCGTTGATTGGCCTTCCAAAGGGAGTTCTATCCCACGGCCTTTTAATACTTCATTGGTGGCGTGTATAAAGTCCAAAGCTTTGGCGATCCCAACATAGGGAACTGACTGATAAAGAATTTCCTTTGCTTCAACCGGGGTCACACCCACATTCAATGCACCACCCAGCATCACCTTGTATTCTGTCAATGCCTGACAGCCAATGGTCGATCCCAAAATCATCATCAACCTTGTCCTGATATCCATGTTTCCATAAGCTAGCACATCATCGAAAGCAAAATTGTCGAATACTTCGATCAATTCAGGATCGGTCAATCCCACCACCGATTGGTGATTGGGGAAAAGTTCTTCATGGTTCTTAAGCGCTGTTTCTGTGATATTCATTGTTTATGCTTTATTTTTATTTGATAGAATTAATTTATACCGACTATGTGATACTTGGAGTCTTTGTGCCTTGGTGGCAATTGGGTTTTTAGCCACAAAGGCACCAAGCCACAAAGGTTTCACGAAGATTTCTTTGCCTATATTTTATAATTTAATTCATGTTAATACTCATCGTATGATATTGCTTGCAAAAGTAAAAACGTCTATTCAAATAGAATAACGAGAACTAAATAACTTATTACGAAAATCAAACAATAATATCCCTTCCCATCTGCTCATTGGTTTCAAGATAACGATATGCCTCAACAATCTGATCCAATTGAAATGTCCTTGCAATTTTGGGTACGAACCTTCCGGTTGTACGAATCCATGGCCCCTAAACTGATGGCCACTCATGAATGTATAATGATCGCGGTTGATGCCAGAAGCTTCGACACGCAACCGGACCTCTCCTGGTCCCGGCTGAACAGGAGCAACATCATCAATCCGGAGATTTTCAGGCCCTCCAAAAGCATGTAAACGGACTATTTTAGCCACTTTATTTTCCCCCAACTAATTTTTTAATCATAGGTTTTACCGCTGCAAATTTGCGTTGATCTAATGGACCAGATTGTATATATATTACTGGTTTACCTACCAAAATTACTGGTATCAACTGTATCACTATTTTAATTAAAACTGGAACACTAATTTTGCAACTTGTAAAATGTAAAACGATGGACGATACGATAAGATTGGACAGCATTGGCCAATACAATGAAAATATGAAGGTGGAAACGCTCCATCCTTTAATTAGTTTGATTGATTTCGCAAATGCCAATCCCGACAAGCCTTTAAAACCGGTGCGGATTAACTATGGACTGTTTGCCATCTATTTGAAAGATATCAAATGCGGCGATATCAAATATGGTTGCAATTATTACGATTATCAGGAAGGTACGCTCGTGTTTGTGGCACCTGGACAGGTACTTACGCTTGAGAATTTCCGTGATAATATCAAGCCTAAAGGAAGGGCTTTGCTTTTCCATCCCGATCTAATCAGGGGAACATCGCTTGGTCAACATATCAAAGACTACACTTTCTTTTCGTATGAGGTGAACGAAGCGCTCCACCTGTCGGAGAGGGAACGCAACATTGTCGTTGACATCATGAACCAGATTGAATATGAATTGGGAAGGGGGATTGACAAGCATAGCAAGACCTTAATTACCACAAGTATAGAATTGCTCCTCAATTATTGTGTCCGTTTTTACGACCGGCAGTTTATTACCCGGGGTAATGTTAATAAAGACATTCTCATAAAATTTGAGAAATTGCTTGAAGACTATTTCAATTCGGGAAAGACCCAGGCTTTTGGGTTGCCTTCGGTGGGTTATTTTGCCGATGAGCTTAATTTATCTCCCAACTATTTTGGCGACCTTATCAAAAAAGAGTCAGGCAAGTCGGCACAGGAGACTGTACAGTTGAAACTTCTTGATGTTGCCAAGGAACGTTTATTTGATACAAGCAAGTCAGTCAGCGAGATAGCTTATGAGCTGGGCTTTAAATATCCACAGCATTTTACCAGGCTGTTTAAAAATGCGGTAGGTTTCTCGCCAAACGAATACAGGCTGCAGAATTAATCAATTTGCAGAAAAATGTTTACTTTAGCGGTATTGAAATTGTAGATGAAAATTATCTACGTTATAAAGCTTTGGAAGATAATAACTAACAAGAATTAGAAATGTCAACTCTTTTAAAAAACAGAAAATATCTTGCAATAAACCTAATCCTGTTTGCTTTCTTGTATTTATCGGTAACTTTTAATAAAGAATTTATCCGTCCTGTTTATGGCAGTTTACCGGTAATAGGAATAGTGACCGGGAGTTTTTCAAACTTTATGGCTGCTTATATTATAAGCCTATTCCCTGTATCACAGATTATTAGTAAGAAAATAAAGATTGAAAAAGCGAGAATAATTGTTTATGCTGTTTCAACCCTTGTTTTTTTATTATTGACAGTAGAAGAAATACACCCAATGTTTGGAGCAAGTACTCAATATGATTTATTTGATATTATGGCGAGTGCTGTTGGTTCTGTACTCGCAATTTTGACTTTTGAATTATTAATTAATTGGAGAAAAACTGCAAAATATTTTAATCCGAACTAAGTCTATTCGCATTACGAAAAAGAAAAAAGATATGAAAAAGAGTTTGAAGATTGCCCTGATAAGCATTGTGTCGGTATTGTTGTTCATTATTATTGCAGGGGTTGCCGCCTGGTTGTACCTTGGGGCGAAGTTTCTCAATTTTGAAAAAAAGTATGCTGAAAACCAAGACCTCAAAGAAGTTACAATCGATGGGTACAAGTTCCTTGACAGAAATGGGAATGGCAAACTGGATATTTATGAAGACGACAGAAAGTCAATAGAGGAACGTGCTACGGATTTGCTTTCCCAGATGACAACAGAGGAAAAAATCCATCTTTTAAAAGGATCGGGTATGGCCTCGGGCATAGGGAATGGCGACCCCAAGACTGGCATTTCAGGTGCTGTGGGCCTTATTGTCCCTACACCACGGCTTGGTATTCCAACCCTTTATTTATCGGATGGCCCTGCCGGATTGCGGATCGAACCAAAAAGGAAGAATGAAACCCGGACCTATTACTGTACGGCTTTCCCGATCGGTACAATGCTTGCCTCCACCTGGAATACCGACCTTGTGGAAGAAGTGGGGAAAGCTATGGGCAATGAAGCCCTTGAATATGGATTGGATGTGATCCTGGGACCCGGAGCCAACATCCACCGCAACCCGCTTTGCGGACGGAATTTTGAATATTATTCGGAAGATCCTCTCCTTACCGGATGGATTGGGGCTGCCTGTGTCAATGGGATACAATCAAATGGAGTGGGTACCTCGGTGAAACATTTTGCCCTGAATAATCAGGAAACGAAACGATCAATGAATGATGTCCGTGTCTCAGAGCGGGCGCTTCGTGAAATCTACCTGAAAGGGTTTGAAATTATCGTGAAAAAATCGCAGCCTTGGACGATTATGTCCTCCTACAACAAGTTAAGGGGAACCTATACCTCAGAAAGCAAATACCTGCTGACCGATATTTTGCGCGATGACTGGGGATTTAAAGGGCTCGTGATGTCGGATTGGTTTGGGGGACAAATTGCCCCGGCACAAATCAAAGCAGGTAACGACCTGTTAGAACCTGGCACCAAGTTCCAATGGGATGCTTTGAAGGAGGCTGTCAAAAGCAATGATCTTCAAATGCCATTTGTGGATACTTCCGTCAAACGGATATTGAAGTTGGTATTATCATCAAGAAAGATGCAGCGATATGCATACCAAAACAATCCTGATTTAAAGGCACATGCACAGACGACACAACAATCTGCCTCAGAAGGTATTGTGCTTCTTAAAAATGAGAATACGCTGCCCCTTCAAAATAAGAAGAATGTAGCGTTGTTTGGGGTTACCTCCTACGATTTTATAGCAGGGGGAACCGGTTCGGGAGATGTAAATGAAGCCTATACGGTGTCGCTCCAAGAAGGGTTGGAAAAAAAGGGAATAGAAATCAACAAAGCAATCCAAAAGAGTTTTGAAGCCCATAAACTCGCGAATGCAAAGAGCTTTGTGAAACCGGAAGGGATGAAGGCCATGTTTCAACCGTACAACCCGCCGCAATGGATTCCTACATCCGAAGAGATGGCCCAAAGCGTAAGTTCGGCCGATATTGGGATCGTCACCATTGGTAGAAACAGCGGTGAAGGGGCTGATAGAAAAGAGAAAGATGACTTTCTGCTGACTTCGATGGAACAGCAATTAATAGATGTGACCTGCAAGACATTCCATGCGGCTGGCAAAAAGGTTGTAGTCGTATTGAATATTGGAGGTGTGATCGAAACCGCTTCGTGGAAAAGTCTGCCCGATGCGATTGTGCTCGCATGGCAGGGTGGACAGGAAGGTGGAAACGCCGTGGCAAATGTTCTAAGCGGCGAAATCAATCCGAGTGGGAAACTTCCAATGACTTTCCCGATCCATCTGAATGACCATGCCTCGACTGCAAACTTCCCATTGGACAGCAAACCCATGGGAATATTCGATATGGTTGGTTCAACAGGAACCATACCTGAGAAAGACCAGGTGCGCAATTATGATTATACAGACTATCAGGAAGGTATCTATGTGGGTTACAGACATTTTGATAAAACCAATATTGAGGTATCCTATCCGTTTGGTTATGGTTTATCCTATACCCAATTTAAGTATGCTGACATGGCTGTTGCCGTATTGAACGATACCCTAAAGGTTGACATTTCGGTCAGCAACACAGGTGGTTGTAAAGGGAAAGAAGTGGTACAGCTCTATTTATCAAAACCCGATTCTAAAATTGACAGACCCGTTCAGGAGTTAAAGGCATTTACCAAAACATCCATCCTGAATCCCAGCGAAGCAGCTAACTTAACATTTAAAATTCCGCTTAATGAGTTGACCTATTGGAATGAAAAGGAATCAAAATGGACATTGGAAAAAGGACAATACATCGTTCGTGCGAGTTCCTCTTCAAGGGATATCCGATTGAGTAAAGAAGTCATCATTGAATAGTTGGTAATCTAAATTTGGGTACACTCAGAAAAGCCAACTTCTGCCAACTTCTGCCACAAAGACACGAAGCCACAAAGACTTCACGAAGTCTATGGTATTGATATTTAAATCTTTGTGAAACCTTGGTGTCTTCGTGGCATTTTTTGTTTTAACTTTTGGGAGAGTACTCATGTTTCGAGAGTTTTAATGACCTTAGCAGGAATACCTGCAACGACAGTATTCGCTGGAACATCTTTGGTAACCATTGCACCGGCTGCCACAACAGAATTTTCACCGACTGTTACTCCGGGTAATATGGTGGCTCCGGCTCCAATCCAGGCATTCCGTTTTATGACGAGAGGTTTTACCAAAAGCGCTTTCCGTTGTGCTGGATTTAACGGATGTTCTTCAGTGATCAGGCTCACCTTGGGGCCAATCATTACCTCATCTTCGATGGTTATCCCACCAATATCCAAGAAAGTACAGTCGTGATTGATAAAGACATTTTTACCGACCCGGATAAATATCCCCACATTGGTATGAAATGGTGCAAAAACAGTTGTGCTTGCATCAATTGGAGTCCCGGTAATTTCGCTCAACAATTGCCTTACTTCGTCCACATCACCGGAAGCGTTCAATTTTGCCACCAATTTCAAGGTTCTTGAAGCAACCTCAAAAATTTTCGAATATTCAGGATCAGTAAAAGGCACTGTTTCACCCGCTTGCAATCGCTCAAAAATATTCATAAAAAGTATTGATATATTGGTTATTGTATTTTATTGTACATGTTCTGGACAAAAAAGATTCCGGGTGCAAAATTGCATGTAAAAAATCGTAAAAATTGACCAGAATTACAGATTAGCTTACAATTATTGCGGAATAAACAAATCCAGAAAATCAGAATAAAAAATTTATTGCGGGTATTCTTCTTTTTTGAATCATTTCCTGTTGTTCGTTAACATAGTTTAAATAATTTTACCCGGTTAAATTGCCAAAGAGTCAGATAACTTTAATACATATTATGAAAAATCTTAAAAAATTAGTTGTAATCTTCTGTTTATCAATTTTATCCATCGCAGGATCGGCCAAATCAGCAGACAATAGACCATTAACATTCATCGCAGTGGAGAAAGGTGATGTCAAAAAGTTTAAAGAATTAATAGATGCCGGAGCAAATGTAAATGAGGTTTACGACGGCGTTTCCTTACTAATTTATGCTTGCAGTAACCATGGTGCCGATAAAGTGAATAACGACATTGTTAAAATATTACTTGATTCGCCCAAGATCAATGTGAAAACAATATCAATGACAGACGGGGATTATGACAAGACGTGGGCCACAACACCTTTGGTTGCATTGCTTAGCTCAGCCTCTTACAACTCGAAATTGGAAAGTGTAGTTAGGCTCGTCAAAATGGGGGTGGACATCAATTATCACAGCGAATTTAATAACAAGTTCGATGCTTTAATCGTAGCCACTTTTGGAGGAAAACCCAGTGATGAGTCCAAAGCGATCACCATGGCGATATTGAACAACGCCAGTCCCAAGTTAAACGTGAATTACATGGGTAAATATGATGCGACTGGTTACCTGAATACCGTTCAATCACAACATGCCGAGGCTGTTGAAGCAATTTTAAAAAGAGGTGCAAAAGTGGAAGGAATTAGTTCATCTGAGTCGTGGGGTGGGATGATTCCTTTAACGATAGAACATGACAACTATGATATATTGGATATCATTATGAAATATAAAGCCAATAAATATGGTCCTACTCCATCCAGTTCGATGCCTTTAAATGCGGCCATGATGAAAGGGAAAGATGTCAAATGGGCTGAATATTTTATTACAAAGTACAAGGTGGATGTGAATCATCTTGGTCAACCACGAACCGCTGCCGACGAACCGGCAATCAATGTAGCGGCGTTTTGGAACAATGTTGAGGGAATAAAATTTTTGCTTAACCATGGTGCAAAGATTGACCTTTCAACTTCCCAGGGAATTAATGCAATCCAAATGGCCGCCCAGCACAATAGTTTAGATGCCGCAAAGTATTTGATCGAACAGAAAGCGAAATTAACAGGATACAATTCAGTCTCTTTTAATGCGATGAGTTATGCTGCAGTGGCGAATCATCTGGACATGCTGGAACTGTTGGTGAAGAGTGGTGCGGATGTAAATGAAGTATCGAAAGAATGGCCCTGGGCGGGACCTTTGGCCAAATTGGCAACGATGTTTAACCCGCTCGATAAAAAAACACGATTGAAAACCATCAGTAAATTGCTGGAATTGGGTGCCAATCCGAATGTTCTTCATGCCCAGGACATGACTGCAATGATGTATGCTGCAAAACTTGGGACAAGCGAAGGATGGAAAGCCGCGGTAGAACATTGTGAACTTTTAATCAAGAGTGGAGCCAATGTGAATTTGGCCAATACCGCGGGGAGAGACGGCACTCATGATGGCTTCTCAGTCAGGAAACTTAAAACTTGTCAACCTGTTGATTAAAAGTGGCGCTGATGTGAATGTGATAAATAAAGTGGGCGATTCAGCATTGAGTTATGCCAAAGGTGCAGCGGAGAATAAAAACGAAATTGTCAAAGCCCTGGAAAACGCAGGTGCCAAACCCGTTGCTGCCAGTGCAAAAGCTGTTTCAAAGACGGTACCAGCTAGTTTAGTGGGGACATGGAAAGGTTACCAAACTGACGATAAACTGATCATGGCGACTTTTGTGGTGAACAAAAATAATACCTACACCTATTCTGCCGTGGGCAAGGTTGGTGGTCAGAGTGTATCCTTTAGCCACAAAGGTGAGATTGTTGCCTCTGAAGACACCTACACCTTAAAGCCTGAAGGACAAGCCTCTGCAACGTATAGTTATAAAATCGTCAATGGTAAATTGTCGGCTAATAACGGCAGGCCTTTGGATAAAGTGAAGTGATAGGGTGAATGATACTTATTGATAGGAACATTAGCTCACTCATAATCGCATTTATGTCACGCAAAGCTTCGATGGACGCAAAGATCTAAAATACAATACCTTGCGTCCTTGAAGGCGTATTGCTGGCAAAGCGAGACCAATATTGTTTCGCCGCAACCGGGCTAAGGATATTCAGAATGGAAGGGATTTTTCCAAAAATAACTATCAGAATTACATTGCCGATTTTTACAGATTATACTCAACCCGTCCGAAGGTAGCTTACAGTTTTTCCGTACCTTTGATCGCGGACGGTTTTGTTACTACTGTTTTACCCCGGGTGGCGCGGTCCAGAAGGCATTTACTCATTGACAGGGTTTTGATTCGGGACCGCTTACCCGGGGTTATTCACGGTTTTTCCCTTTCAGGGAATTGACCGCTGAAGGATTTTGAAACTGTTCCAAAGGGTATCAAGCTTCGGAAATTCCAATGCACTCTTAGCACTAATCAATACTCCGTAGGAGTTATAGTATTGTAGAACAAATAATTAACCCAGCAACCAGCGGCGCAATCAGAAAGTTGTTGGAAAAGTGAATGATCAATGCGCCGCAAAGCAAAGACAGAAGGAAGGTCAAACTTGGGGATTGCGCCACAGACTTTTAAGAGAGGGGTGTCATGCCCGTCCGAATGAAAATTTGCTCTTTCCCAGACCTTCGATCGCGGACGGTTTGCTGCGGCCGTTTTACCCCGGGTGGCGCGGTCTAGAAGGCATTTACTCATTGACAGGGTTTTGATTCGGGACCGCTTACCCGGGGTAATTTACGGTTTTTCCCCTTTAGGGAATTGACCGCGGTAAAAGGTTAAATTGTATCCAAATCATTAACCACCAATATGATAAAAAGAAGCAAAGGCACTATAAAACTTTTCCCCCAACAATTCAGCTTGATCCGGTATTGGAAAATTTAATATTAAATCGGGAAAGACGCTATGAATCAATAGATTTTAGGTTGGAGACTGGGAAACATTCGGCAGTGTATGTATTCATAACTTTCTCAATTCGACACCATAATGGTCTTCCATTTTATCCCACAATTTGTCAAAAGACTCTTCCACGGAATAAGTCTTTTCAGGTAACCCATCTTCCCCAATTGGCATTGGGTTTTCGATCTCTACGATATTTTTGTTACGCTCCAATTCCTGAACTATTTTGCGTCCTTTGGCTGTTGATGTATCAATATGTGCAGTAACGATCATGGCTTTGAAATTTTCAAATAATAAACCTATTATTTCAACAAAACCCGTCAGGAACTTCGTACACCGATGGGTTTGTAAAACCGACAACTATTACATGGCTGTCGTCTACATTTACGAAACCTCTAAAACCTTTTGCGTTGCACCGTCCATCACAATGTACTTGCTGTCCTTATCAAACACAACTTGCGGTGTT
The DNA here is from genome assembly GCA_903927965.1 of uncultured Bacteroidia bacterium. Taxonomy (GTDB): domain Bacteria; phylum Bacteroidota; class Bacteroidia; order Bacteroidales; family Prolixibacteraceae; genus JAAFHB01. The sequence goes on along the minus strand of CAIYPA010000144.1, from coordinate 14,026 downwards.
CGTATTAAATTTCTGTCTTCATCTTTATATTTACCAACAACTCCGTCAACGCCATTAAACGGCTGATACAACATTTTTCCAGCGCTATTTTTGTACCAAAGATAAGCAGTAGTGCTTGTTCTATTGACTGTGACAAAGTATTGGCTATTGGGAGCAATGTAGAAAGCATCGACAGCTTCTGGTGAATCAACGTCATGATCCAATTGCCATTGTTTATTGGCATCACGTTTCCATATGTTAATTTTCTTGTCATCCGTGGTCGTTAAAACATAACTTTCATCGGGAGCCAGCGCTGGATTTTTATAATTTTTATCATTTGAGTTAGCAATATCTACAGAAGTCCATGCGCCAGTATGATCCTTAGACCAATGTGTGAGTGCATAACCATCGAAGGTCATAAGAAAAAAATCACCATTGGGTGCAAGGATGGTTGAAAAACCGATGGGAAAATCATTTAATTCAATATGCGCGTCGCTACTCTTCTGCCAAGAAGTACGTAAATTATTTTCAAATATATTTAGTTCAATCTGTTCGTCGCCACTCCACTCCCCTTGGCCATTGTTATATAAAGGAACAATTGCGAGTGTTCCATTCTTGGAAATAAGGGGATTCTTCAGATAGCTAAATGCACTAAAAGGAGTAATCATTGTTAATTCTTCTTCGGAATCCGTGGGTTCCACAACCCACTCGTTTTGGTCATTCTTATGATAAGGCCATGCGTATTCTCTTTCATTATGCTCAGAAATTTTAATAGCAAACTCCCCCTCAGCCTCCGACTTTATCCTCTGAATTTCATCCGGAGATAGTTGTACTTCTTCAATCTTTAAAGCAAAATCGTTTGTGTTTTCCATAGCTGTTTAGCGTTTTATTTGTTTTGCCCAAAAATAGGGGGAATATTGGGGAAATGCAAATTGGGGAGTATTTTTTATCCTTTTAAAACCTGTCAGCGTACGCAGTACCTGACAGCGTTTTAAAAGGAGGTTGATCATTACAACCTTGTTTTTTCAGGAGATCCTAATTGGCCACTTTGACGCACAACAGCCTACTTTGGTCCCTGATCAACAATTTGCCATTTGAAAGGGCGATAGGTGCCCAATTTTGGGTAGAGCCCCCAACTCTTGAGGCCATCGGGTCACCGCTGCTGCTTCCTTCTTTGAGCAACTCTGCTTTTGAAATCATTTTGAATGCTGTTGGATCAGGTTCAATCAGATACAGAGACTTTGCACCATCTGTTGCCAGGATCAATCCGTCTGCCAAAATCATACTTCCCTTGTTAAAATCGGGTTCACGTTTTGTTTTCCACATGACCTTACCCTCTATGTCCATACAAACCATCCCATCGCGACGGTTGTTGGTGCCGTATTCTGCATAGAAGTGACCCTTGTAGAATAGGGGAGTCTTCGTCTGGTCCCCAAATTCCACGGTTGTGAAAAGTTCCGTTGTTCCATAAGTCCCATCGCCCTTTTTCTCAACCTTGATCATTGTTGCACCGAGTTCATAACCACCCACAATAAGGATTTTATTATCTCCCGCATCCACTGCGCTTGGAACAGGAATATGGCAATTCCAGTTTGCATATTCCCATAATACTTTGCCTGTGAGTGGGTTAATCCCAATAACTTTGCCTTTGCTTCCTTCTCCCCGGCCTGATGCAGAGATCATCACAACGTGGTCCTGACCATCAATTTTTACGATCGCCGGGCTTACATATCCTACAGGTCCGACAGGGGGCGTCTTCCATTTCAGGTTACCCGTGAGCTTTTCATATGCCACAACACCAGCTTCGGGTGCCTGCGATGCAATGATCAGTAAATCACCATATACCAACGGGCATTGTACGATGGCCCAGGTTGGGATCTCCTGACCGCCAAAGTCCTTCCATACATTCTTGTTCCAGACCGGTTTTTGCGTTTTGGTGTCGATGCAATAAAGGTCGCCATAAGGTCCACAGGTATAAACATGGTTTCCGTCAACAGTGGGCACACTTCGGGAACCGGGAAACATGACCGATCCGGGTGCATTATAAGCAAAATTCCAGAGTTCTTTCCCATCTGCCAGGTCGAAACACCTCAGGTTGTCGCCAACTTTGTCGTCCCTGTCGAGCAAATAGATCTTGCCGTCCTTCACAACAGGCCCACCATACCCAATGCCGACATTGGCAGTCCAAAGGACTTCGGGTCCGGCTTCCGACCAGGTTCGTAAAAGACCCTTCTGATCTGAATAGCTGTTTCTGTGTGGCCCAAGATACTGTGGCCAGTCCTGTGCAGAAACATTTGACATACAAACGAATAGTACAAATGCAAAAAAAATTGAATGGTTTTTTTTCATCTTAGTTGTTTCTTTCTATTTTGTTAATTAAGGGTTGTTGATTGTTCAAATTTGAAGCCTATCAGTTTTGGGATAATCAAAGTAACCTATTGACTAAATATTTGTAAAATGGATTAATCCAATATTTTACAAAAATCGAAAAGACTCCAGAACTGGAATTCTAAAGTTTCCTGAATTTTAACGGACTCGTTTCAATATGCTTCTTGAAGAAGTTGTTGAAATGGGTCACTTCAGTAAAACCCAATGCAAAGGCAATTTCAGAAACATTCCAGGTGCTGTGCTTTAATAGGATCTTGGCCTCCTGCAAAATCCTTTCAGCAATCAGTTGCGAGGTGGTTTTCTCCGTGGTATCTTTTACTGCCCGGTTCAGGTGGTTCACATGAACATTCAACTGACCTGCAAATTCGGAGGCTGAACGGATGGCTATTTTCTGGTGGGTTTCATCGATCGGGAATTGACGTTCCAAAAGTTCCAGAAACAGCATAGAAATTCGCTGGGAGGCATTGACCTGCTGTTTGTCGTAAATCGCAGTTGGCTGGATTTTCATGGCGAAATGGAGAACTTCAAAAACAAGGTTCCGTAGCACATCGTATTTGTGGATGTAATCGGAGTTGATCTCCTCAAACATCCGGTTGTAGAAATCCATAACCCTAACGACCTGTTCATCGGTCAACTCAAATACATGGGTGCCATTGGGTTGGAACACGTCATATCTGTTCAGGTCGCCAAACTGATGGAAGAAATGTTGGTTAAAAATGCAGAATACGCCACTGCGGATACAGTCGGTGTGCTCCCATTTATAGGGGATCTGGGGATTTGAAAATGCAATGGCCTGCTTTTGGACTTCGATCACCTTATCGGCATAATGCACCCTGCCTGGTCCGATCACCAGCATAATCTTGAAGTAATCCCTTCTTTTATAGGGTATTGGTATCGCATTGCTCCCTACGTAGGGATCCAATTTGAAAACGTTGAAATGCCCGATATCGTTGCGGATATTCTCGGGCATCCATTCAAATTTGCTCCTGTAAAAGTCCTCTATCGTTTCAATCTTTTCCATAAGGCTAAATTACAATTTTTTATTAAATCGGTAAACGATGCTTGCATTCCAGACAAAGTTTTTGCTTGCGGAAATATCCGTTTGGATGATCTTGTTGAACATTCCGGATATTGAGAATGGACTGTTCCGTTTTGCCAAAGTCACAGAGGAAGTGAGGTAATAACCATCGTATTGGTTCATCCTTAAATAGTAAACCTGAGGAACTAACTTCATGTAGTATTGACCCGAAAGTTTGACATCTGAAAAATTCGCGTTCAAGGTCAGGAAGTGTGTATTTCTGGTGGCATCCGGGTCAATGCCCCGGGAGTACAGGTAATACACCCCAATGCTTATATTCTTGGTTAATCCGTAATTGGGCGACAACTCCGCGGCCAGGTAGCGGTTCACGGTTTGGACATCTTTTGTTTCCCCATTGGCTGAAACACCAATCGTTTTATAGGCAAGGCCCAAATGCGCACCTGTATTGAAGAAAAACTTGTCTGTTCCCAGTACTTTATATCGCCACCAGAAAAGAAAAGACCAGGGTTTCCCTTTGAGCGAAAACCGGAACTGCGGTTCAAAGGTGAGTTTGTGGCCCACCGCCATGTCGAAAATTACCGCCGGTTTCCCCAACGAAAAAGTTGGGATAAATGAAATCCCATTGTTCGTCACGGTAACTGCCCCACCAAAATTGTTTGCAACACTTTTATTGTCAGGGCTTTGTGCAAAGGAATGCTGAAAAAGGCTAAGTAGGGACAAAATCAGGATGAATGGAACCAGTAATTTCTCTTTTAAGTAGGGAAAGGCTATTTCAAATGATTTTTGATCCTGTACTTTTCTTGTTTCTGAGTAGACCCAATTTTTAATGTGACACATCTGATTGTATGTTAATTGTTTACAAGCACAAAGGAAGTGGGAATAATAAAGATCAAATAACAAATTTCAAAGCGATCATTACGATTTTCAAATAATCTGATATTTCAGAATAATTTTGATTTGTTGCCCAATTGTCGTATATTCACAATGAAATATGAATATTTGAATTTTTACGATTTTGAATATAATATATTGATAATCAATTTTTACCAAAATGAAAAACAATCTGTTCCCAACAATTGGTTTTTTAGTCATGGTCTTGTTTTCCTCGTGCAAAGCAAAGAATGATACTTCAATTGATGTTGATCAGAAAGATTCCACAACTGTAGGCATTTGGAACGACTATTTGCCTTTAAAGGTAGGAGCAAAGTATAAATACAATTATTCGGATAATTATGGCTATGTTAATGAGGGATCCACGAAATACGGAGAATGTACATGGGAATTTATAAGCTCGTCATCGGTCCAACAGACCTTTAATGGAATCTATATTTATAAGCATAGTTCTACTTATCCATATGATATTAAATCTGATACAACTCAAATTCGTAATGAAATTTCAAATTTGAGTTTTGAAGTATCAGGCAATGCGGTTACTTTTAATCACTTTTTACCTTATTGGGGCAAAGTGTCTTTGACTTTTGTAAGATTATTTAGGTCGGATGGGTCAGATATTTGTCTAAACCCTAATCTCAGAAGTGTGGTATGTTTAAAAAAGGATGTCGGGATCACCAGGTTAGAAAATTGCATAACTGGAAACCACAGTGGATCGGTCAGTTATTCACTTATAGAAGGGCCAATATATTGATGTTAAGCTTAATAAACCGAGTATTTAATTATTTATTCTTATTATTTCCCTATTTGGAGTTTGGAGTAGCCTATAAATTTGGAAAGCAAAGCCTTTAGATTGAATTTTGATTTGCCTCCTGATTGTATTATATTTACAATGAAATGCCGTGATGATGAACTCTACTTTGCAAGATATATTACGGTAAGACAGAATATTCCGATTTAAGGTATGTTTTTTAAATGCAACAAAAAATGAAAAATATTAAGAAAAACTCCTTTCTGGCGATTTGTTTTGTGGTCCTAGCCTTAAACTACTCCTGCAGTAAAAATGAAGTTATTACAAACGAGGAAATTAGGAATGTGGATTTGCCTGTGAACGACTATTTGCCTTTAAAGGTTGGGGCAAAGTATCAATATAATTGTTCGGCATCGTATGCTTATGTAGATGAGAATTCACTAACTTATGGAGTATGTACCTGGGATTTTATAAGTGCATCAACCGATACTCCGGTTGTTTATCAGGTTAGACAAACTTTCAATGGAGTCTATGTTTACCGGCATTATAATTATTCCGATACTTTAAGTTTCTCAAAAAAGGATACAACCAAAATTAGCAATGAAATTTCAACATTGAGTTTTAAAGTTTTGAATAATCGGGATGTTACTTTTACTTTCAAAGTGCCTTATTGGGGAAATAGCTCCCTTACCTTTAAGAGATATTATCAGTCGGATAAAATTGACACTTGTACAACAATAGGCTTTATAAATTATGTATGTTTAAAAAAAGAGGTTGGGATTACCAGTTTTGGAGCTGGCAGCTATGGTAACCACAGTGGTTCAGTTTGTTATTCCTTTATAAAAGGGCCTTATTATTGATGTCCATTGGGGCATTTACAGGCGTTGTATTCAGTAAAAGTATTTTAGGCGGTTACGGGGTGTTTAACTCCGTGGTATCTGCTGTCAATGGAGTGGCCACTGGAATTTGTATGCATTTATCTTTGGTCCTGTCAAAATGGACACCCTTCAGGTTGAGAATGAAATTTCATCCTTTAGTTTAAAAGTAGCGCCTGAAAATAAACTTTGTTTAAAAAAGAACGTAGGGATCACCAGCATTCGCGTTGCAGGTATGGCTAACCATCGTTTTAATCTTTCACAAGATCTGATTGAAGGACCTTATTATTGATAGGCAATCGATCAATTTATTCGATGGACTGAGCCTGGAAAATTGCCAGAATCGTTTTGATCTGCCCTATTTTTGAAGTATTTTTATTAAAAAAAATGAAAAGAATATTCCCATATCTCCGTTTTGTGGTTTGGGCATTTATTCTGACAACCGCCTGCCATGAAATGGATGAAAGAATGAATGACTTTTTGCCTTTGAAGGTTCGCGAAAAGTACAAATATGATTATTCGGCAGTTTATTCCTACGTTTATGAGAATTCAATCACCTATGGCGAATGTACTTGGGATTTTATCAGTGCATCGAGAGGCAATCCTGTTGTTTATCAGGTCAAGCAGACCTTTAACGGATTCTATGTTTACGAACATTCTGATTTTTCCGGTGGCCCAAATTTTACAAAAACGGATACAACAGAGATTAAGAATCAAATTTCAACTTTGACCTTTGAAGCAATGGACGATGGGGAGGTTACTTTTACTTTCGACGTGCCTTATTGGGGCAATAAATCACTGACCTTTAACCGGTATATCCAATCGGATAAGGTGGATACTTGTATGACTCTTCAACTTATAAATCAGGTCTGTCTAAAAAGGGAAGTAGGGATTACCAGTTTTGGAGCTGGCAGCCATGGAAACCACAGTGGTTCAGTTTGTTATTCCCTGATAAAAGGGCCTTACTATTGATGTTCAATCGGTTGATTTAATTACAGGGTGAAACAAGGAAATTGACTAAATCTTTTTGACCCACTTTATTTTGAAGTATTTTTATTAAAAAAATGAAACGGATCTTCGTTTTTCTGAGTTTTGTGATTTTGGCTTTTATGCTGATCATTTCGTGCAAATCAAAGGAAGATTATTCTTTTTTAGACGAGTATAAAAAAAAGTGTGTGAATGTACCTGGGATTTTATCAGTGCGTCAACCGATACTCCGATAGTCTAAAAGGTTAGACAATCATTCAATGGGCTCAGTATCCATCATTGGGGATCCATGGGATTGGATCCCTTACAAACGGATACTTTCCATCTTGTGAATGAGATAACAACTTTGAGTTTTAAAGTCTTGGGTGATCGTAGAGTTACTTTTAATTACTTTCTTTCTTTCAGGGGTGCTGCTTCGTTGACCTTTGAAAGGTATATTCAGTCGGAAAAGGTTGACACTTGTTTATTTGCAGATTATGTTTATCCATGTTTAAGAAAGGATGTTGGGATAACCAAATTATTCCATTACAGTTGTGGAAACCATTGCTCAGTCCTTGAGTATTCGCTGATTAATGGCCCTTTTTGATAAGATTCAAAACACTGAATGATATGGACAAATTTTATATCTCGTTAGTAAATTGCATGTTGGCAACTTTGTAATTATAGGGTATGGTATTTCTGATAATCAAAAGGGGTCATTTGAATTACTTTTTTAGAATTACCGGCAAATAGCATCCCAATGATCCTTTGTGTCTGATCGGGGTAATCGACTTCAACTTTTTTATCCGATTCGAGCCATTTGCCAATTTCTCCGAAATGCTTTTCTTTCAGATTCTTAATGACCGGAACACCCATCATTTCGAGGGCAGCTGCGTTGCATTTTTGTTCATATTGCCCCTTCATAGGAACCACCATCAACTTCTTTTTCAAATACAGTGCTTCTGCTGGAGTTTCAAAACCCGCTCCGCACAAGACCCCAATCGAACTGGCCATGTCTGCAACAAACTCATCATTCGTAATTGGGAAAACCGAGATATTTGCCAGATAATAGGGCTTTTTAGCATGTTTTGAAAAAATATGCCACCTGATGTTCCCAAAATGCGACAACTTTTCTACAAGCCGTTTGTCATCGTAAGCTGGTAGGTAAACCGTATAATAATCAAGTTCTTCAATGTCGATTTCCCTCACCTGTTTCCTGATCACAGGAGTAAAAATGAACTCATCATAAGCCTGAAAATGGAAGCCAAAATGTGCATTTGCCGGTGCGTAGTTGCGAAGGACGAAACGACCGAAATAATCTTTTTTAGGTGGCAATGGGACTTTCTTGCTTAACAAAGACCCCTGATGGCTTAAACTGATACAAGGAATGCCCTTGCTGCGGCAAGCCCAGGCAGAAATTGGTTCAAAATCGTTGATCACCAGATCATAATCCTCCACGTTAAGTTGATTTATTTCACGTTTCATATTTGGAAGGCTTGCATTGACAGTGGTGGACCAAAGGTCGATTCCCCCTTTTTTGCCAAAAGTAAAACTCAAACCCTTAAATCTGAATTTTATAGGGACACCTAGCTCAACATCGCATTGAGTCCCGCTTACAAGAATATCATACTCACAATAATTGCTGAGATAAGGAATTATTTCCCTTGCACGGCTAATGTGCCCATTTCCAGTGCCTTGAATTGCATATAGTACTTTCATTCGCAAAAAGCCAATTAGTTGCTGAACTCTACCAGCATATTTTTAAATAAGTCCTTCACGCCCACATCGACCAATTTTTCATAATCGGTAACCAGGATCCCAGGTTCTTCGATAAAATCGGTCCTGTAATTGAAAATTCCCCATTTGCCATTGTTGTATTCAAGAGCGGTCAGATTTTCGATCCAGTCGCCCGAATTGAGATAATTGACCGTGGAATTTTCAATTTCGATTTTTCTCATTTCCGGTTTATGGATATGCCCGCAAACAACCGTGTCGATTCCTTTCCTTGCTGCAACGTTTGCTACCGTTTCTTCAAAAGCGTTGATAAATTTAACTGCACTTTTAACCGATTCCTTGATCTTCTTTGAGAAGGAAACAGGTTTCAATTTTAAGTCTAAAAAACGGAATATCCAGTTAATCAAGGTATTCAATCCAACAAGAAAGTCGTATCCGATTGCTCCCAATTTTGACAGCCATTTAGAATATTGCATCACTACATCGAACACATCGCCATGAAAGAACCAGGTTGTTTGTCCATCAAGTTCAAGTTTCAAATCGTTGATGATCCGTAAACGTCCGACTTTCATCCCAGTAAACCGGCGCAACATTTCGTCATGATTTCCAGTAATGTAATAGACCGTACACCGTTCCGATGCAAGGCCCATCAGGTGTTTAACCACTTTAAGATGCGATTTAGGGAAATAACGTTTCTTAAACTGCCATATATCTATAATGTCACCATTCAGGATCAGGATCTTAGGTTTGATACTTTTGAGGTACTTCAGCAATTCAACGGCCTGACAACCAGATGTACCCAGGTGTACATCGGAAATGACCACTACCTCAACATTTCGTTTATTGTCCATATTCATTACGAATTTTTTATTCAGACAATAAAAGACAAACCAATTACTGAATGGTTACAAAGCAATGAATATTCGGTTACTTTTCGGTTATATTCCCAGGATATAAAATGATACAAAAATGAAACAACTTGTTAATCAAACTGTAACAACCATGGACTATTTTTGCTGTTGAAATAATAACTCGTTTAGTTTTAGTCCGCTTTGTTTTGTATGTAGTGTTGAAGTTTACTAATTAAAGGTTATGAAAGTTTGGGACAGTTTATCGTCCCGAACTTTTTTTATTTCAGAAATTCTTGCCACCATAATCCTGAATCTTTAACGATACGCTCTTGAGTTTTATGATCGTTGTAAACCAGTCCAAACCTTGGACGGAATCCTTCGGCCCACTCGAAATTGTCGATAAAGGTCCAGGCAAAGTACCCTTGAACATTTGCCCCTTCGTTTTTCGCCTTGAGAATCTGTTGCAGATACCGTTTATAAAAATTGATCCGTTGCACATCGTGAACTTTCCCTTCAATCAATTGATCAGGGAAAGCAGCCCCATTTTCGGTAACTACAATTTCTTTGATGGGATATTTTGCAAACTGTTTAATAATGTGGTAGATACCTTCCGGGTTCACTTCCCACCCCATTTCTGTCATTTCAGCCTCATTTCCGGGTTTTACACGGTTTGCCCAAATAAAGGGGATTAAAGAAGATTTACTGATCACCCTGAAATAGTTCTGGATACCAATGTAGTCAAACTCAAACTTAAGTTTTTCATGATCTCCTGGTTGGATGTATTTTTCAATCTTTCTAAGAAAGGGGAGTTCTTCATGCGGATATCCCATACCCAATGAAGGTTCGATAAATAAACGGTTTAGCATTACATCAAGCCTTCTCGACGCAAGCTGATGTCTTGCAAAGTTTTTGTAAGGTTCTGTAAACGAACACGAAAAAGTAGTTCCTATATGGCTGTTTTCAACATTGTTGCGAATTATCCTTCCACCTTCAGCCTGGCAAAGACAGGCGTGGTGGATGGATGCAAGAAACTTATTGATACTGCTTTGGTTGGGTGCATGCATTCCCGAAAGATAACCTAAGGTTGTAAAACCCGCAGGTTCATTAAGGACCATCCAGTGCTTGACCCTGTCACCAAACCTCTTGGTACACAATTCGGTATATTCAGAAAACCAGTTTACAATATCCCTGTTTGTCCATCCTCCGCGATCATCAAGTTTCTGTGGAAGGTCCCAATGATAGAGGGTAACCCAGGGTTCAATTCCGAGGTTTAAACATTCATCAATCAACCGGTTGTAAAAATCGACTCCTTTTTCATTTACTTTTCCGGTTCCCTCGGGCAACAATCTTGGCCAGGAAAAAGAGAACCTGAAGTTTTTGAAGTTCAGGCTTTTTAGTAGTTTTAAATCATTGGTGTACCGGTTGTAGAAATCAATCGCCTCGTTTCCATTTGTTTTATCTTTTACATTGCATGGTTTGCTTGTGAACTTATCCCAAACTGACTCCCCCTTACCATCCGCATTCCAGGCTCCTTCAATCTGATAGGCGGATGTCGCAACACCCCATATGAAATCTTTGCCAAAATCGGCTTTTGTAATTTCAGGATCTACAAAACTACTACCAGAAATTGGGTTTACACGCCACATTGCAGCCAGGGTGGCCATATATTTTAAAAACTCAAGTCGAACCATTCTATAATTTTTGCCAGGAATACTTATGCCTATTTTCATTTGGCCTAATCAGCGGCAAAGATATACAGATATAATCAATACTTTTCGGACTTTATGAAAGAAAGCCCCGGATTAGTCCGAGGCTTTTAATTGATTATGATTTGTCTTGAGTGATCCTAACTTTGCTGATAATTATTATTGAATAAAGGCAAATCAAAAAAAATACAACTATTTTTTAATCACATATTTGTAAACCGATTCTCCTTTATGGTCAATAAAGAAAAATGTGAAGTTCTGCTGTGTAACAGAGCAAAGCGTGAAGCCAGGGTTTGGATTACAAAAAAGTGTGCCATCTGTATTTTTTACAGTTCTTGACTGTGAAGCTGAGGAGTTGACAATATAATTCACAGACCTGCCTTCAGGTTTTATATGTTGAAAATTGTGGATATGACCACAGATAAAAACATCTGCTTTCCGCTTTTCAAGAATGACTCCCACTCTTTTTTGCATATCGGTGCGCTCTGCATCTGCCTTTTCGGTGTCAGCATAAACCGGGTGGTGCCCTATCACAATTTTCCAACGGTCTTTCGATGTAACCAGTGTTGAGTCGATCCATTTGAGTTGTTTTTCGATATCCTGTTTCCCTGCATCGGAGTAACTGCCCTCTGTACGGTATTTATCGATAAGGGGAGCTGTATCAATGAAAACGAACAAACATTTATTTTCACCTGTTCCGATGGTTTTCTCAATTGAATAATAACGTGCAGGGGCTTTCCAACGTTTGGATAATTTTGAATAATCCATGATGGCCTGAACACTTCCATGATATTCATGATTGCCTGAAACGACATACCAGGGGATATCCATTAAAGATGGGGCTGTATAAATGTTTTCGAATTTATCCTTCCATTCGCTATCATCAGTGCTTTTAACCCCATCGTCGTGTATTGGATCTCCTGCCACTGCTACAAAATTGATCAAGTTAAACTCAGCTTCCTTTCCCATTAATGTAGCAATGTTCCTTTGCTCCGAAACTCCGCGTCTCCCCATATCACTTGCAACTATAAAATTCAGTGCTTTAGCTGCTAACTTTTCGGGATTGACAAGAACTTGTGCATTTGAATAAAAAACCAGTAAAAACAACGTTAAAAAAATGCTGATTATCCGTATCATAGTTTTTTTTTAAAGATGGGAGTAAAATAAGGAGAATATCTCAATTTTTTCTGACTTATGAGACATCCTCCTAATTATTTGTTAATAAATATTAGTTTGTACCGTAGGCACCAAAACGTGCTGAAGGAGCAGGTGTCTTGTATTCAATGCCATTGACAGTTATGCCAGTGGTTCCCCAATAAGGACCGTAAACACCTGTAAAACTTGAAAAGGCACCCGTCAATACTGGAGATGCTGCCAGAACATGGAAATTCCAGTTACTGTCGTACGTGTAACTATTCAGATCGACAGTACTGAATCCGAAACTCACAAATTTTGGGTCCTTTGAACTGTCGCCTGCAGATGAGCTGACAAGGCTGTTTAAATCTACCTTAGGTGTACTATTGCGGCCATCGTGCCAATAATTGGCTTGAGTCGATACATAACCCATATAGGAGGTGAGTGTCAAAGGATTATCCTGAGCAAGTGTACTTTGCTGTGAGCCTGAAGCGTAGAAATTATAATTGATGACCGAATTATTATCAGCACCACCTGTAGGGCTTGGTTTGTCAAATGATGGTGTCATGGCCATGAATTTACAATTGACCATCAGGTTATTGAACACGCTAACCAATGCCCCCTTTTCAACATAGGCAGAACCACCCTTTACGCCGTTTCGTCTCCATCCTGAGTTGACAATTGTGTTGTTAAATGCTCTGATAAGGGCTTGTCCTCTTCCTGCTGCATCATCCTGGCCTGAAGATGAAAGTTTTAATCCGTTTGTGTTGGGTGAGAAGATCAGATTGTATGCGGCATCTACCTTACAGCCCGCTTTAAGATTGATGGCCTCACCACCCGTTTGTCCGATGGCAATGAAAATGTTATTGGCGATAATTCCCTGTCCGCCCATGAAATAGAGGCCATCCGAACGGCCATTGCGGAAAGTACAATTGGTGACAACATATTTCCCTGCTGGATTTGTGGTTGTAATATGCGGGACGATATCACCTCCAGCTGTGTAAATCCCTGCGATAGCAGACGGAGAATCCGCTACAACATCGCCACCTGTATATTCCATATTGACATTGTTGAACAACATTTCAGAACAGTCTTTGGTTCCAACAATACCGCCCCATAGTCCTCCGAAGGTGTTTGCAGCAATTCGCTTGCTCGGAGCAACCGAGAACAGTATCGGATTGGTCGTCGTACCATTGCAGTACAATTTTCCGGCAACCATAAATTCGATCCTTGTATGGCTTGCACCAACACCATTGTCGTCGAAAATCACCTGAACACCCTGTTCAATAGTCAGCATTTGTCCAACCGGAACAGTGATGTGACCTGACACATTTACAGTTGCATTTTTCTCCCAAACACCCGAAACATTTCCTGAAATGTTGTTAAGGGTAGCCCATGATACAGTAACATCGCATGTTGCTTTAAGCGAACTGATCAATGCGCAAGTAACACTGATTGTTGTGCTACCTACACCGACAGCTGTAATTTTGCCAGTATTGTCAACAGTTGCAACAGAGGGATTTGATGAAGACCAGATTACCTCCTTATTCGTGGCGTCTGCAGGGAAAAATGTTGCCGTTAAAATTTCTGTCACTTCGGGTTTCAGCGTAGTCGAAGTCTTTGACAAGGTGATCCCGGCCAGATCAATTGTTGTGTCTTTTTTACAACTTGTCACGAAAGTTGCCAATAAAAGCACAATGAAGATTACATGT
>CAIYPA010000143.1 GCA_903927965.1 uncultured Bacteroidia bacterium | reverse complement strand
TTGCCAAACCGCGAAGAGAATTATTACAGGAACCAATTGGTCCTTGACCTCACCAATCCACAGGTTCAGGATTTTGTGTTCAATGTGGTGGATGGCATCATGACCAAAAATCCAAATGTCGCTTTTTTCAAATGGGATTGCAACCGTTTAATGACAAGTGCATATTCACCTTATTTGAAGGAGAACCAGTCGAATATGCAGATCGATTATACAAGGAGTTTTTATAAGGTAATGGAACGGTTGCGTGCCAAATATCCTCATCTTCCGATTATGCTTTGTTCAGGTGGTGGTGGCAGGACCGATTATGGCGCTTTAAAATACTTTACCGAATTCTGGCCTAGCGACAATACCGACGCGGCGGAACGGGTATTTATACAATGGGGCTACTCCTATTTCTTCCCAAGCATCACTTCCTGCAACCATGTGACAGACATGGGAAAACAATCGTTGAAGTTCAGGACAGATGTGGCCATGTCGGGAAAACTTGGATACGATATCCGTGTTAACGAACTGACGCCAGATGAACTTGAATTCAGTAAGGCTGCGGTTGCCAATTACAACAGGCTTAAAGACCTGATCTGGAACGGCGACCTTTACCGCCTTATTTCACCCTACGATGAGGAACGCTCTGTAATTATGTATGTTAGCCAGGACAAAACAAAATCGTTGCTTTTCTCCTACGCGCTTCATCCACGCTCCATGAACAGGTTTAATCCGGTCAGGTTATCCGGCCTGGATCCGGCAAAAAAATACCAGATCACAGAGATCAACAAGATGAAAGCCACCAACAGGCCAGGTGGCGGAGGAGGCCCACGTAATTTTGGCCCAGGTGAAGGAAAAAGTTATTCAGGTGATTATCTGATGAAAATCGGCTACTCAATGCCCAACAACAGCGAACTCACCAGTGCTGTTTTGGAAATTACCGAAGCAAAATAGCTTATACAACCATAAAAAAGTAAGGCCTGGATTAAAATCCGGGCTTTACTTTTTTTAAGGATTTTCATTTTAGATTCAAAGCAAAACAATTATTTTTGTTGCAAACTGAAATCATATTTAATGACTATGAGTGCAACTAAAAATGTAGGTGAAAAAATAGCTACAATCCGTCAGCAAAAAAGTATTACGGTCGAAGAATTGGCCGAAAGGTGCGGTTTTACTACCGGGACAATGGCAAAAATCGAAGAGAACGAGACCATTCCTTCTTTAGGCCATTTGATCAAAGTCGCCCGTGCCCTGGGGGTACGATTGGGTACTTTTCTCGATGATATGGACCATCTTGGGCCAATCGTCACACGCAGTGGCGATGTCAAAAAAGGGACAAGTTTCTCGAACAAAAACAGCACTTCCAACCACAACCTTGATTTCTTCCCTATGGCCAGCGATAAATCGGGCAGGCATATGGAACCTTTTATTATCGACATCAACCCAACCGTTGAAACAGATTTTGCACAGTCTTCGCATGAAGGGGAAGAGTTTATTTATGTCCTGAACGGGAAAATCGAAATTAAATATGGGAAATCTGTTTATACTCTTTCAGAAGGCGACAGCATCTACTACGATTCGGTGGTTGACCACCATGTACATGCCGCCGAAGATTCTCCCGCCAAAATATTGGCAGTAGTTTATGCGTCGTTCTGAAGATGCTGCTGGCAACTGGCGACTGGCTGTCAATGGCTACTGGCAACTAGCCGCTGGCGACTGGCAGGTCTTCAAACAGATCTTGCGTCCTAAAACTATTAATAATTTAACTGGTATAGGCGTTTAGACCGCCCATAATTTTTGTAATGCTACCTTTGTAGCATGGATGAACGAAATAAATTTAAAGGTGTGAACTCAATTAAGTTCTACAAAGAATTTTCAACAGATGAAGACTGTTTCCGCTACTTGG
>CAIYPA010000142.1 GCA_903927965.1 uncultured Bacteroidia bacterium | reverse complement strand
TACAAGAACTTCTGATTGCGCCGCTTTGGTTTTGTGCAATTCTATTTCTACCAATATTTAGCACCTCTGGTGCTTTTTGAACGTGCAGAAAATGAATTTGGTTTCCAAAACAAGATTAATTTGTGATCCAAGTTGTAGTTTAAGGAATAAACACCAATCGTTATTCTTTGGAAAATATAATTGATTGATTGCCAATTATTATCAATATTTATCATTCTAAAATCCAAAAATAATAGGCCATCAACCAACCGGGTATTTTTATATTCAGAAACCAAAATCCATTTTCGCTCCGTCCAAAAGCTCCGTTAGGAGCAAAATATTGGTAGAAAAACAGACCCATCAACCAAGCGGCGCAATTAGAAAGGTTTTTGAAAGAAGGGAATCCATCTGCGCCTTAAAAGCAAAGGTGGTTGGAGCGTTTTTGGCAAATAGTCTTCTCGGGAATCCCTGTTTAGGATGCTGATCCAAATTCATGGTTTCCAATCATTTTTGATGCAAACCGAAAATGCGGTATGACCGATTTTTCAGATTGCTGCGCATTGAAGGTTCAATCCTTACATAACCTTCTGATTGCGCCGCTTTGCATGTGTGCCATTCTTTTTCTACCAATATTTTGCACCTCTGGTGCTTTTTGAACGTGCGGAAAATGAATTTTAGCTTCCACAACATGATCAATTTGCGATATATTCGTTATTCAACTTCAATCGAAAAATCACCCACAATTTTATCAGACATCAAAAAAAAAGTACCTTTGTAGGAAACTAAGGTTTATCATGACAACCATCGAATTAAAGAAAGTATTGATACATAGGATCAACGAGATAAATGACGTATCATTTCTCACGGCTATAAAAACAATCCTCGATTCTAAATCCGGCACAACGGTTTTGGCACTTACCGAAGAACAAAGAAATGAGATCAATGAATCAAGGAAGGAAGTCAAACAAGGCCATTATATTGAACACGAACTCCTGGATAAAAAAGTTTCGGAATGGCTAAACACAAAATAATATGGTCGCATAAAGCTGAAATTAAACTTTATGAAATACTTGAGTTTTATGCAGATAGAAACAAGAACAAGTCCTATTCGGCTAAACTATACCAACGATTGAACAAAGAACTTAAACTCCTCCTAAAACAACCCGACTTAGGTCTAAACTCTGAAACAGAATCAGTCAGAGGCTTAATCGTCGATAACTACGTCTTATTCTATGAGATTGAAAATAAATTGACTACAATTCATACAATCTGGGATTGCCGTCAAAATCGGAAGGATTTAAGAATCAAATAGCAAAACAAACCAACTATCTACCGATTAGAAAATTACCTTTTAATTTCTCTATCCAATTTTCAGCACGATCAAAGCTCCGTTAGGAGCAAAATATTGGTAGAAAAACAGAACCATCAACCAACCGGCGCAATCAGAAAGGTTTTTGAAAGATGGGATTCCATCTGCGCCGCAAAAGCAAAGTTGGTTGGAGGCGGTTTGGCAAAATGGCTTTCTTGGGAAATCCGGTTTAAAATGCTGGTCAAAATTCATGGTTTCCATTCATTTTTGATGCAACCCGAAAATACGGCTTCTTTCTTTTTCGGCACCCTGCATTGCGGCGCATTGAAGGTCCAATACCTACATTAACTTCCGATTGCGCCGCTTTTCCTATATGCAACTCTTTTTCTACAAAGATTTCGCACCTCTGGTGCTTTTTGATCGTGCTGGAAATGAATTTTGGATTCCAAAATACCATCAATTTGTGATATGTTTGTTCGTCAACGGAATGAATTCCGTTGTTACAAAATGGGTCGTGCTGATGGCACTGCAAAAATAAATCAACTATTTCCTCAACCCACTCCTTTCCAACAACGGCTCAATCGAGGGTTCCTGTCCGCGGAAGGCAACGTAAAGCTTCATCGGATGCTCTGTTCCGCCCTTTTCAAGGATATTCTTACGGAACGAGGTGGCGGTTGCCTTGTCGAAAATCCCATATTTCTTGAATTGGGCGAACGCATCGGCATCGAGGACTTCAGCCCATTTATAGCCATAATAACCGGCAGAATAACCACCCCCGAAAATATGGGTAAACGCAGAACTCAAACAACTGCCTTTTACCGGTTCAAAAAGTAGTGTCGAAGCAATTGCCTTTTGCTCAAATTCGACCACATCGCCTGTCATCGGTTCGGTGATCGAGTGCCAGGCCATATCGTTCATCCCAAAACTCAACTGGCGTTCACTCGCATATCCGGCCTGGAAATTATCGGCATCGATCAATTTCTGCACCAATCCGGCAGGGATCTTTTCTCCCGTTTCATAGTGGACGGCAAACAGGTCGAGCCACTCTTTTTGGGTCGCCCAGTTTTCCATCACCTGCGAAGGCAACTCCACAAAATCGCGGTAAACATTGGTCCCCGAAAGGCTTGGATAGACCGTGTTCCCCAGCATCCCATGTAAGGCATGACCAAATTCGTGAAGGAAGGTCGTCACTTCGTAAAAGGTAAGCAACGAAGGTTTCGTTTCCGTTGGTTTCGTAAAATTGCAGACCACTGTGATAATGGGTTTTACAATTTTGCCATTGATTTTGCTTTCGGGACGTAAATCGTTCATCCAAGCACCGCCGCTTTTCCCTTCGCGCGGAAAGAAATCGAGATAAAGCACCGATAAAAACGATCCATCCTGGTCGAATACGTCATAAGCTTTTACATCAGCCTGATAGACAGGGATTTCTATATTTTCTTTAAAAGTAAGCCCATAAAGGCGTGTTGCAAGGTCAAAGACACCGTCCCTAACTTTCTCCAACTGGAAATATGGCTTTACCTGTTGCTCGTCGAAACCGAAATTTTCGTTCTTCAACTTTTCGGAAAAGAAGCTCCAGTCCCAAGGTTGTAAATCACTTTGAAGTCCAAGTTTTTTAGCAAATTGCAGAACTTCGGCAAACTCCTTTTTTGCAAAAGGCAATGAAGCCACATGCAATTGCTGTATAAAATCGTTCACCCGTTTTGGATTTTCGGCCATTTGTTCGGCAAGGACATAATCAGCATGGGTATTAAATCCCAATAACTTGGCCTTCTCCAATTTTAAGTTGACGATCTTACGAATGACCTCAACATTGTTCTGCTCATTCTCCTGATATCCCCGCGAAGTATAAGCACGGTACATTTGCTCACGAAGTTCCCTGTTACCGGCATATTTCATAAACCCGGTAAAACTTGGTCCCTGCAAGGTGAATATCCAACCCTCCTTGCCTTTGGATTTAGCAACCTGGGCCGCTTCTTCCACTTCATTTTCTGGAAGTCCGGAAAGGTCTTTTTTGTCGGTGATGAGCAACTGAAAACCATTGGTTTCGGCAAGCACATTCTCACTGAATTTCAGCGAAAGCTGCGACAATTCGGTAGTAATTTCGGCATAACGCTTTTTTGCCTCACCTTCAAGGTTTGCACCACTCCTTACAAAGCCAAGGTATTTCTTTTCCAATAGTTGGAGGTCCTCCGCCGTGAGTTCCAATTTATCTTTATGGGCGTAAACCACTTTGATCTTCCGAAACAACTGATCGTTCAGCGTAACATAGTTTGAAAACTCCGACAATTTTGGGGCGACCTCGCGGCAGATTGATTGGATCGTATCATCCGTTTCGGCGGAATTGAGGTTGAACAACACACTTGTTGCACGATCCAGTTTTTCGCCAGCCAATTCAAGTGCCATAATCGTATTCTGGAAAGTGGGTTGTTCTGAACTATTGATAATCACATCCACCTCCTCTTTGGCCTCTTTCAGCGTTGCTTCGATAGCCGGGATATAATGCTTATGTTTTATTTCGGTAAATGGAGGTGTCTGGTGGGGGGTATTCCATTCTGCCAAAAGAGGATTTGCCTCTTTTACAGGAGTTTGCACATTACAAGATGTCATAAAACAAAATATTGATAATTCGATTAATAAAATGATCCTCATGGAATTGGTTAAAGTTTTGCTTAAAATAATAAGTTAATGTTTACAATTTTCTCTTAAGCTTATCTTTCAAAACACTCCATCCAAATTTGCCGATCCGTTTGCCAAGTGGATAATAGGTCCCATGCGAATAGGCCATGATACCGGATGCCGCAAGATTGAACGCCTTGGTTTCAGGATCGATGTACCGGTCTTCCGCAATGATATTTACAACATCTGCAATAAACATGTCGTGTGAACCCAATGGTTTGATCTCTCTAACTTTGCACTCGATAGAAACCGGCGACTCGGAAACGATGGGACATTTGACAATTGTGGCAGCAGCCGGGGTAAGGCCGCTCACTTTAAATTTGTCGTGGTCGCGACCCGATTTTACGCCGCACCAATCGGTCGCTTGTGCCATATCGGCCGTGGTGAGGTTGATCACAAACTCTCCCGATTCCTTGATCAATTCGTAGGAATACCTTTCCGGACGGACTGAAATGTAGCACATCGGAGGATCGGAACAAATGGTCCCCAACCATGAAATCGTGATCAGGTTCATTTTTCCGTTAATATCGCCACAACTGATAAGGGCTGCCGGCAATGGATAGACCATATTGCCGGGTTTCCAATTTTGCTTTCCCATAGTTTTCAAAATTTTGACAAAAGTAAGAAAAAGCACGCAGGATCAATGGCTCTTTGAGTAGGGAGAGTGTGACATTGGAAATTTAGCGGCTGGCAACTGGCGGCTGGCTTTTAAACCCTGCTAAAGAGGATAAAACCAGTCCACAATTGACTATGAATCGAATTAATACTAATTTTGAAAAAGAATATGAAAATAAATTTGGAAATTCTAAAAATTGCTTGTACCCTTTCGATCAAGCTATTTTTGAAAACATATTAAAGGAAACAAATTAACTTCGAACGACTCCCCCTTTTATAAAGAGGGGCAGGGGGGATTTGATGCAATTGCTTAGTTTATAATACATTACAAGTATGATTGAATTCCAATAAGCAGTCAACTTCAATGAAAGGGATAAGCAGTAAATTATATTATTATATATCTATATATCAACTAATTATACATTTTATGGAAAAAAGTATTGACCGGAGGTCATTTTTAAAAACTGCGGGTGCTGCTTCGGCACTAATTGGATTATCCAGCAACCTTGCTTTCGCCACAGGGGGAACAAAACAAATCTCAAATCCGCTGCCACGTTGGAGGGGTTTTAACCTGCTCGACTATTTTACGCCGAAACCACCAAAAGCAGGAGCTTCATCTTTTACTACTGAAGACGATTTCAGATGGATGGCCGATTGGGGATTTGATTTTGTGCGCCTGCCCATGGCCTATCCACGATATATCAAATACGACCCATCAAAGAATGTGACTCCCGAAGATGTGCTGAACATTGATGAGAAGGTGGTGGATGAGATTGCCAAATTGGTTGAAATGGCCAACAAATACAAACTACATGTTAGCCTCGACCTTCACCGTGCACCGGGTTACTGCATCAATGCCGGTTTTAATGAGCCCTATAACCTTTGGAAAGACGAAGCGGCACAGGAAGCCTTTAAATTCCATTGGGAGATGTGGGCAAAACGGTTGAAGAGCATTTCACACAAAGACCTTAGTTTTGATCTGGTGAACGAGCCAACCTTGCGTACCGACATGAACGACCAGTTTGGATCAAGGACTACCGTTCCAGGTGCCATCTATCGTAAAGTGGTTAAGGAGACTGCCGAAGTGATCCGCAAACACAACCGGAAACGGCTTGTAGTCGCCGATGGCAATGATGGTGGCTCCAATGTTATCCCAGAAATTACCGACCTCGACATAGCCCAAAGTTGCCGTGGATATTTTCCCCATTATGTATCACATTACCGCGCACCCTGGGTTTTTAAGAATCCAGATACGGCGCCAATGCCTTCATGGCCTGGAACAATTGACAATAAGCAGTTTGGAAGGGAGTCGCTTGTCAAGTTTTATCAGCCATGGATCGATGTAGTGAAAAAAGGGGTGGGTGTCCATTGTGGCGAATGTGGTTGCTGGCGCGAAACGCCCCACGAAGTTTTCCTCGCCTGGTTCGAAGATGTGATCAGCATCCTGACCGAAAATAAGATCGGTTATGCCCTATGGAATTTCCGTGGTGATTTTGGCATACTCGATTCGGGACGGAAAGACATCGAATATGAGGATTGGCATGGGCATAAGTTGGACAGGAAGATGTTGGCGCTGCTGCAGAAATACTAAGAATATCAAAACAAAGGCCGCCCCATTCTTCTGAGGCAGCCTTTAATATATAGCAATTCAACTATTTCAACCTATTTCAACCTATTTCAATTGATTAAACAAATTCCTGAAACTCACCTGCTTCAGGATCATATCTCGTAACTGACTAATTTCAACCCTTTCCTGTAACATGGTATCGCGGTAGCGGATGGTGACCGTATTGTCGGAAGCGGTTTGATGGTCAACGGTAACGCAGAACGGTGTGCCGATCGCATCCTGTCGGCGGTAACGTTTGCCGATCGAGTCTTTCTCGTCATACTGGCAATTGAAATCGAACTTGAGTTCTTCGATGATCTCACGGGCGATTTCGGGTAGGCCGTCCTTTTTGATCAATGGCATCACAGCAAGTTTCACAGGGGCAAGCTCAACCGGAAGTTTTAGCACGACCCTTGTATCTTTTTGTCCATTAACATCTTCCACAATTTCCTCATGATACGATGCAGAAATGATCTGAAGGAACATCCGGTCAACGCCAATCGAAGTTTCAACCACAAAAGGCACATACGACTCGTTCAGTTCGGGATCGAAATACTGGATCTTCTTGCCAGAGAACTTTTGGTGCTGCGTCAAATCGTAATCTGTACGCGAATGGATCCCTTCAACTTCCTTGAATCCAAATGGAAATTTGTATTCGATATCGACTGCCGCATTGGCATAGTGGGCCAATTTTTCGTGAACATGGAAACGATAATTTTCGTTGCCGAACCCAAGTGCTTGGTGCCATTTGATGCGCAATGCCTTCCATTTCTCGAACCATTCGAGTTCGGTTCCAGGCCTGACAAAGAACTGAAGTTCCATCTGCTCAAATTCGCGCATCCTGAAGATAAACTGCCGGGCAACTATCTCGTTCCTGAAAGCCTTCCCAATCTGCGCTATACCGAACGGAATTTTCATCCTGCCGGTTTTCTGTACGTTCATATAGTTTACAAAGATACCTTGGGCCGTTTCGGGACGAAGGTAAACCTTCAAAGCCCCATCGGCAGTCGAACCCATTTCTGTCGAAAACATCAAGTTAAACTGGCGCACTTCAGTCCAGTTTCTAGTTCCTGAGATAGGGCAAACGATTTCGTTGTCTTCTATAATCTTCTTTAATTCAACAAGATCCGAATCGTTCAAAGCCTGGGCAAAGCGGTTGTGGAGTTCGTCCCATTTTGCCTGATTTTCCAAAACCCTTGGATTGGTGGCACGGTATTGGGCTTCGTCAAAAGAAGCCCCAAAACGGTTTTTCGCTTTTTCAACCTCTTTGTCAATTTTGCCTTCTATCTTGGCAAGGTGTTCTTCGATCAAAACATCGGCACGGTACCTTTTCTTTGAATCGCGGTTATCGATCAACGGGTCGTTAAAAGCATCGACATGGCCGGAAGCTTTCCAGATTGTTGGGTGCATAAAGATAGCGGAATCGATACCCACCACATTTTCGTGCAGCAAGACCATCGAATCCCACCAGTATTTCTTGATGTTGTTCTTGAGTTCCACACCATATTGTCCATAATCGTAAACCGCACTCAATCCATCATAAATTTCGCTCGATGGAAACACATAACCATATTCCTTACAATGGGCAATCAACTTCTTAAATAAATCTTCCTGAACCATATCCACTAATTTTTAGGCATAAAAAGCACTGATTTATAAATTTCTGTTTATCAATAATTTACAAATACTATTTTTTGTCATTAATTTCTTCGAATTCGATATAATCGCCATCGGTCCTTTTGTACTGCTTTTGTGCATTACCGGTGTATTTGATAACGACGTCCCCTTTTCTTACAGTTTTTCTACCTTGGGAGGCCTCCTGATTTTTCATCTCCTGAAAAAGTTTATTTGCAGCATTTTCCACAACTTTGGGGGCAATAAACCGCATAACCATCTTGTAAATATAAAAGAAAGCGATCAGAAAGATGATAACCCTGAAAACAGAGACAATATTAAGAAGTACAAAAAGTATCATAATTATTGAATTTGAAAACGATGGCAAAATTAGGAAAATATTTCCGATCCATCATTTAAAATGGGCAATGACAATTTGGATTTAATGACCCACGTTTCTTACTGTCGGTTCCATCCCCAAAAATAAAATTGATCCCGATCCTCAGGTTCATATTCCTGGCCTTTGCCGGGTGGAATGGGGAAAACAGATTGTCGGATGCTGCATACAATTGTACAGCTTTAATTTTGAAGCCAATGCCAAGTCCAATGTTATCGAAGGTCGATTCCATCAAAGAATAACTTGCTGAAATTGAGAGTGCATCAAACAAATAGGCATTGGCTGCTGCAGTTAAAGATGTATGGACCCGATTGCTCATAATCCGAACCCTACCCAGCCCTGAAAAGCTTAATACATCGTTGATCTGATGGTCGATCCCAAAATAGATCTTTGTTGGCAATAAGGTGGCAAAATTTGAACCTAATGTATCGGGTTTGAATTCTGAAATAAGGGAATCCCTAAGAGCATTGACGATTGGCTGCAATTGAAAGGGTTGAGTTTGACCCGGGTTATTTAAATTAACTCCCCGATATAAGAAATTACCATTCTCAGTCAACCTGGTCACATTGCTTTTCCACCCGATTACCCCTAAATCGATCATACTTGCAGAGAGTTCAGTCTTTGTGTTTACCCGGTAGGCAACCCCAAAATCAAAGGCGATCCCTGGGTTTTTTAAGTTGGTCAGGTAATCGCGGATCGAATAATTGGGAATACGGTGGACAGAAGATATTAATCCACTGCTGTTATAACCAAAATCAACAGGGCCAGAAATATTTACTTTACCAGAGGTTGACACATCAAGGTAATCGCCGATTGCTGGGGATGCAATTTTAAAATTCATCCCATTTGTATGCACAGCCCCCATTCCAAAAAGTATTTTTGCAGCAGCTCCGACTGTCAATTTTTTATTCACATCGTGAGAATAATTAAAGGTAAACTCTCTGTAATGTTGCATGTTAACCCCAAAATTACCGGAATAAAAAGTCTGTCCCAGATAGGGATAGTTGCCTCTTTTGACCAGGTCTATCAGATTTCTACTAAAAAATAATTCGCCAAATTCCCTTTCTGTAATCGAAACCGAAAAGAAGTCATCGCCCTTTTTATAACCACCTTCGAGAATTGTCAATGCTGCAGACTCAAATGCGAAGTTCTTGTTGTCAATACTTGCCCTGAATTTATCAATGTCGATCACCAACGAATCAGAGGTCTGGAAAGTGTTATTAAGTGTATTGCTAAGTGGATTAAAAGATCCGCGATGGATCAGGTCGTTGTAGCTCCAGTTGTTTGTATTGGCAGATAAATCAATTTTTGAAAGAAACGGCATACTGAAATAAAATCCACCTGCGATCCCGGGTCGGGCAGGATTGATGTCCTTTGTCTGAGGGATACCCTTCATAAAATAAAGAGTATTCGGCTGAGAATAAAGATGATTGGTTCCCATCAAAAAGAAAACCGATATAAATATTGTAAAAGAACCAATTACTGTTTTCATATCCACCTTACATTAACTTCCATATATGAACTGGTGCATAAAAGGCTATTTTGATCGAAAAATAGGTGTTTTTCACCTTTCCATATAATATGGAGGTATTTCCAACATTAGAGGGTCTAAATCTCAAAATGATGTTGGATGCCGACAATAAATTGTCTTGATCGCTACGTCCAAGCTTAAACTGGATCAATGTATCTTTGACGCCAGGAGGAATAATACCAGAAGCGAATGTTTGCCCGATTGGTAGTCCGGTTGTCCCGTCATAAAAATTATAGGAAAATTCCATATTAATAGGGGTATCGTTCGTGAAATGGTTTTGAAGATAAACAGAATCAATCGCAATACTGTTAAATGTGACTCCCGTTTTTCCCATAATAAATGGGTCAAGCGATAGACCCCCAGTCGGTATGGGTGTTGCATCAGGGATCGGAACAGTTAGCAAATCTTTGACCCTAAAGGTCCCATAAGCAATCGGTGCATAGACCACGGGGACTATATCGACCGGCTTGGCCAGTTCATTCAATTTAAAATCATCAAGGTTACATGAAAATAACATCGCTGCAATTACGGACATCAAAACACCTGAAATCGAGAGTCTTTTTTTTGTCATAGCCTTATTATCAATAAATTCACTTCATTCCTATACATACTTACTTTATTTGATAATTGTTCAGATAACCATCCTGCGTACCTGTTATCAGGTTAAACGAACCACCAGGATTTTCCTGAAAGTTAATTTTAAAAGTCGAATTTCCATTAAGCGGAAAACCTGGATATAAACTACCATCAGAATTGAACAAATATAACTTGTTTTCGGAACTGACACATACACCAATTTTCCGTTTATTGTCCGGAAATTTAAATAATTCAGGAGGTGAGCTGATCTGCTGATCCAGTTTTTGGGTAAAAATTATAACTCCTTTTTGATCGTAAGCCAAGAGTTTTTTCTCATCCAAATAGATATAATCCATCTGACCATCCGAATTTAAATCCTCAAATGAAAAGTAATGATCAGGTGAAAATTTCCCAAATGAGGAAAATAAAACAGAACCATCGAACCCGATTGAAACAACCTGTCCTTCTGAACCGGTGGTAATCAGCCGTGCAGGGTTTTTGCCGGATTTTGGTTCCAGGTAAAACCTGTTACGGGAGTAAGTAAGATCACCCTTGATATTCACCCTTGGTTTCCCCTTCCTGTCGAGTATGTAGCCATGGTTACTGTCTGCAAAAACAAGATAATCTTTGTTTTCAACCCTAAAAAACTGAACGGGCTGATTGACATCATGTTCCGTTTTACCAGGAGCCCAATCTGGAATGAGGTTGCCTTTTTTATCATAAAGGTAAACCCGATGGTCTTTCCCTGCAATAAAAAAGCGGTATTCCCCGTTTTTGTCGTAATCGAATACCGAAACTCCATTTGTTGCCGGTGAACGAAGGGACAGCGGATAGTTCCGAACATAATTTCCATCGTGGTCCAACATATGAAGTGCTTCACCCGTACTGAAAAAATATTGAAGTTTACCGTCCTTGAAACAATTTAATTGGTATATTTCACTGAGGATTGGCCCATCAAGTTTGATTTTCCAGAGAATCCGCCCCTGATTGCCAATCAGAATAAAATTATAAGCGCTATCCTGAACCACAATTTCTTGCTTGGTTTTATCTAACGGATTGCACACATATTGAAGCTTTGATATCAAGGGTGTCCCAATTAAGCTCTTCCAAACCGGTGAAAAACCAGTTTCCTGATTGGCTGAATTGTATTTTATTCTGGCCATATTATAGGCCAATCCGTTTTCAACGCCAACCTGCCAACCGATAGACTCAATTTTATGGATTTCGGTCATTTTATTTTCAAATTCCTGATAAAAGCCACTGTTGATCTTTTCTTTAAAAAATGGTAGGCAACTTCCCGGAGAACACCAAAAATAAAAATTAAACTGATCAGACAACCCAGAGGCGAATTCACGATAATCTTTGTTGTTGCCAAGGGTTTCCTGCAGGACATTAGCCCTTAAAAAACGGTTTAGCGACTCAGGCGATGAACCCATGATCAGGCAATTGTTGTAAACGGTAAAAAAATCCGTTTTTACATCAGCAAATATTCCTCCAAAAATCTTTTTCCCAAAATCATCGATTGAAATTTTATATATTTTTGAAATGACCTCATTATCAACCTTAAATAGATTTTCATTTTTTGCCAAACCAGTCTTTGCTTTTCCTTTTGCGACCTCAACCAAAGGATTCATTGCTTCTTCCATCTTTGCCCCGCTCTTCACTTTAAAAACGAGAAATTTATTCTCATCCTGATTAACCGGGTCAGGTTGCATAAAAACAACAGCTGCCTCCCTTTCCAGATTATCAATTACAATATTCTGTATATCAACTCTATATAAAGAGTCAATTTCGGCTAAAGAATTTTTATACGAAGCTAATTGTTTTTGATGTTCCAGAAACCGCTCATAATCTTGGAAGAACTGTAGATTGTTGCTTATTGAGATACCAAGGAAAAATGAAGTTCCGGCAGGAATAAAACCGGCAAGGTTGAAAATTCCTGGTTTTTGATGTTGGAAGATCTCAAGGTAATTCTTCAAAGAATCTGTTGTAAAACTGAAACCGTTAAGCAACAACTCTTCGTTCTTTTGAGACAGGTCAATCTCCGACCAATCTGCCCATGTATAGCTCCCATTGATTTGTTTCAGAAAACCATTTTCCAGCAAATTTGGCCAAAACTGGGATATTTGCCTATGGTTGAGGTAAATATTAATATCAATGTTATCTGTTGCGGTTTTATTTGCCTTTTCAAAAACGGAACTTCCCGGTTTATTCATATTTTCGAGTTCAGCTACTGCACTTGAAATCATCTCAAGTTCATTTCCGGCAATAAAAAGTCCATGATAAAAAGTCGTGTAGATTTGATGCTTGCCATTTCCTTCATTCCACGAATAATGAAAAATTATCGCAGCACCAGTCTTTACCTTTTCAATGGCAGCTCCTTTTTGTATTAAGTAATTTTCAATGATGCCGGATAAAGTTCTTTTCTCACTAAAGCTCGACAATTCCAGAAAACATAGATTTCCAATTGTATCTTTTCTGCTTCCAAGCACCAATGTCAAATCCTTATTAAAGAAGATCTTACCCTGGTCTTGGTTCATCTTGAAAAGTGAATCGACCCAAAAAAGATTTTCATATAAAGCCGAAATTCCAGTAAAACAGGAATATGTTTTCCAAATGGGATTTTTAAGTGACCTGGAAGCGTAATCGCCTATATGGTGGATTCGGACAATGATTGAACCATTTACAGGGATAGCATCGAAGGCAGGCGTACCGAAATATTTGGCTTCACGGGCAAAGATATACCATCCGGTCAATAATCCGGCAATCAATAAGATAGTAAATCCGATCAATATTTTCTTCCCCATTTAACTGCTGTACTTAGGATTTCAGTTACAGTTTGTAAATATATAAACTATTGCAACTTTATCTCGGATGAATCGACCAATTTATAAAGTTTGTCGGACCTCCGGACTTTTAATGGCACTTTTATTGAGCAAAACTCCCCTTTTTTAGCCTCGGAAACCGGTTCAAGGCCAACACGGACCTCTTCTATTTTACATTGTATCAATCCAGTGCTGGGACCACTGATAATCACTTCATCTCCAACTTTCAAACCACCAGTTTCCAATTTTATTTCGACCACTCCCAATTCTGAAAAATAGTTTGTCACTTTACCTGTATAGATTTTCCGTTTACTGGCCAAAGAACCGTAGTTTGCGCTCCATTCGCCCAATCGCTGACCAAGATAATAACCATCCCAAAAGCCGCGATTAAAAACTGAGGCTAACTTTTCATCCCAAAGAGCGATCTTATCCTCGGTAAACGACCCATCAAAATAGGCATCAACTGCTTCATGATAACATAGGACCACTGTTTTAACATATTCAGGACTCCTGGCCCGTCCCTCAATTTTTAAAATAGTTACCCCCGAATCAAGTATTTTATTCAGAAAATGTATGGTCTTCAAATCCTTTGGGGACATAATATACTCATTATCAATCTCTAGTTCCCGTCCGGTCTCTTTATCTGTAACAATATAAGCCCTCCGGCAGGCCTGCATACACGAACCACGATTAGCGGAAGAATGGGTTTCATGAAGAGAGAGGTAACATTTCCCTGAGATCGCCATACACAATGCCCCATGAACAAACATTTCGAGACGAACAAGATTCCCTGAAGGGCCTCGCAAATCGTTGTCAATAATTTTTTGTGAAATATTACCCACCCTTCCAAGGTTCATTTCACGGGCAAGTACAACCACGTCAGCAAACATGGCATAAAATTTTATCGCCTCGTAATTGGTGATATTTACCTGGGTTGAGATGTGCACTTCGATCCCCAATTCCCTGCAACGTTGGATCACCGACATATCAGCAGCAATAACAGCTGAGATTCCAGCATCCCGGGCAGCAGTCAAAACAGCATCCAGTGTTGAAAACTCTTCATCAAACACTTCTACATTAACGGTTAAGTAACTTTTTACCCCAGCCATTTTGCTTCTTCTGACAATCTCTTTCAGGTCACCAAGCCCAAAATTATTGGCCGAACGTGCACGCATATTCAAATGCTCTACCCCAAAATAGACCGATCCGGCACCGGCTTGAATGGCAGCCATCAACGACTCATAGGAACCCACAGGTGCCATTATTTCAACATCTTCCCTTCTCATATTTCTTTTATAACCGGGCAAAGGTACAATTTAAGGAAGAAAGTGGGAGATTATGATGGGGAGATGAAGCGAAAAAGTGATAAAGTGACAAAATCGATGAAATTCAAAAGAATTAAATCCAGAATTGCGGATTTATATAGTGTTGATATACAAATAATTGATAAATTCATAGGGAAATCTGATCAACGTATTCTTTGATGATGTTCCATAAACAAAATAGATAATGTATATTTGGCAATAATGGATTAAACAAGGATATTTTATTCAAATAATTGACTATGAAATACTTATTGCCAATACTCATTCTTATTGCCTATGCTTTTTCGGCAGTTCCCGAAAAAAAGGACAAGAAATATTACGAAGAAAAATACCGTCCCCAATTTCATTTCACCCCTGAAAAAAACTGGATGAACGACCCTAACGGTCTGGTTTATTATGCCGGTGAGTACCATTTGTTCTATCAGTACAACCCTTTCGGGAAAGATTGGGGCTATATGCACTGGGGCCATGCAGTAAGTAAAGACCTTGTTAAATGGGAGCATTTGCCAATCGCAATTACGCCTGACGAAAACTCAAAAGAAAAGGAACATGCCACTGCTTTTTCAGGATGTGCCCTAGTTGACCAAAACAATACAGCTGGGTTACAACAAGGGGATGAGAAAACACTGCTTATTTTTTATACCAGCTTCGAGTGTGGACAACGGCTTGCCTATAGCAACGACAAAGGACGTACCTGGAAGAAATATGATAAAAACCCGTTGATTCCCTTTGCCAAGGATGATGCGCGTGATCCAAAGGTCTTTTTTCACAAACCTTCCGGAAATTGGGTCATGGTATTGTACCGTAGGCCTGATGGAGACGAATCAAAACAAGGAATTTCTATTTTTACTTCTAAAAATCTGATTAATTGGGAGTTGCAAAGCCACATCACAGGATTCTATGAATGTCCTGATTTGTTCGAACTGCCACTTGATGGGAACAAGGATCAATCAAAGTGGGCTTTGCTGGGTGGTGATGGTGCCTATTTTATTGGAAGTTTTGATGGAAAGACTTTTAAACCGGAAGGCACAAAAAAAATACTTGATCGTGGAAAAAATTTTTATGCAACACAAACCTGGTCAAACCATCCGGAAGGAAAGGTTGTCCAGATTGCATGGATGCGGGGCGGGGATTTCACGGACATGCCGTTCAATGGCATGATGACCTTTCCTTGTGAGTTGTCAATGCGGACCACAAAAACCGGACCTACATTGTGTAAAAAGCCCGTTGATGCCATAGCCACCTTGCACGAAAAAGATTTGATCAAAAAAGATAAAAATATCATTCCCGGTATAAAAGGGAATATTGTTGCAGGCATATCAGGTGATGCACTCCACATAAAGGCAAAATTTAATCCCAAGAGTTCCGACGGTTTTGGTTTTTTGGTCAGGAACGGTAAAAAGGACAATGGCACGGAAATCAGGTATGATTCCAATAAGAAAATGCTTGACTGTTTAGGTGGCGAAGTTCATGTTGAACCCATTGACGGCATTTTACAACTTGAAGTACTGGTTGACCGTTCCTCAATTGAAATTTTCGTCAACGATGGTGAGGTTGTACTCAGCAGTTGTTTCAATCCCGGTGTCGGGGATGAGGACCTTACGTTATGGACCCAGGGAGGTGAACTGTTTGTAAAGGAAATAGAAGTTTACAAAATGAAGTCTGCCTGGAAAGAAAAGTAACTTTTATCAATTCGTAATTTTTGACCCCGATAGATGGTTGAAACAACAAGTAATTTTCTCGAAAATATTGATTCTCCGGAAGATCTCCGGAGACTAAAAGCGGAACAACTCCCAGCCGTTTGTGCCGAACTTAGGGATTTTATCATCCGTGAGGCGGCTTCAAACCCAGGTCATCTTGGGGCAAGCCTTGGTGTTGTCGATCTTACAGTTGCGCTTCATTACTGTTACAATACCCCTTACGATCAATTGGTTTGGGATGTCGGACATCAGGCTTACAGCCATAAGATACTCACAGGTAGAAGGAAATTATTTTCGACTAACCGGTTGTACAATGGGATCAGCGGTTTCCCCCGGCGTATAGAAAGTGAATATGACTCTTTTGGGGTTGGGCACTCATCAACTTCGATCTCTGCCGCCCTTGGTTTGGCCGTTTCGGCCGACCTTAAAGGGGAGACTGATCGTAAAGTAATTGCCGTGATTGGCGATGGTTCCATGACCGGTGGGATGGCGTTTGAAGGTTTAAACAATGCCGGAGCCTCAAAAGCCGATATCCTTGTCATACTAAATGACAACAACATGTCAATTGACCCTAATGTTGGGGGAATTAGCAGGTACCTTGTCCAGATGCAGGCTTCGCATACTTATAACACCCTGAAATCGAGGATATGGAAGGTATTGGGCAAATTTAACGGAGTTGGCCCTACAGCCAGAAAAGTGTTACAAAAGCACCAGCAGGCCATTAAATCGGTTGTTTTCCGCGAAAGCAATCTTTTTGAGTCCTTCGGATTCCGTTATTTCGGTCCTGTTGACGGGCACAATGTCATGGCACTGGCTGATTTATTCAACCATTTAAAAGATATTCCCGGTCCTAAAATCCTGCATGTGATCACAAAAAAAGGGAAGGGCTTCTCACCTGCGGAAAAGGATGCCACAAAATGGCACGCTGCTCCGGGCAAATTCAACATTGAAACCGGTGAGGTTTATGCAACAACCTCCGACACTCCTGAATCACCAAAGTATCAGTTTGTTTTCGGTAAAACGATGGTCGAACTGGCCTATAAAAACGACAAAATAGTAGGTATTACCCCTGCAATGCCTTCTGGTTGCTCACTTAATATGATGATGTGCGAATTTCCTTCAAGGACTTTTGACGTAGGAATAGCCGAGCCACATGCTGTCACTTTTGCAGCAGGAATGGCTGCCGGTGGGTTGGTGCCTTTTGTAAATATCTACTCTTCATTTATGCAAAGGTCTTACGATCAAATCATTCATGATGTTGCCTTACAGAAACTGAATGTCGTTTTTTGTTTGGATCGCGCAGGATTGGTTGGTGCCGATGGTGCCACGCATCATGGTGTATTCGATCTTGCGTTTATGCGCAACATTCCCAATATGACCGTTTCTGCCCCAATGGACCAGCTTGAGCTGCGCAATCTTATGTTTACGGCACAACTTCCTGATAAAGGGCCATTCGCGATCAGATATCCACGTGGTAACGGTCCGGTTATCGATTGGAAACAGGATTTTCAGGAAATCCCAATAGGAAAAGGTCGAAAAATAAGCGATGGCGATCAACTTGCTGTGCTGTCAATTGGCCATGCAGGTAATTTCGTTGTTGAGGCGGGTAAGTTATTGGAAAAGGAGGGGATCACCTTTGCACATTATGATATGCGTTTTGTAACGCCAATCGATATAGAAATTCTTGAGATGGTAGCATCCAAATTTGATACGATTGTGACGGTTGAGGATGGTGTTATTGAAGGTGGGTTCGGCAGTGCTGTACTGGAATATTTTGCAGAGTCGGGTAGAAAATTAATTATCAAGCGATTGGGCGTGCCAAACCATTTTATTGAACATGGTACACAAAAGGAACTGTACCGCGAATGTGGCTTTGATGCACAAGGGATTTACGAGGCAGTAAAGGAATTTAAACATGATCTGCCATAGGTTAATGATGCTCTGCAAATAACTGTTTTCCACTCGGTATTTGGGAATTAGACAAATATAATGGAGTAAGACAATGAAACTTATGCAAATAAAATATTTTCTCGGTTGTATTGTAAATTTTTATACTTTTGCAAAGCTTTAAAAAAGGGGATGCTATGAACTACCTTTCACAATATACGATTCCGTTTTCCGGACTTAAGGAGGGAAAGCATTTGTTTGATTTTACTGCGGACCAACGCTTTTTTGCCGGATTCGAAGAGAGCGAAATTGAGAAAGGAAATGTCAATATTCAGGTTGAACTGGAAAGACGTTCCACCTATTTGAGGTTGGTTTTTGTTCATGATGGAGAGATAGAATTAATTTGCGACCGTTGCCTTGATACTTACTTACAGCCGGTTAATGGCAGGAATGTAATGTTGGTCAAGTTTAGTGAAAATGAATCCGACGATGGTGATGAAGTGATTTATATCCATCCCGGGAAACATCAGGTTGATGTTTCAAAGCTGATTTACGAATTTATTGTTTTAAGCATCCCAATCAGGAGGGTACACCCTGATGATCAGGAAGGCAATAGTCTTTGTGATCCTGAAATGCTTAAAAAATTAGACGAACATATCATTACGGATCTACCGGAAGACGAACCGATCGATCCAAGATGGAACGATTTAAAGAAAATTATTGGTAATTAAAATAAAGAACATTTAAGATGGCACATCCAAAGCACAAACATTCAAAGACAAGAAGAGATAAGCGCAGAACCCATGATAAGGCAGTTCCTGCAACTTTAGCTACCTGCTCAAATTGCGGCGCAACAGTCAAATATCATACGGTATGCCAGGACTGCGGTTATTACAGGGGAAAACTTGCAATCGAAAAGAGCGAAGCAGTCTAATTTAGCTTTATTTTCGTTGTTTATTGTTGTTTAACAGTAAATCATAAAAATGTTAGAAATGTCGAAACCAGTCATTAATGAGGTAAAAGCGTTAAACACTTTTGCCCAGGATACGAAGATTATCGGTAATATCGAGTCTGATGGTGATATTCGGTTAGATGGGACTCTTGAAGGTTACCTGAACTGTAAAGGGCGTGTAGTTATTGGTCCTGATGCTAAAATAAAAGGAAAAATCTATGCACGCAACGTTGAAGTCCTGGGTTATGTTGAAGGCGAAATCACTGCTATTGAACTGTTATCCTTGAAAGCGACTGCTAATATCACAGGCGATTTGATCATGGGGAAATTTTCAGTTGAACCAGGTGCACGTTTTACAGGAAACTGTAAAATGAGCGGTAACGAGAAACTGATCACCGGTAAGGAAAAGATTACTTCCTGATCGGGTAAACAATAATCACAACGCTTTATGAAAAGAGCTGAACAGGTGGTCCCTTTTCAGCTCTTTTTATATTGGCCTTTTTTCAAGTTTTAAATTGTTTCATAATGAATGACTTAGAAAGCTTAGTTAATTATTTTGAAAACGCTTTTCGTGAAGAAATAAAGTCAATTGGTCTGACTGTCCCTCACCATCTGTATGAACCGATTACTTATTCTTTGAAGATTGGAGGGAAACGGATCCGCCCGGCGCTGCTCTTACATGCTGCATCATTGTTTACTAATTCAATTGAACCGATTTTGCCAGCAGCAATGGCAATCGAGATCTTCCATAATTTCACGCTCCTTCACGATGATATCATGGACAAAGCGGATGTAAGGCGCAACCAGCCAACTGTCCATAAAAAATACAGCGAAAATGTGGCCATACTCAGTGGCGATGCGATGTCAATCCTCGCATTCAAATACTTTGCCAATGGGAATAACACCCAACTTGCCATGTTGCTCCCTCTCTTTGCGGAAACGGCCATCGAAGTTTGTGAAGGACAACAATACGACATGGATTTTGAAACCCGTGACAATGTGACTGTAGAGGAATACCTGGAAATGATCAGGTTGAAAACTGCTGTTCTCATTGCAGCCAGTCTCAAACTTGGCGCCTTGCTTGCCTATGCGCCCCTTGAAGATGCCAACCTGTTTTACGAATACGGCCTCAATGTTGGGCTTGCATTTCAATTACAGGACGATTGGCTCGATGTTTTTGGTGATCCCAGTGTCTTTGGGAAAAAGAAGGGGGGAGATATTTGTTCCAACAAAAAGACGTTTCTCTTGTTAAAGGCAATGGAAGCGTGTGATCCAATAAACCTGGAACTGATGAACCAATGGTTGATGCAGTCAGATTACGATCCTCAGCAAAAGATTGCAGCTATTACAGAGATTTACAATGAAACAGGGGTAAGCGAAGCTGCACAAAACTTAATGTTGCATTATCACGACAATGCCCTTGTTGCACTTGACAAAATAGGATTGCCTGCCGAAAAAAAGAATACCCTTGTTTCATTTGCTGGAGAAGTGATGAAACGGATCAGGTAGCATCAAATCTAATCTTTTGATGTTAGTATTTGCTACTGGCTATTGGCAACTGGCAACTGGCTCTCCTTCAAAATAGAAAACTGCAATTAATGCTGAATAATAAATATTGTAAATGATACGTTCGTTCCTAAAATCAGCGCACTATCCTGAATCCAATTCAAAACGAACTATCTTTGCACGATTACATTACAAGATTAAAAGACAATGAAGGTTATTGATATCATCCAAAAATCAGGGAACACAGTTTTCTCATTCGAATTGCTGCCTCCCTTAAAGGGCCAAAAAGCCGATAAGTTATATCGTACCATAGATGAGCTGATTGAATATAAGCCACAATACATCAACATCACAACACATCGCGATGAAGTGGAGTTCCGTGAACTGCCAAATGGATTGATGCAAAAACGGATTGTCCGTAAACGCCCTGGAACAGTAGCAATTGCCGCGGCTATACAAAACGCTTACAATATTCCTGTCGTGCCACATATTGTTTGTGGCGGTTTTTCTAGGGAAGAAACAGAAAATGTATTGATCGACCTAAACTTTTTAGGGATCAACAATATTCTGGCACTTAGGGGCGATGGACTTAAATTTGAAACTACTTTCACCCCCGATGAGCGAGGTGGACATTCACATGCAAAAGAACTTGTCGATCAGGTTGTTAACCTGAAACAAGGGAAGTACCTCGATCCGGATATAAAAAATAATGCACCCCTTGACTTTTGCATCGGTGTGGCCGGCTATCCCGAAAAACATTTTGAATCGCCCAACCTCGACATTGACCTGGTTCACCTCAAGGAAAAGGTGGATGCCGGTGCAGATTACGTCGTGACACAAATGTTTTTCGACAACCAGAAATACTACAACTTTGTAGAACGTTGCCGTTCATTTGGGATTACGGTGCCTATCATTCCGGGAATCAAACCTTTGGCAATGATGAACCAAATTACAGTACTTCCCAAACTCTTCAGCATCGATATCCCGGAAGAATTTGCGAAGGAAGTCCGTAAATGCAAAACCAACGACGAAGCAAAAATAGTTGGAACAGAATGGGCCATCCAGCAATCACGCGACCTGATTGCGAATAAAGTTCCGTGCCTCCATATCTATACCTATGGAATAACCGACAATACCCGGCAAATTGCAAAAGCAGTTTTTTAATTAAAAACAAATATACTTTATAACAATCTGTTAATCATGGAATTAAGAATTGGAGACAAAGTTAGGTTTCTCAACGACGTAGGTGGTGGACGCATCACTTCGGTAATCAACAAAGAGATGGTCAACGTTGAGACCGACAACGGGTTCGAAGTTCCGACCAGGATTAACAACCTGATTGTGATCAGCACCCATGACGATTATGAGAAAAGCGGAAAGAGGCCCACTCCAGTTGCGGCTCCAAAACCGACTGCTGCCCAGGAAAAGAAACCTTTAAAACCTGAAGAACCTTGGTTTTCGGATAAGAACCAGAATCCTGCCAAGGAGGAGTTGCAGGTGCTTTTTGCCCTTGTTCCCGAGGTTCCGGGCAATCCGCCGACCGGGAATATTTCGATGTACCTGATCAACAATTGCAACGACACCCTTCTTTACAGGTTCGCCCAAAAGACCAAATACAATTACGAAACGGTAGTTGCAGGTTCAATGAGCCCAAATACAAAAGTCTATCTTGGGTTGATCAAACCGGAAATGATCGCAGATTTACCGGTTTACTGCTTTCAGCTCCTGAATTTCAGAAAGCGAACCAAACAGTTGGACCCGTTTTTCCAGAAAGAAGTCACCATATCGGCTGTCAGGTTTTACAAGCAAAATGCTTTTGTGACTACAAAATTGTTCAAGGAACCTGTCATGCTGTTCCAGTTGAACGAAAACCTGCTAAAAGTTGAAATGGAAAAACTTAGCAAGCAGGATTTCCAGAAAGCAGCTGATTTGAAAGAACCAAAGAAAAAGGATCAGGAAATTGTTCTACCCAATTCCGAGATGGTTGAAATCGACCTGCATATCCACGAGCTTTTGGACAATTTTACCAACCTTTCTAATGCCGAAATGGTGAAAGTCCAGATGGACAAATTCCATGAGGAGATGGCCAAAGCGATCAAATCGGATGTGAAAAAGATCGTGTTTATCCATGGCGTCGGAAACGGCACCCTCAAAAACGAACTTCGCCGCGAACTGCAGCACAAATACGCCAAATACAATTTTCAGGATGCCTCGTTCCGTGAATATGGGTACGGTGCCACGATGGTGATGATCAGGAAGTAAGCTGGCAACTGGCGGCTGGTTTCTGGCAGCTGGAAACAGAGAATGGGCAACTTGCGGTTGGCAACTTGCAATTGACTGAAAATCTGAAATGTTGTCACAAACGCTAGGATAAAATAAACATTCTGCCATTTCGAAATTTATGGCAATCAGCCATTGTGGGACAGGTAGGGACATGCCCTTATGTCAGCTCTCTTGTTGGATAAATAACTTTTAGTATGCAGTGTTCCGGTGAATCTACTTCACATCATCATTTTTCTGTACAGATTAACAAAATCAGAAGGTTTCTATGTTGGTTCAATTAAAATTAAAGGGCTAATTATCAAGCTTAATCTTATTATTCAGAACAACAATCACCTTCTGGAATTCCCCTCGTTGGAGGGGTGGCGAAGCCGGGGTGGTTAATGCGTAATACTATTTTGAAACCTTTTTAGTGGTATAATAGTTTGGGAAGAATACAAAAAACATTACAGCACTTTCACCCTTGTGACTTGTCATTGCGCGGAGTGCGGCGCAATCTAAATTTGAAACGTAATCATTTGCACTCCAAAGCAATCCCAAACTAAGAAGCACTATCCAAAAAACAAGGTTCTGGAAGGTCCTTCAAATATGGGATTGCCTCCCGAATCGTAAACTCTCGGGACAGGGCACCTCGCATTTCGATATTGCAAACTATTAAAAATCAATAGGCTCGTACGCAATGACATTTCATAGAGGGAAATCTTCCAAAATAATTTAGTTCCAACAACTTAACATACAGTTGTTTGATTCGTAATGAAAATTTAAGAAGGAAGAGATTTCAAAATTAAAATTGTACTAACGATATTGTTTTGCACCATCACCACGAGGCACGTACCCTATTGTAAGAACGGAATTCATCCGTTGCCTAAACCAGTTGTGGATTGCGCCACAAAGTTTTAAAATTCTGTCAGTATTCATCGGCAAAATTGCAAACGTGTTTGGCTATATTATCGAGAAGCAAGCCGTTATTGTTAATTTTATCAAATGGAAGTTTATAACTTGTACATTTGAAACAGCGTAAACTAAAAGGACAACAGTAAAAATTATATTTTAATTCTTCATTAATTCATTCTTAATTCTTTCCTTAATTCATCCCCCCGCCTTCTTCGCCTTGTACCCGTCCGCCAATAACAGTTCCATCACCCGGTCGCGGAAATCGCCCTGGATCATGATCTCGCCATCTTTGACCGTGCCACCGACCCCACACTTCGTTTTGATCTTCTTCCCCAACTCTTTAAGGTCATCTTCTGTGCCAATAAACCCGGTGACCAATGTGACTTTTTTTCCTGCCCGCTGCTTCTTGTCCAACATCACCCTTAGGTTTTGCTGCGAAGGCTTCAACGTTTCCTGGTCCTCATCTGTTGGCTGAAAAATGTACTCAAAATTGTCAGCCGTTGAATAAACAACCCCGTCACGAGATTTCCTGTTTTGCAGATTTGCCATATAAATTTATTTATATATTTAATATTCAATGATATACAATCACTAAAAAGCAATTTGAAAAATCTATCATTTTTGATGGACCAAATTTAGAATTTAAAATTAACCAATCTTATACATTTTCAGTCTAAATTAGCGTGTTAACAACAGTTAAATACCGATTTGGCCAAAATTCCTTCCTAATTTTTGATTTCCAAACCATTAATTTTCGCAATTTTGCGCCTCAGAAAAAGACAGGTAAAGATTATAAAGAGAAAATCAGTCGGCGGACAGATTCATTTTTTCAAATACCTTATATTCAAGACATTAATAATTAAAATTCAATAATATAATTTCCCTTTTCATGAATAAGATCATCGAGAAAGAGTATTTTTCAGACAAGGTTGTCAAGCTGGTTGTTGAAAATCCGCTGATTGCCAAATCGAGAAAACCGGGCAACTTCGTCATTTTACGTGTTGGCGAAGACGGGGAACGGTTTCCCCTTACCATTGCAGGTGCCGATCCTGTTAAAGGAACGATCACCCTTGTTGTTCAGATTATGGGCGTCAGCTCATCAAAATTAGTTGCCCTTGAGGTTGGCGATTCGATTACCGACCTGGTTGGCCCGCTTGGAAAGCCAACTCATATTTCAAAAATTGGCACCGTTCTGGCCGCTGGAGGTGGTGTTGGGGTAGCGCCTCTTTTACCCATCGTGGAAGCTTTCAAACAAGCTGGAAACCGCG
This sequence comes from uncultured Bacteroidia bacterium, assembly GCA_903927965.1. GTDB lineage: Bacteria > Bacteroidota > Bacteroidia > Bacteroidales > Prolixibacteraceae > JAAFHB01. Next base: position 17,674 of record CAIYPA010000142.1, on the reverse strand, counting down.
TGATCACTGTCATTGCCGCCAGAAACCAGGACCTGATTATCCTTGAAGATGAGATGCGCAAATGGTCGGATGAAGTTGTGGTGATGACAGATGATGGTTCCTATGGCAGGAAAGGTTTGGTAACCTTGGGCATGGAAGAAATCATCCAACGCGAAAAAATTGACGAGTGCATCGTCATTGGCCCTGCGATCATGATGAAATTCGCATCACTTCTCACAAAGAAATATGCCATCCCTACCCAGGCAAGTCTTAACTCGATCATGGTTGACGGTACCGGAATGTGCGGCGCATGTCGGGTTTCGGTTGGCGGCAAAACCAGGTTCACCTGTGTTGACGGCCCTGAATTCGATGCCCATCAGGTTGATTTTGACGAAATGCTGATGAGGTTGGGCGGATATTCCCAGGAAGAGAAACAAGCGAACGAACGTTATTTATTAAAGCTATAATATTAAGGGACATGTCATTAAACCCCGAATACCTCAAAGAGGAAAGAAACCAGGAGTGGAGGGCTGAATTGCGTTCCAAAACGAAAAATAAGGACAGGGCATTGATCGAAAGGGTCCATATGCCAGAGTTGGCACCCGAAATCAGGGTGAAATATCAGGACCGCGAAGTGAACATGGGCCTCCAGCTTGAGCAGGCACAGAAAGAAGCCACCCGTTGCATGGACTGTGCAAATCCCACATGTATTGAAGGATGCCCTGTAAGCATCAATATCCCCAAATTTGTAAAATACATCGAAAAAGGGGAAATCCTCAAGGCCGCAGCCACTTTAAAGGAGACAAATGCGTTGCCCGCAGTTTGTGGCCGTGTCTGCCCACAGGAAAAACAATGCGAGGCAAAGTGCTTTTATGTCGAAAAAATGTCCAAAAACTCGGTGGCCATCGGTCACCTTGAGCGGTTTGCAGCTGATTTTGAACGCGATTCCGGGACAAGCAATATCCCTGAAACGGCAAAACCCAATGGGATCAAAGTCGCAACAGTCGGTTCAGGCCCCGCATCCCTTTCGTTTGCCGGCGATATGGTCAAATACGGATACGATGTGACTGTGTTTGAGGCATTGCACGAAATTGGTGGCGTATTAAAATATGGTATCCCCGAATTCCGCCTTCCAAATTCGATTGTCGATTTTGAATTGGACAACCTTAAAAAGATGGGTGTCAAATTTGAGACCAATTATATCGTAGGAAGGACATCCTCTTTTGATGACCTAAAAGAGGAGGGTTATAAAGGATTTTTCATTGGCAGTGGAGCCGGACTTCCACGTTTCATGGATATTCCAGGCGAAAATAGCAATGGTATCCTTTCATCCAACGAATACCTGACCCGTGTGAACCTGATGGGCGCAGCAACCGATGCTACGGATACACCGGTATTAAAGGGGAAAAACGTCGCCGTTATTGGTGGTGGAAATACCGCCATGGATTCGGTTAGGACTGCTTTGCGGTTGGGTGCCGACCGTGCAATGATTATTTATCGCCGTTCGGAGGAAGAGATGCCTGCCCGTATTGAAGAGGTAAAACACGCCAAGGAGGAAGGCGTTGAGTTTATGATGCTTTGCAATCCGCTCGAATATTATGCCGATGCCAAAGGGCGTGTAAAAGGGATGCGGTTAAACCGGATGGGACTTGGCGAACCGGATGCTTCAGGCCGCCGCCGTCCGATGCCGATCGAAGGTTCCGAATTTGAACTCGATGTCGATCTGGTTGTCGTAGCTGTTGGTGTATCGCCAAACCCACTTGTCCCAACTTGTCTCCCGGATCTTAAAATTACACGTTGGGGAACCATCGTTGTCGATGAAGATAAAATGCAATCCTCTATATCAGAGATGTTTGCAGGAGGTGATATCGTAAGGGGTGGTGCTACGGTAATCCTTGCAATGGGCGATGGAAGAAGGGCAGCCGAGAACATGAATAACTTTTTACAAAAACAATCGATTAATTAACTCAACATACTTGAAGATGACAAATCTAAATGTCAAATATTTGGGGCTTGACCTTAAAAACCCGATTATTGCCGGAAGTTGCGGCCTTACCAATTCGATCGAAAACCTCAAAGCTATTGAGGCAGCAGGTGCGGGGGCTGTTGTTTTAAAATCGATATTCGAAGAGGAGATCTACCTTGAATTTGCCCATGAATTTAGCAAACTCGGGCCGATGGACAACAACCTTGAATTTCTGGATTATTACGACTACGAGATAAAAAAAGACAACCTCAAACGCTACCTCAACCTGATCAGGGAGGCAAAAAAAGAGTTGTCAATCCCGGTGATAGCAAGCATCAATTGCGTCACAACCCAGGAATGGGGCTTTTTTGCAAAGAAAGTTGAAGATGCAGGTGCCGATGCGATCGAGTTGAATATGTTTATCTTACCGACGAATCTCTCGCAGACTAGCCAGGATAACGAAAGTGTCTATTTTGATATCATTTCGCGTATCGCTTCAAAGGTAAAAATCCCTATTTCGTTAAAAATCAGTTCCTATTTTTCAAATTTGGGTGGGATTATCAGGGATTTGTCCTTCTCCGAAATCAAAGGACTGACGCTTTTCAACAAGTTCTATAGTCCCGATGTGGACATTAACCATCAGAAAATCATCACAACAGATGTCCTTAGCCACGAATCTGACTACAAGAACACATTGAGATGGATAGGGATGATGGCCAATCGTGTCAACAGCGACCTTTCGGCTTCCACGGGTGTGCACAACTGGCAGACCGTCATCAAGATGTTGCTTGTTGGGGCTACAACAGTCCAGATTGTTTCAGCGCTTTACCATGAAGGCTTTCCAGCGATAACTCAAATTGTTCACCATCTCGAAAAATGGATGGAAGAAAAGGGTTACGAAACCATTGCCGATTTCAGGGGGAAATTGAGTATGGACAACGCTACAAATCTTGCCGAATATGAAAGGGTGCAGTTTATGCGCAACTTCGGCGATTATAAATAATTGGAGTACTCCACCAATCACTTAAAAAAACCGGTTTCTGAAAAGCCGGTTTTTTTTGTTGAAAAACAGGGTTTGTAGCTCTTATATTATCCTTATTTTGTGAAATAATAAAATTTGAAAATTATGTCCCGCAATCCATTTTCAATCCGCTATATTTCAATATATTACCTATTATTTCTGATATTATCGGTAACTGTTTCCCTTCATGCCCAAACCAAAATAAGCGAAGAAAAGGTGTTGATCAATGGGAAAAAATATACCCTCTATATGGCTGTCAGTGGGGATTCACCGGTTTCGATAGCCAGAAAATTCGGATTGACCCTTGGCGAATTGACCAATGCAAATCCCGAAATATTGGAAAAAATGAATTCAGGGACCATGATCAAGATCCCCGTAAAGGAACCAGAAAACCTGTCCCAGCCACAAAATGGTTTGCAAAAAGGTGACACTGAGGATGCCCAATTCAGTTACCATTATGTGTGGAAAAGGGAGACGGTATTCTCGATTGCCAAAAAACACAAGGTTACCATTGATGATGTTTACAAGTACAATCCCAATGCAAAGGAGGGGATAAAAGAGGGTGATGTGTTGAAAATACCAAAAAACGATGCCGTTCCGGTTGCAAATACAACCAAACCTATTGAAAATCAATCTATCAGTAAATCATCTGATAATCAGTCCACTATTAAATCATCTGATAAACAGTCTACTATCAAATCCATTGATAACCAGCCTACAATTAAACACATAGTTGGCCGGAAGGAAACACTGTTCTCGATTGCCAAACAATACAATACCACACAGGAAGCAATCCTGAAATTGAATCCCGGTTTGACAGGAGACTTATCAAAAGGAACCGTTTTGATCATTCCAGATGTGGCAGCACCAGTTGCTGAACAGAAAAAACCTGTTGACCAGGAGTTTAAAGAATATCGGATTGCAAGTGGGGATACCTATTTCCAGCTTGAAAAACGTTTCGGTCTTACAAAGGATGAATTGGAGCAGTTGAACCCTTCATTGAAGGATGGGCTGAATACCGGTATGATAATCAGGATTCCTGCGAAAATTGCAACTGCGGAAGACACAACAGAAAAACCTGTAATTCAAAATGTTACTGAAATACCAAAAAGAACATCCGAAAAAGCACCTACCTTTTCAATGATCGATCCCAACAAGACCTACAATATTGGGGTCTTCCTCCCTTTCTGCCAGAACCTGAACGATTCGTTCAAGATCGCACAACGGACTACGGCATTCCTGGAATTTTATTCAGGTGTATTGCTTGCTACCGAAAAAATGACCGATGCAGGGATGAAGATGAAGCTGTATGTTTACGACACTTACCAGGAAAACAGTGTGATAGAAAAACTTGTAAAGAAGCCTGAGTTTTTATCGTTCGACCTGATCATTGGCCCGGTTTATCCAGAAAATCAAAAGGTTGTTACAGAATTGAGCGCCAAAAACCATATTCCGATGGTCTCGCCACTTTCATCCGACAACCGGTTTGTATCGACCACCCCCGATTATTACCAGATCAATCCGTTAAAAAACCTCCGGCTCAATTGCACTGCCGACTATATCGCCCGAAAATTTGCCAACCAGAACCTGATCCTGCTCAGCAATGGATCAAGTTCAGAGGATGAAAAGCTGATCATCGGCCGTCTGAACCAAACAATGGGAACTGGAAAGTTAAGAAAGTGCAATATCTGGACCGAGGGGAATGGTGGACTTGAAGAGATGTTAAAGCCCGAAGAGGAAAATACGATCGTCCTTACAGAGGGGCAGGAAGCCAATGTGAGTGTGGCGATGACCCGGTTGAACACGGTCTCGAAAACTTTTAAAATAACCGTAATCGGCCTTCAGGAATACACGAAAATGCAAAGTATTAATTTAGAATATCTTCACAATTTAAGGTTACAATACCTCGCCCCTTATTTCATCGATTACAGCAATCCCAATGTGATTACTTTCGTTGAAAAATACAGGAATTCATTCGGCAGCGAACCGACACAATACAGTTTTCAGGGTTACGATGTTGCTGTACACTTCCTGGAATCGCTTGGAAAGTATGGGAAGAACTTCAGCAAATCAGACCAGATGACCGGAATAGAGTTGCTCCAGGCAAATTACAATTTCCAGAAGGTTTCCCCTTTGGGCGGATTCCTTAACCAAACGCTCTATGTGATCGAATATGCCGACAGCTATGAGGTTAAGTCGCTTGGCAAATATCTGGAAACGAACACTGAGAAAGGCAAATAGGATTTTTTTCTTTTTGATGTCTCGCAAAGTACGCAAGGTTACGCAAAGTCTTGTTTATTAGACCCTTTGCGTTCTTGGCGAGCTTTGCGAGAAATATTTGTCTGTTTATTGTCTCGCAAAGTACGCAAGGTTACGCAAAGTTTTGTTTATTAGACCCTTTGCGTCCATAGCGAGCTTTGCGGGAAACTTTTCACCTCATATCATTAATCGTCACCTTTGGGAATTTGGCGGCATCGAATTTGAAGAAGTCGTCGTTCAGGACCTGGTCGGTTTTCATGTTTTTCAAGGTAAGGGTGTAGGCATTCCCATCCTTGTTGAACGTTTTAGCCTTCAAAATCTGCGATTTAACCTTATCGACATAGAGTTTCACTTTCGTAAATTCCTTTTTCTTGTCCGTTGGGACCAGGTCGATCACCACCGCTGTTTTGCCGGCCACACTTTCTTCGCCGATATAGGTAAAATTGAACCCCTTTTCGTAAATCGTAAAAAGGTTGGCAGGATTAAGGGCTGCCTCGCTATCGGGGTCATTTTCAGATATGTTCACTTCATTCGATTCAGTCAGGTAACTCCAGGTAGCAGTCCCGTTCGAGAAAACGTCCATACCCATTGCAGGCATGTGAAGACGGTAACTTTTCCCTTTTAAGGCCACCCAACCTTCGTTGGTTTCTGTCACGCTTCCGGTTTTATTTTCGAGGGTAAATGCAAAATCGATCTGGATCGTCTTGTAACTTTTGGTCGTCTGCGAAAGCTTGTCCAAAACTTCCTTGGCTTTTGCATCCTGCTGTGCCATCAAAGAACTGCCAACCAAAATCAAAATACTGAATAAAATAGCTCTCTTCATCGTATAAATTTGAATAATTAAAAATCGTTTTATTGGTTTAGCCCCTTCAATAATTGTTCCAAAGCGTACTCGTCCTGCAATAAAACTTGCCTGGCTTTGCTCCCTTCGTTCTGGCCAACAATCCCTGCAGCCTCCAGTTGGTCCATAATCCTGCCGGCACGATTGTAACCTATTGAAAATTTGCGCTGTATGGCTGATGTCGAGCCCTGCTGGTTCATCACGATAATCCTAGCTGCATCATCAAAAAGTTCATCACGGTTCTTTAAGTCGATCGTTTCTGATTCTGTGGCTCCATCTTCAAGGTATTCAGGAAGCAGGTAAGCCGTCGGAAATGCAGGCTGCTGACTGATGTAATGAACGATCGCCTCTACTTCTGGCGTATCCACAAAGGCGCATTGGACCCTTGTCAGGTTATTCCCCGTCGAAATCAACATATCCCCTTTACCGATCAACTGATTGGCACCAGGGGTATCCAAAATGGTCCGCGAGTCAACCATGGAGGCCACCCTGAATGCGATCCTTGCTGGAAAATTGGCCTTGATCACACCCGTAATGATAGTCACAGACGGACGCTGTGTCGCAATCACCATATGGATCCCCACGGCACGCGCAAGCTGGGCAATCCGTGCAATCGGCAATTCGATCTCTTTACCGGCAGTCATGATCAGGTCGGCAAACTCATCGATCACCACCACAATATAGGGCTGGTAACGGTGCCCCTTCAATGGGTTCAACCTGCGGCTGATGAATTTCTCGTTGTACTCCTTGATGTTGCGGGCATGGGCTTTTTTAAGCAGGTCGTAACGCTGGTCCATCTCGATGTTCAACGAATTGAGAGTGTTCTTCACCTTCTGGACATCTGTAATGATGGGGTCGTTTTCACCGGGCATCTTTGCCAGGAAGTGTTTTTCGATGATTGAATAAAGGTTCAACTCCACCTTTTTCGGGTCAACGAACACAAATTTAAGCTGTGAAGGATGCTTCTTGTAAAGCAAGGATGAGATGATCGCATTCAATCCCACCGATTTCCCCTGTCCTGTCGCACCTGCCACAAGGATATGGGGCATCTTCGTAAGGTCAACAACGAAAGTCTCGTTCGAAATGGTTTTACCAAGTGCCAAAGGAAGTTCAAAATCGGTCTCCTGAAAAACTTTGGAGACGATCAGCGAACGCATCGAGACAATCTCAGGCTTGCTGTTCGGAACCTCAATACCCACAGTCCCTTTCCCCGGAATTGGGGCGATGATCCTGATCCCCAATGCGGCTAGGCTCAGTGCAATATCGTCTTCCAGATTTTTGATTTTAGATATACGAATTCCCGGTGCAGGGACAATTTCGTAAAGGGTAATCGTTGGACCGGTTGTTGCCTTTATTTTTACAATGTCGATGTTGTAGTTTTTCAGGGTTTGGAGGATCTTGTTCTTGTTCGCGATCAATTCATCGTCCGAAACCTGTGGATTGCCTGTGGACCGTTCCTCCAACAATTCGATGGGCGGGAATTTATATCTAGACAGCTCCAAAGTCGGGTCAAAATCGGGCATATCCTCTTCTGCATCATCGTAAAGACCATCATCGTCATTGGTATTGCGCAGTTCCGCTGGTTCAGGGGTGGCAAACTGCCTGTTGACAAATGGAGCAGGCTCTTCATGGTGGATCTCCTCGCGTTCAATTTCCAACTGGTCCGAATCCTTGCTTCCGGCATATACTTTTTTGACCTTGTTCCCATCGGCGACCATGGCATAGGCCTCGTCGTTTGTCCTGATCACAGGTGCCTGGGTGATTTCCAGAATGGCATCATCCTCATCCGACAGTACGGGAACGACCGGAAGTTCCTCCTTTACGGTTTTGGCAGCTTTCACACGCCTGTACGACAACCAACGTTTTAAGAGCGGCCATGCCTGTTCAAAGGCTACGATGATGCAAATCAGGATGGTACCCAGGATCAGAAAAAATGTACCAACTTTGCCTATTGTGGCATTCAGCAACTGGCTCATAAAATAGCCATATTGGCCACCAGGGATCAGGAACGATTTGTTATAAAGTGAAGAGAAGAAGTAACCTAAAGCAATTGATGTCCAAATGATTAGGAATAATCCATATCCGAGGTTTCGGCTCATTGAAAATTTGGCCAGTTTCCCAAGCCTAAGGGCAAAAATAATCAGGAAATAAACGAAACCCAACGAGGCTATCCCAAACCCCTTGTTGATCATGAAATTGGCAATAACTGCACCCCATCTGCCACCGGCATTTTGAATTTTCAGTTCAGGATGGGCCATCAGTTCTTTGGCTGTAACGTTCAAATGGCTGATGTCTGCCCCTCCGGAAGCAAAAAAAGAAACAATGCAAACCAGCAGGTAAACAGCAAAGAGTGAAAGCAATATAGCTAAGACACCCCCAAACCGTTCCCAGTTATTAGGACTTCCTTTGGCACTACTTTTCTCGGTTTTCTTCGTGGAAGCTGTAGCCGGTTTTTCATTTTTGCTGCGGGCCATGGATCTAAGTTAAAATGAATACTCAAAACGATCATCAAACGGTTGCAAATTTACCAAATATGATTTAACACAGGGAGTTTTTCCCCGATTATTGTTTATTTCGAAAGTTATTAAATCTGTAAGTTACTGACTTAAAATTCAAAGGAACGTGGAAAAATTAGCAGTAGTCGCACTTGGGGGCAATGCCCTGTTGCGCGATAATGAAACTGGTACAATCGAAGAACAGGAAAGACATACATCTGAAACCATTGAAAACCTGATATTTCTGATTAAGGAGGGATACAATCTGATCATCACCCACGGCAACGGTCCCCAGGTTGGCAATATCCTGATGCGCAATGCAGCCGGGGAACAACTTTATGGAATTGTACCCATGCCGCTCGATATCTGTGTTGCCGATACGCAGGGTGGCCTGGGTTATATGATCGAACGCATTTTCAGGAATGTTTTGAAACAACATGGTATCCGGAAAAATGTGATCACAATCGTTGGAATGGTCGAGATTGACCCTAATGATCAGGCATTTAGCAACCCAACCAAAAGGATTGGAATGTACTATACAGAAGATCAGGCACAAAAAATGTCCCTTGATAAGGGATGGGTTTTTAAGCCCGGCAAAAAAGATGAAAAGGGTTGGCGGCGCGTGGTCCCTTCTCCAGTCCCCAAATCAATTCTTAACCTTGAAATCATCGACGACCTTGCAAGGGATGGGAATATTGTGATTACCTGTGGCGGAGGGGGCATTCCGGTTTATTATGATTCAAAAGATGAGATCAGGACGATAGACGCTGTTATCGATAAAGACCTTGCCTCATCGGTTTTGGCGACCGGAGTGGGTGCCGATGAGTTTTATATCCTGACTAATGTCCCGTTTATCTACAAGGATTTTGGGCTTCCCACGCAGGAAAAGCTTGAATTCCTCGACTACAACGATACCGTGAAGTACCTTGAAAATGGAACCTTTGCCGAAGGGTCGATGGCCCCTAAAATCGTTGCAGCATTGGAATTTATTAAAAACGGGGGCGATAAAAGCATCATCACCGAAGCCTCCAAACTTGAAGACAAATCGTATGGTTCCAAAATAACGATGGAGTATGGCTTGTAACCATTATTTCTCCTAAATTTGTCATCGGTTAATAACGTAACATTTCTTATCAACGGTTATCTTAAATTCATTGGTTATGAACATCAACCTGCATGGGAGGCACTTCCTTAAACTGCTCGATTTTTCGCGAAAAGAAATTGAATATTTGCTTGAACTCGCTGCCGAATTAAAATGGGCAAAATCGTCCGGAACGGAAGAGCCACGGCTCATTGGCCGGAATATTGCACTGATCTTTGAAAAATCTTCCACCCGCACAAGGGGCGCATTCGAGGTTGCTGCTTACGACCAGGGTGCTCATGTCACCTATCTGGCTCCTTCGGGATCACAAATCGGGGCAAAGGAATCGATGAAGGACACTGCCAGGGTTCTTGGAAGGATGTACGACGGCATCCAATATCGTGGTTACGAACAATCAATCGTAGAGGAACTTGCAAAATATGCTGGTGTACCGGTCTGGAATGGATTGACTGACGAATTTCACCCCACTCAAATTCTTGCCGACTTGCTGACGATGCATGAACACTGTGAAAAGCCTTTTTCGGCGATGAAACTCGCTTATCTTGGTGATGCCAGGAACAATATGGGCAACTCTTTGATGGTAGGTGCTGCCAAAATGGGAATCGATTTTCGTGCCGCAGCACCCAAAGCCTGTCAGCCTTCCGAAGAACTGCAGGTTCAGTGCATGGAAATTGCCAAAGAGAGCGGTGCAAAAATCATGATTACTGAAAACATCGAAGAGGCAGTGAAAGATTGTGACTTTTTATACACCGATGTTTGGGTCTCGATGGGAGAACCCAATGAGGTGTGGGCCGATAGGATAAAATTGCTCCTTCCTTATCAGGTCAACAACAAAGTGATGGAGATGACCGGAAACCCATCCGTGAAATTCCTTCATTGCTTACCGGCCAATCACGACAGGAACACCAAAATCGGGGAAGCGATCTATCAGAAATTTGGACTTGAGTCAATGGAGGTAACCGATGAGGTATTTGAAAGTGAGGCATCCATTGTCTTCGACCAGGCTGAAAACCGCATGCACACGATCAAGGCGGTTATGGTCGCTACGCTGGGGAATTAAATGAAGGGATGAAGGAATTAAAAAATTAAAGAATGAAGGAATTAAGGAATGAAGGAATGAAAAAATTAAAGAATGAATGAATTAAGTTGATGGATTTCCTGATTCTTAAATCTTTGCTTTTTTTCAAAAGCACCATAGGTGCGAAATATTGGTAGAAAAAGATAAAGTCCTTCCCGGGCGGCGCAATCAGAAAAGATCTTTGAAACTGGAAATAATGCCTGCGCCGCAAAGAAAGGTTGCCACAAGGAGAATGAAATTAGAAATATAGGATAAGCAAATAATTAAATTTCAATACATTAGCATAAATACAAGAATTAATAAAATTGCTTTAAAATAAATAACATGAATAATTTTGAATTTTTTAATCCCGTAAAGATTGTTTTTGGGAAAGGCGAAATCGCGAAACTTACGAATTTGGTCCCAAAGGGGGCTAAAGTGATGATGACTTACGGTGGCGGAAGCATCAAAAAAAATGGGATTTACGACCAGGTCAAAACAGCATTGACAGGTTTTGATGTGACCGAATTCAGTGGTATAGAGGCCAATCCACATTATGAGACATTGATGAAGGCAGTACAAATTGTTAAAGCAAACAAGATCGATTTCTTGTTGGCTGTGGGTGGTGGTTCTGTCCTGGATGGCACAAAATTTATTGCTGCGGCCACACTTTGGGAAGGATCTGACCCATGGGATATTTTAACACGACGCAATGAGATCAATGTTGAAGCGGCCCTACCAATCGGAACAGTCCTGACACTACCAGCCACAGGATCGGAGATGAACGGGAATTCAGTTGTAACACGTTGGGAAACAAAAGAAAAGCTTGCATTTGGTTCTGATTTTGTTTTGCCTAAATTCTCCATCCTTGATCCTTTGGTCGTATTTTCACTTCCTGAGAAACAGGTTGCCAATGGGATTGTGGACGCTTTTGTCCATGTGATGGAGCAATACCTGACTTATCCGGTTAATTCACCAATTCAGGACCGGTTTGCAGAATCGATCCTGACCACCCTGATCGAAGAAGGTCCAAAAGTTCTCGCCAACAGGACAGATTATGAATCCGCAGCCAATTTCATGTGGGCCGCAACCATGGCATTGAATGGATTGATCGGTGTCGGCGTGCCACAGGATTGGGCCACACATACAATTGGGCATGAATTGACCGCTTTTCATGGGATCGACCATGGCCGGACCTTGTGCATTATCCTTCCGGGGATTATGAACCTGAAACGTGAAGACAAAAAAGCAAAGATACTCCAGTATGGTGAAAGAGTCTGGAAAATTACAGAGGGTAGCGATGATGAACGAATTGATGCAACTATTGAGAAAACAGTGAGTTTCTTCGAATCGGTAGGGGTTAAGACAAAGTTGGCCGATTACGGTGTTGGGAGCGACATTATTCCGAAAATTGTTGAACGCTTTGAAGCACGGGGGATCAAATCAATTGGAGAGCGGGGAATTATCTCGATTGCCGATGTTGCAAAAATACTCGAACTCCGACTAAAATAGTAAATAACTGTATTGTAAATACTTATTAAGGGCAGATAATTTTATCTGCCCTTAATTTTGGCCCCTGGGGCAACGGGGCATCCTTCGCAAGATTTCCCGCAACCGTTGCAATCATCGGCCTTTTTGAAAGCTTTGAGTGATTTTATAAAATTGAACGTCATTACGATTACAGCTCCGGCAATGACAATCCATGTTATGATTACCTGTAAATCCATAAAATTTATTGAATAAAAAACAACATAAGATGATAAGTAACGAATGCCGCTATCCATGCGAAAGCTGTTGTATAAAAGACTGTGAACAAGGCCCATTTCCAACTTCCCGATTCCCTCTTAATCGTTGCGATTACGGCAATACACGGAAAATAGAGCAAAACGAAAACCAGAAAAGATAGGGCTACTGCCTGGTTGAATACTTTTTCCCCAACCTTCGGACCCACATGGTACTCTTCCGATTTCAAAATATCAGGTAGTATTTCGGAGTTTTTGTGATCATCCCTTCCTGATACATATAAAACGCCCATTGTACTGACCACAATTTCTTTTGCAGGAATTCCAGCTATGAGGCAGATCCCCATCCGCCAGTCGAAACCCAAAGGACTCATTATAGGCTCAATGGCACGGCCCAACATTCCAAGATAGGAATTTTCGATTTGGGACTGATTCAGCATCGCAACCGAATCTTTCGAGGATGGGTTTTTAAGATCTTGATATGTATTTTGCTCATGCCTTGGAAAATACTCAAGGGCCCAGATAATAATGACCGCTACAAGAATAGTCCCACCTATTTTTTTGAAATATTGACTTGCCTTATCCCACATGTGCAACAGTGTATTTCTTAGTACGGGCATCCTGTATGGAGGAAGCTCCATGACAAAAGGGGTCTCCTTTCTTTTGAAAATGGTACGGTTTAAGGTCTTGGCCATCACAATGGCAAGTGTAATTCCCAAAAGGTACAATCCCATTAAAACCAGGGCAGGATAATCCTTAAAAAAGGCAGAAATCAACACAATATAGACTGGCAAACGTGCCGAACACGACATAAACGGGATAATCAGCATCGTCAGGAGCCGATCACGCGGGTTGCGGATTGTACGGGTGGCCATGATGGCAGGCACATTGCACCCGAATCCCATCACCATCGGGATAAAGGAGCGGCCATGCAAACCAATCTTGTGCATCAGCTTATCCATGATGAAAGCTGCACGTGCCATGTAGCCGGTATCTTCCATAAGGGAGGTAAAGAAGAACAAGATCAGAATATTGGGTAAAAACACGATGATACTGCCCAGACCATTGATGATCCCGTCGGTAATCAGGTCTTTCAACATCCCGGCAGGTATCACACTTTTAATTAATTCTGAAATCAGGCTGACCCCTTCGCTGATCCAGTGCATCGGAAATGCCCCTAACCTGAAAGTCGCAAAAAAAGTCAAAAACATGAACAAAAGGAAGATCGGAAATCCCCAAAACCGATGGGTCATAAGATGGTCAATCTTACCAGTAATCGCGTACCTCCATTGAATTCCAGGAACAAAGGTCTCCTTTAAGGCACCGGCAATAAAACCGAATTTCGCATCGGTTATCAGGTGCGAACTCTCATCCTCAAGCCTGGATTCCAATCTTGCGATCTCAGTTTTGGTAATCTCCTGTATTTTATGAAAGTTTGGCGAAGAAGTTAAAGTTTTCAAAGCTTCTGAATCTTTTTCCAAAAGCCTGATTGCCAGATACCTTGATGATAGTTTTGCAATAATGGGTTTATCCTTGCGTATTTCCTTTCGGATGGCCTTAATTGACCTTTCGAGCTCTTCACCATAGTTGATGTGGATATGGCGGACAACAGGATTCCGGTCTTCATAAACTTCAATGATTTCATCAAAGAGTTCGTCAAGCCCTACCCCTTTACTGGCCATTGTGGGAATAATCGGAATCCCAAGCAATTGCCCCAAGGTTCCGGCATCCAGGTTGGCACCTCCAGAAACCATGTCATCGTACATGTTCAAGGCGACCACAACTTTGATATCCATGTCGATCAATTGTGTGGTCAGGAACATGTTCCTTTCAAGGTTGGTCCCATCCACCACATTCAGGATGATGTCCGGTGTTTCTTCGATAATATAATTCCTTGTATAGAGTTCCTCAGGCGAAAATGTTGTCAATGAATACGTTCCAGGAAGATCGACCAATTTGAATGTATATCCCTTGCGATCAAAGGTGGCAATTTTTGCATCTACCGTCACCCCACTGTAATTACCCACATGTTCTTTGGAATTGGTGACCCTGTTGAAAAGTGTTGTCTTGCCGCAGTTGGGATTTCCTGCCAAAGCGACATGGATCATTTTTCCTTTGTTGTGTGCGGAGGTTTTAAGCTCCTCCATATCAATGACGCCATCGAAATTGACCGAGCTATGGTCCAAGGCTTCTTCATGGGTAATCACTTCAATCAGATAGGCTTCTGCCCGTCGTAACGAAACATTGTAACCGAGCAACTGGTATTCAACTGGATCGCGAAGTGGGGCATTTTTTAGCACAACCACTTCCTTACCAGCAACGAAACCCATTTCTGAAATTCTGCGCCGAAAAGATCCATGCCCAAGTACTTTGGTGATCACAACCCGCTTATTTTCTTCAACTTCCGACAGACGCACTGCAATTCTTATTAAGAATGAATAAAAATAGACCACAAATATAGACCAATAAATCAATTATTCTTAACTGGTGCCCTAAATTTCCAGGATAAACAGTGATGAAAAACGATAAATTAATATGAAATTGTGAATCAGGCAGTCCTTGGAGTACAACGATCAGGTCGTGTTTTTGAACATCCTATACTTTTGCAATTAATTTTTTACCATCATGGTATTCGAACCGCATTCCGGTCAGGTCACCGTTCAGATCCTTGCAAACCAGCATAACTTTGTTGTTCTCCAACTCAGTAAATCCCTGATCATAACAATAATAATAAAGGTGATTTTTTGTGTTCAGGTGTGTCCCTGTATAATAATCGAAGCGGTAACCTTTCTTCTGCAGATCACTTTTGTTGACAAGCGCTTTTTTCCCCGAATTGAGTGACGATAGGATCGTGTAGTTCTTTTTAAGGATCCGGTTGATGATCCTGATTACAAAAGTTGATTGGACCGATAGCCGGTTATTATAGGAACTCCGGCACTGGTCGTTGCAGAATTTCTGGTCAGAGCGGCCCAACAAAGGTCCATCACATTCAAGGCACTTACGGTTATTCATAGCTTTACATATAGGAGGTTAAACCGCTAAATTTTATTAAATCCTATGAAATACAATGGGTTTTACTAATTCACTAATATACAAAAAAATATCCGAATATAAACGGATTCAGTCGTTTATTTTCGGATTTAAACGAAATCATCCGTTTTTTTTCCGACTAAAACCGAAAGACAGGGATAACTTCAACCCATTAATTCTTTATATTAATATCTTAAAAATTAAAACCATGAATGTCTTGAGAAACAGTGTCAGGCTTATCGGCCATTTGGGAGACAACCCGAAAATGAGAAAGTTGGACAGCGAAAAATCAATGGCCAATTTCTCCCTTGCAACCAACGAATCCTATCGCGACCACGATGGGAACAATAAATCGGAAACCACCTGGCACAAATTGGTCGCCTGGGGAAAACAAGCTGAAATTACCGAAAAATACTTGAAGAAGGGGACAGAAATCGCTGTGGAAGGGAAGCTGACCAACCGGTCCTATGAAGACAAAAACGGCGAAACCCATTTTGTGTCAGAGATCGTAGTCAATTCGATCCTTGTTTTGGATAAAAAAACCGAAGAATAGTCTGCAATTGTTCCTTACAACAACAATTCGCGAAAGCTTTCACCTGAAAATGGTGAAGGCTTTTTTTGAGTCAAGAATATAAGATTTCAAATTTTTGTACATTTGTGAAAAAGATGGTTATGGAATTGAAAATGAAGTTCGGCTTGGCTGAGATAATTGGTTTGGTAAAAGGATTACCATACAATGAAAAATTGGTTGTTAAAAGTCAATTGGATAAAGAATTAACATCCAAATCTGGAACTACGCACTTAAATTTGAAACAGCTATTGCTCTCCGGACCAGTTATGACTGATGAAGAATATGAAGATTACAAGAATTTAAGAATGCAATTTAAGAAATGGACAAAGAAATTATCTGTATAGACACATCGTTATTTATTGATTATTTTCGCAAACAAAAGAAAGAGAACACATTACTTGCCAAATTATCAGATCAGTTTGAATTTTCAATTTCTGTTATAACAAAGCTTGAGATTGGCGTAGGAATAGCAAAAGGTTAAAAGGATTTTTGGAATTCCGTTTTTGAAAAATTGACAATTTTGCCACTTACTGAATTGGAAATTGATAAGGCTACAGAAATAATCCAAACACTAAGAAAAAGCAACAAGATTATTGGTTTACAGGACATACTAATAGCCTCAACAGCCATTGTAAACGGCTTAACAATAGCAACATTCAACCTAAAGGATTTTGAAAGAATTCCAGAACTAAAAATATTGAGCATTAAATAATTTGGACATTATTCCGCCTGCTTCATCGAAAAGGCAATCCTCTTCCTTGGAATATCCACCTCAAGTACTTTTACCTTTACATGCTGATGCAATTTCACCACCTCCGCAGGGTCACTAATGTATTTGTTTGCGAGTTCGCTGATGTGTACCAATCCATCCTGCTTTACGCCTACATCAACAAAAGCCCCAAAACGGGTAATGTTTGTAACAATTCCGGGAAGGACCATTCCCACCTGCAAATCTTTCATCGAAAAAATCCCATCGGCAAATTCAAAAACTTTGATCCCGGAACGTGGGTCTAGCCCGGGTTTTGCCAGTTCGGTTAGGATATCATTTAATGTCGGTAACCCAACATCCTCACTGACATAACGTTCAACATTGATTTCCGATTTCAGCTTTTCCGATCCGATCAGCTCCTCTACCTTGCAATGTTTGTCAGCAGCAATTTTGCTGACAAGGGGATACCTTTCGGGATGGACAGCCGAGTTATCAAGGGGATTGACACCTCCTGGGATCCGAAGGAAACCGGCACATTGTTCAAAAGCTTTTGGCCCCATTCGGGGGACTTTCTTCAATTCCGACCGTGATGCAAAAGGGCCGTTTTCTTTCCGGTACTCCACAATGTTCTGTGCCAACAATGGACCCAAACCCGATACAAAATTTAGCAAATGGCTGCTTGCAGTATTGACATTGACCCCAACAAGGTTGACACACGATTCAACAACAGTATCGAGTCCTTTCTGTAAAAGTTTCTGGTCCACATCGTGCTGATACTGACCAACTCCAATGGATTTCGCTTCAATCTTCACGAGTTCTGCCAGCGAATCCATAAGCCTACGACCGATGGAAACCGCACCCCGGACGGTCACATCATATTGTGGAAACTCGTCACGTGCAAC
>CAIYPA010000141.1 GCA_903927965.1 uncultured Bacteroidia bacterium | reverse complement strand
TTTTCATCGCTGATCAAAATCAATCTGGAGCCAACCCTTTTTTATCATCCTATGTTTATTTGCGCTACGGTTATATTGATGATTTTCACCATCCTGCTCTCCGCCAGTTATCCGGCTTTTTACCTGAGCCGCTTCAAGACCATCGAAATCTTTAAAAAATCGGTCTCAAACCAGTCAAAAAAGAATTTTACAGGCTTCATTGTTGTTTTCCAGTCGGTTATAACCATTGTCCTGATCGCAGTTTTGTTGATCGTAAACAGACAATCCAGTTACCTTCAAAGTATTCCTGCAGGATTTAATCCGAACAATGTCATGGTTATTTTTCAAGCCAATAATCAGATAACCAAGCACTATGAAGCTTTAAAACAGAGCCTGGAGAAAATACCCGGAGTCGAAAGGGTCAGTTCGTCACAGCATGTGGTCGGCGGCGGCACCAGTGGACAGGGTATTTACCGTTTTGGAGGGGCTTCCAAGAACTTTCAATCGATCAACGAATATCGGGTACTTCCAGGGCTGTGCGAACTGATGCAATTTAACCTTTTGACTGGAAATTTCTTCAGGGAGAATGATCCCCAGAACAAGAAGTATGTTGTGTTGAACGAAGAGGCCGTAAAAATGCTGGCCTTTCAAAATCCAATTGGTGAAAAGGTGGTGATGTTTGATGATCCCATGGAGGTCATCGGCGTGGTAAAGAATTTCTACTACAATTCTCCGGCCCAAAAAATTCAACCAATCGCATTGACCTGTTACAATAATAATCCACAGAATATTTACATCCGGTTTGATGCAACAGTCAATAAATCAAAGGCCTCACAAATAATCCTTCCCGTGTTTCGTCAGTTTGATCCTGAATTCCTCCTGAATACAACCTGGTGCGATGATATTTACCTTTCAAAGTTCAACAGTGAAAAAACCTTGTCACAAATCATTTTTACAAGTACGCTTTTGTCGCTGGTTGTTGCCATCCTTGGGCTTTTCGCCATCCATTCGTTCGCAATTTCCCGTAGGATCAAGGAAATTGGAATTCGCAAAGTGGCAGGAAGCACAACAGGATCGGTCGTAGTATTGTTGTCAGGAAACGTATTCCTGCGAATAGCAATTTCTGCATTGTTCGCATTGCCAATTGCCTGGCTGATTGGTCAATACTGGCTTGACAACTATGCCAACAGGATTCAGATCGGATTTTACCTATTGCTGATCCCATTCCTTATCCATACCTTGATGGCTTTGCTTGCGACTTTTTTGATCAGTTACAAGGCGGCATCCAGAAATCCGGTCGAAGCACTAAGGTACGAATAGTAGGGAGAAAAGGGCAGGGAGCATGGTTTAGAAGGCTTGGGGTCTGGAGTGGGGAGAAAGGAGACCGGAAAACGGAGAATGGAAAATGGAGACAGGAAAAAGGCGAAAGGCCATTGAAATTGATTACCTTGCTTGGTGAAAATTGATATTAAAATGAAATTTGTATAAACTGATTGGATATGTTCAGGAATTTTTTCACGATTGCTTTTCGCTACTTGTGGCGCAACAAGACCTATAGTCTGCTCAATTACGTTTGTCTTACTTTTGGACTGACTTGTGCATTGATTGCACTCCTTTTTATTCTCAATGTACTGAGCTTCGACAAGTTTCATATAAACTACGACAGGCTCTATTCAACTGAAACCTGGGTTACCTTTTTCAATGGTGACCGTTTCCCCAAACAATACCTTTCAGCCTCACTTGCGGATCAGTTGAAAGTACAAGCCCCTGAAATAGAAGCCATGACAAGGGTGGCCGGATGCAATTTTTCTTTTGCAAACGGGGAGAAGGAATTTACAGAAACTGGATTTTATGCTGATGACAACTTCTTCGATTTGTTTTCCTTTCCATTGGTTCAGAACAGTGGTAAACAGTTGATAGATGTGAATTCCATCCTGATTTCCGAACCCATGGCCCTCAGGTTCTTTGGGAGCAACGACTGTGTTGGAAAGTCCGTGGTGCTGAAAAAGGAAGGAAAAACTGAAATTTACAAAGTTGCTGGCTTATTCCGGAAAGTCCCCAGGCAGTCAACCCTGCAATTCGATTTTGTGATCCCCTTTGCAAAATTCCTGGCAGCCAACAAATGGGCCAATGAAAATGGAGCAACTGCTTGTCAAACATGGGTTCTTTTAAGAGATGGAATTGATTGCAAGTCAGTTGTGGATAAAATCAAAAACCTGATCAGTAAACAGGAGACGACCCTGAATCAGGAACTATTTCTGTTCCCATTGAAAGAAAAAGTACTTTACGGGTATGCAGGAGGGAAACGGATCTGGAAAGAGATGCAAAATGTGACCATGGTCGGAGCCATTGGTTTGGCCATTCTTCTGATTGCCTGTTTTAATTTCATCAATCTTGCTATTGCTTTAAATATCAGGAGGTATCGCGAAGCCGGCATCAAAAAGGTGGTTGGGTCCGACAGGTCAATGATCGTCCTGCAATTTCTGGGAGAGATATTTATTGTGGTGTTATTAAGCCTGTTAACTGCGGTTATTCTGGTCAATATGTCGTTGCCTGGATTCAATACAATGTTCAATAATGATGTCCAGCTTCAGTTGTTGGATCTCAGAATGATCCTGTTTCTCATTGGAATCACCATGTTTACCGGCCTTGTTTCGGGTCTGCTTCCGGCGTTGTACCTTGCCTCCTCCAATCCCGTCGATGTGCTGAAAGGAAAAATCGTCACCAGCCACAGTTACAGCAGCTTCCGGCAAAGCCTGATCATTTTTCAATTTGTCATCCCTATCATTATGATCATTCTGATGATGATCATCAAAACACAGGACAATTACATGGAAAACTACAACGTGGGTGTTGATAAGGATAAGGTCATCGTGCTTGACAATTCCCAAAATATTCAAAAGCACCTCGAAAGTGTAAAGACAGATTTGCTTGCTATACCCGGAATTAGTGCGGTCAGTGCGACCAACTGCATTCCCACACGGGGAACCCGGCCCACAAGCGAGGTGAACTGGGAAGGGAAGGATGTTGCCCAAATGCCCCTTTTCTGGTGCGTCAACGTTGATTTTGATTACAACAAAACTGTGGATGTTAAGCTGACAGAAGGAAGATTTTTTAACCCCGCCTTTTCAGCCGATTCCGCCTCTTATTTGGTCAATGATGTGGCTGTTCATGTTATGAACATTAAAAATGCTGTGGGTTCGGTCATTACAATCGACGGGAAAAAAGGGACGATTATTGGAACTTTTAAAGATTTCCATGCAATCGACCTGGCTGGCCCTATCGTGCCCACTTTGATGCGCATCAATTCCCCTGAAAAACCAATTTTGTTGATAAAATACAGTACCGGAAGCTTTGCCGGACTGACGGATAAAATTAAACAAGTGGTTCAGCATGTTGATTCTGAGGCACTGTTTCAGCCAACTCTGTTCCGCGACCTGCCATCTTATACCCAATTGAGCCTGCCGACAAATCTGGCCGGACTGGCGTTTATTGTTGCGCTTTTACTGGCCTGCCTTGGTTTCTTTGGTCTTGCCTCCTTTACAGCAGAAAGCAGGACCAAGGAGATCGGAATCAGGAAAACCAACGGTGCAACGATTCAATCAATTGTACGTCTGTTGCTTGCCAACTATACGAAATGGGTGACGGTTGCCTTTGTTCTTGCGGTACCTGTCGCCTATTTTCTGGGTAGGATGTTTTTGGCGAGGTTCAACTTTCATACGCCAATGCCTTTATGGGCATTCACAATTGGCCCATTGATAACTTATGCAATTGCCTTAATGACTGTTGGTTGGAAAAGTTGGAGGGCAGCGGCACGAAATCCAGTCGAAGCTCTAAGGTATGAATAGAGTGTATTTAATGCTGATGAAGAAAAACAATAGAAAAACAATGGGAACAAAACAGAGTATAGGTTTAAACTTAATATTAATAATGCCCTTTGCACTGAGCAATAATGATAATATCATTTTCAATCTTATAGACAAGACGATGCTCATCTTGTATCCTTCGCGACCAATATCCCTTCAGGTGGTGCTTCAATGGTTCAGGTTTACCAATTCCTTCATTTACACCATTGCGGTCAACTCTTCAAATTCTTTCCCCGATAGAATTTTAACTTTTCCTTCCTCAATTCTTTTGATGGAGTCAAGTAACCGGGTAGCATATTTGACCTTTTTTTCAGAGCTTTTATGCGCAGGTACTATCGAAAGGACGATTTCCTCATCTTTGAACAGTTGCTTTACTGAATCAATGAATTGCATGTTTAATTCGCTGGCCTTCAGGCGGTATATTGTTTCCATAATAACTCGTTTTAATACAACAAATGTAATAAGTTTTTAAATGGTTTTACACAACATCAAATTGGTCATCAGGAACCTGAAGCGGCAAAGGCTTTATAGCTTTTTAAGCATTAGCGGTTTTTCGGTCGGGTTTGCTGTCTCTATTTTTATTGCTTTGTTCATCTACAACGAATTGTCGATGGACAACTGCTTCCCAAATTCTGAAAATATAGTCAGGGTCTTTGATCCAAAGGAAAACAATTGCAACCTGGATATGACATTAAACCAGGATTTTAAGGAAAAATATCCCGAAATTGGGGCGGCTTGTCAAATGAAACAGATAAGCGACATGGATATTTCCGCAAAAAGTGATAAGAATTTCACAAAGTTCAGGGGATTGATTTCCACAACAAACGATTTTTTCAACATTTTCCCGGTCAAAATAATTGCTGCTTCTGCCAGGCTTCCTTTTGACGGAATCGAGGCAGTCCTGATTACCAAATCGATGGCCGAAATCCTGTTTCCAGGTGAAGATCCATTGGGAAAGTCAATCGTAATTTGGGATTTTATGAAAGGCCGCATTACCGGAGTCATTGAAGACTTTCCCGACCATTCATCGGTACAGGCGAAAATCCTGATCAATGCAGAGAATAAGGATTTCAGGCTGGCACAAAATTGCAACAATGGAAGGTGTTGGGAGCCTGCCAATCATTTTTTGATATTAAAGCCCAATGCCAACCAAGTAGCCCTTACCCAGAAAATGAATGCCCTTATTCCAAAAGACCATATTGAAATCAAAGCTCTGGGACTTCAAAAACTGGGCGATATTTATCTTTCCGCACCCATGGATGGAAATGGGAATATTGTTGGGAACCTGTCCTTGTTATTGATCTTTCTTTCTGTCGGGATCGTTATCTTGTTGCTTTCCGTGATCAACTTTTTAAATTTTTATATCTCATTGCAATACAAGAAGTTGAAAGAAATTGGAATCAAAAAGATCAACGGTGCAGGTTTGGGAAATTTATTGCGTTTTTCACTGGTTGAGGTCACTGTCAGTATTTTGATCTCAGTCCTGCTTGCATTGGTCTTGTTCCGGATTTTCCTGCCCTATGCAAACAGGTTGTTTGAACGGAACTTAAGGGCTGTGTGGCTGTTGAATCCCAAATTGTTGCTCTCCCTTTTATCGATAACCTTGGTTATTGTTGTAATCAACAGTATCGCACCCATTTACATCTTATCCAAATTCAATACAAGTTCATTCCTCACGAAGATTAAGGTGGTCGGCAAGCATCAAATTGGCAGACGGATACTGACATTGGTTCAACTTTCGGTATCTATCGTGCTTTT
>CAIYPA010000140.1 GCA_903927965.1 uncultured Bacteroidia bacterium | reverse complement strand
GTTTTTTGGGATGGACAATGGCGACAAGACCTACCGGATCGTTTCGATCACAGAAAACGGGAATCGCTTTTACCAGGTGGTTGGCCCTAAAAAAACAGTCGAAAAAGCCAATGACGAAGGAATTGCATCAAGTGAAATGGAAGCTGATTGGGCTTTACCGATTGCTTTCCATCCCTCCGGCTACCAGTTGATCTGGGAAGACAAGAGCGACCAATACATGGTAGCGACCTATGAATCAAAATATTGGGGAAAATCGAATCCGATGAATATCCCCCTGAAAAAAACCGGCACAATTACCCCAACTCCAAATGGTTTGGCACTGGTCCACTGGCAAAAAGAGAAACCTGGTATTGGGATTTATATGCTCTCCTCAAAAAAGGAAGATACCCAGGTCGCCAATTATAATTTTATCTCAACGCCCTCCTCAGTACCCGATGGAAAAGGTATTGTAGGGCTGACCAATGAAAATGGCAGGCATACCTTGCGTTACGTACCGATAAAAGTTCCACTGGCTGATGTGTTGAATGCCTGGATGTTCAATAATTCTGTCGAGGAAACCGACCTTTTCCAGAAGAATTATGGGGTGTTCCGCCCGAACCAGGACGACCAGCTTTACAAGCTCTACGAGACCGAGAATTACGCTTGTGGCGGTTACGACCGAAATTCACCTACCAGGCCTTACCTTGTCACCACCGACATTTTCTGGGAATTGTTTGGGGCAGCTTACCAGGGATTGTTTATTGTGAAAGAACGTGACGAAGCGATTCCCGAATTCTGGAAATTCGTTAAAGCAGCCGATAGTTATTTGAAGGGTTCGGTTCCCAAATCACCCTGGGTTCCGGTTTTTTCAGCCCTTCTGGACCTGAAATCTGGAAACGCCAAAAATCCGGAGATGGCCAGGATCAACAAGGGACAAAATTGTTTTACAGAGCTCATCAATAAAGAATATACCTATTCCGATCTCAAACCTCGCGGACATTATACTTCCTCGCCGGAGATGGGGATTTATTTTAAGGCATTCCGCTATTTCACAACGATTTACAAAACAAACCAGGACGCAGTCAAAGAGTTGAATTTACTTCCAGCTGAAATAAAAACAGGTGCCGAAAAATGGATAAAAAGCTATACTGGATTTATTTCACCTTCAAGATCGCCTTTGGTATGGGGAAATTTTAAAAACAGCCTTCCAAAATATTGTCAAAATCCGGTAAAGGATTTGTCGGTTTTCCCATTGTCGTGGGGGTTCGACAACGAGGTATTGTATTCAACTGTTTACCATCCTGATCTTCCAACCGAAATCAGGGTAACAGGACCCTCCGGTGAACGGTGGCTTCCATCAGGATTGGATTTGGCCACTGCTATGGGAAATGGTTTTGCAGAAAAACTATTGGAATCTGATTTTCAAAAATACCCTCCCTTGCGAAAGGTTATTGGCAACCTGAAGAAGAATTACCAGGAGAACGCTGCACAACCTGATACTAAGGATAACCTTTACAATCAATGGATCAATGCGATAGCCGTTCAATGGGCCGATACGGTCAACTCGACCAATGAATTGAAAGACAAGGGCATCTGGCAAGCCAAACGTTTGCAGACCGGATTGGCAACCTGGGCAACTTTGCGTCATGCCACGATCCTTGTCAACGAAAGGACTGCCGCAGAATGTGGGGAAGGTGGTTTTGAGGAGATCTTGTTACGGGCACCACGTGGTTATGTTGAACCCGATCCTTATACCTTTGCTTCAATAGCCAATCTGTTTGACACCGCCATCAACTACGTTTCCAAAACGATTGCGAACAAGTCGGATATGGACGAGTCGGATCATCCGGGAAAGAAAACACTTTACGATGGGATTGTCACGAGGTTAAAGGAAGCTGCAAGTGAGGCACGAAAATTTCAGGTTATGGCCGAAAAGGAGCGAAAAGGGTTGATGCTAAACAACGATGAGAATAAAGCTATCCTTTTTGTAGCAGGGACCGCTGAACATCTTTTCCTTGTATTTAACAGTCTGTCAAACAAGGATTATGCATTGTCAAATCCCGATCCGATCGCAAAAATCGCAGATGTTGCAGGCAACAGCGAATTGAGCTATTTAATGGCAGCTGTTGGAGATCCGATGGAATGGGACGCGGTTGTCCCTTTTTACGGAAGGCACCAGATTGTAAAAGGATCGGTATATTCCTATTACGAATTTAAGTCAAAACAGCTCATGACCGATATAGAGTGGGCAGGGAAAACAATGGACCAAGAATTACTACCATGGATCAAACCGTTTATTACACGTCAGTATGCAGAAGGAATGCCAGCAACCTCTTATTGAGTTTGTTGGCTTGTTGCTTGCTGATTTGCTGTAAGCAGGATGATAAGAGTGTCAGGATCATCTTCGTGGGCGATATATTGCTATCAAGGAATGTCAGGACAGAAATTGAGGCACACCACACGTTTCCGTGGGAGACCTTGAAATCTCAATTCAATTCTTATGATTTTGTGATTGGTAACCTGGAGGGCGCAGTTGGAGATCCTTCAGGCCATGTACAATCAGGCAACCAATCCCCGGTTTTTGGAATCGATAGCATTCATATTCCGTTTCTTCGTCAGGCGGGGTTTAATGTGATAACCCTCGAAAACAACCACAGCAACGATTTTGGGGAGGCTGGAAAATCGAAAACCATTGATTTACTGCAGTATAACAAGATTACTCCGGTATTTCTCGACAATTCACCTCAATTCTTTACGGTTAAAGATGTTGTAGTTGGCTTAATTACGATAAACATTGTGTTGTCAAGGGACAGTACAAAAAATCAGGTCCCTTCCATTGAAATCAGGCAGAAGTTGCGTCTGGCACGAAGTCTCGCCAAAATGGTGGTCGTTTCGATCCATTGGGGAAGCGAGTTATTGGATTGGCCCAATCAGGAGCAGCGCGATATTGCCAAATGGTTGGTCAAAAATGGGGCGGACCTGATCATCGGAGGTCACCCACATGTGGTCCAAAAACCTGAATTAATAGATGGAAAACCGGTATTTTTCTCGTTGGGCAACCATCTTTTCGACCAGAAATATCCACAAACCAAAGAAGGTTTGATGGTCGATATCCATATCAAAAACAATGCTTTTACTTGCGATGGAATTACAACCCATACCGCGTCCCATTCATTTTACCCACAGATCTCAGGCAAAATTACATATGATTTTAAATCTATCAATCTGAATAATAAGGATTTAATAAGCAATAAAGTAACCATCCGTCCAGTATCGGTTTCAAAGAATAAGGATCACAAAATCGTATTGGAAGGATATCAAGAAGGAAAAAGGATCTGGAATACCCCACCATTGTCGATCATCACACTTACTTCCGGAAAGCTTGATGGAAAAAATGACTACTTGTTCGCTCTTGAAAAACACTTTTCGACCCTCGATGGGGAAATCAATTTGCGCCCTTATGTTTATAGCGTGAACGACAATGGAATTTCTGCCCGATGGCGTGGTTCTGGCCTGGCCTGGCCTTTGCTCGATGCCCAACTTTCTAAAGATGACAATAAAATATTATGTGTGCTGCACCGGGGCGATTCGTTTATCAATCCTGGCAAAGCCCTAAATTCAAATCGTTTAGCTGCATATAAGTGGAACGGTTTTGGTTTTTCGGGGATCAATGACTCGTTGAAATGTGAAAGTTGTTTAAAAATGTTTGAGGAATAAATGCTTGTAACAATTAACCACTATATTTGCAAGTGAATTTCATTTAGATCTAAATACTTATGTTTGAGGCATTTACGCTATTGTGGTTAAAACATTGCATTGTCATATTTTTTATGACCTTCCTGCATGAGGATGCAGCAATTTTGGCCGCAGCCTTTTCGAGGGTTGAACATGGGCTTCCGCTTGTATATGCCTACTCCAGTGTTTATTTGGGAATTGTCGCCGGCGATCTGATTATTTATGGACTTGGTCATTTTGCACAGAAAAACAAATGGTTAAGGTCAAAAGTCATTGGCCCCAAAGTTGAAAAAACAAG
>CAIYPA010000139.1 GCA_903927965.1 uncultured Bacteroidia bacterium | reverse complement strand
TCCCCAGGCAAGCAATTCAGGCTGGCCCATCACATCGAGTTTCCATGAAAGATTTTGCCCCTTCCGCCATTGGGTCCCTCCAAAAGTCCAGATCAATTGATCACCGGATTGCCATCCCTCTGCACTTGCACGGATCGCCATACCGGTAGTTGAAACCATCGGTACGACTTCAAGTTTAATTTTCAGACCTGGGAAATCCTTGTCAGTGACTTCCCATGTCATCTTCCCGGCTGTATAGATAGAAGTAATCTTTTCGCATTGCTGTAACCATTTGGCTTTTCCTTTCCGTTCAAAAGCAAGCATAAACGTTCCAAACAGGTACTGATCTTTTGCCAACCGTGCAATGGGCTGATCTCCAGTCAAAACAAAAGCATTGGTATTGTTGATGTAAAGTGGCCGGTTATTGTATCGGCCAGTATTCCGTCCAACGATTGCGCCATTTTCGGCAGTGTAAGCATTGACCGTTTGTGCATAACCCGAAATTGATAGCATAATAGCTACCAGGAGAATAAGTGAACCTTTGATTAATGATAACATAAATATAAAATTAGTGATTTTGCCCGTAGGGCATCCATAACCATAGAAAATATTAATAAATTAACCTATTGTCCGTTAGGACATTAATAACAAACCAGTTAATTCCCTACGGGAAATGGGTTTTCATGATGTGCATTTTCTATTGATATATATCTCCTACGGAGAATTTTTAAATTTTTTCTTAATTCAGCATAACCTGTACATCTGCTTTTCTCGCGACCGGTGTAACTTTTAACTGTTCCAACTTTCCATTTTTCAGGACTCCCTCAACAGTCGTATTAAATGGAGCGTAGAGTTTGAAATTCACGTCCCAATTTTTTGGCCACGATGGGAAGAGGTAGATTTTTTTGCCGGTTGTTTGCATCAGCATCTCCTGTAAACCAACCATACCGCTTCCTCCCCAATTGTGGTCAGGAACCCAGTCATGACCAGGACCCCAGAAAGTCGGATAACGGCGTTGTGAATCCCTTAATTTCTTGATCGTGATGGCGGCGGCTTCCGAAGTTAGTCCCATTCTGGCGCAAAAAATCGCGTCCTGGTGCCAGCTGATGTAACTTTTCTGATTGGCATTGTCCACCCCAAAATTCCAGGTGTCGATAACCAATTGCAGATCAGGACTTCCCACGCTATACAAACCCCATGGAAAAACGGGATAGAGTTGGGGTATCTCCACATTGATGATCTTGTCCCACTTTTCGGCAGGGGCGATCGTTTCGTGCCCTTTGATGGTCCGGTGTGGCATTTGAGGAAGCCGGCTGGCCATTTCCTTGTATTTCAGCTTTTCTGCTTTGGAGATATATTTTTCTGGCAATTGCTGAAGTTCACGCGTCAATACTGTCAATGCTGCAATTACATCTGAAGGGTTTTTTACATGACTGGAATAGGTTTCCAAAGCCATGCAAGGATAAAAAATATACTTCCCATCATCTGTAAACTCTTTTCCAAAGTTTTGTTTTGCCCTCATACGGTATTGCTCATCAAAAAATTGAATGGATGATTTAACGAAAGGCATGTAAAGTCCAATATCCTGTTTTCCAAAACGATAATACTCGAGGATCATAAATGAAAATTCCAACTGTGAAGTGAAATAAAATTCGTGATAAGGTGAATTCTGGATCCCACGTTCCACCTCTTTGGCACGGTTCCATCCATATTCCCTGCCACAAACGATCCCAGCCTGGTTCATCTGGTCGGTAAAACAACAACCTCCAAGATTCCAGTATTCTTTGACCCTCAGTTCCGAATTTTTCAAAGCCCG
>CAIYPA010000138.1 GCA_903927965.1 uncultured Bacteroidia bacterium | reverse complement strand
GGTTGGATCAACGGTGCCTCTTTTGGACGGCAGGGCAATGAACAACTGATCGCAGTGTGGGCAGATCACCGGTTATCGAATGCGTCGCTACCCGAGTCATTGAGTTTCTTCAAAACAGACCAGCCAAATGTTCTCATTTCGACGATTAAAAAAGCAGAGGACAGCGATGAGGCGGTTGTCAGGTTGGTCGATCTTGAAGGAAAAGATAAACTAGTCAAATTTGAATGCTTCAAAAGTATAAATCAGGCAGAAACGGCAACATTGATTGAAGCCACAGTCAAACCTTTGTCGACATCCGGTAACAATTTGCAAATCAATCTGGGTCACAATTCAATTGAAACAATCAAAATCAAAACGATAAAATAGATGAGCAGAAACCTTCTTCTTTGCACTTTTGCCGCAGCCCTGGGCGGCCTGCTATTTGGCTACGACACAGTGATCATCAATGGGGCAATGCTCAACCTTGTGAAGTATTTTCAGTTGACCCCTGCCATTCAGGGCTGGACGGTAAGTTCAGCTTTGGTAGGATGTATCATCGGAACATTCCTGATAGGCAAACCAGGGGATATTTATGGGGCAAAAAGATTATTGCAGCTTTTGGCAATACTGTTTTTTGCTTCTTCGGTGGGTTGCGGATTGGCCACTGATATTCAAGTATTTATAATATTCAGGTTTATCGGTGGTTTGGCCATCGGTGGTGCATCGGTACTTTGTCCGGTTTACCTCTCCGAAATTTCCCCTCCCAAACACAGGGGATTGTTGGCGGGTACTTTCCAGTTGGCCATTGTGACTGGCATCCTGATGTCGTTAATATCCAACTATTTGCTGATCAATATTGGTGACCAGAACTGGCGTTGGATGCTTTTCAGTGGCGCCATTCCCGCAGTGATCTTTTTCCTGATGCTTCTTACGATCAGAAGAAGTCCCCGTTGGCTGGTCAAAAAAGGGATGCTCGACGAGGCCAGAAGAACCATTGAAGCACTGTCGATGCACGAAATTGATACTGAACAGACAATCAAAGAGATACAGGAATCAATCCATATAGAAAACCTTGGCAAAAGGATCAATGTATTCAAACGTCCCTACAAAAAGATCATTTTCATAGGGATCTTTGTCGGGATTTTCAGTCAGTTAACTGGCATCGGTGTAGTGTTTTACTACTCTTCCCAGATATTTAGTATTGCCGGTTTTTCGAACGATACCTCTATGGCACAAAGTGTGATTCTGGGTGTTACCAATTTGATATTTACCTTGTTGGCAATGACCATCATCGACAAAGTAGGACGAAAGAAACTTTTGATGGTCGGACAATTGGGTATGGTGGTGGTTCTGGGCTTATTCGGTTACGGACTATTGACCGGGAATATACAGGGTTACTGGTTGGTTGGCCTGTTGGTTGCCTATATCGCTTTCTTTGCTGCATCACAAGGTGTTGTAATCTGGGTGCTGCTATCCGAGATGTTTCCGAATGTAATCCGGTCGAGGGGCGCATCCATCGGTTCATTTGCAAATTGGGTGATCAGTGCAGGGCTCAACTTTCTCTTTCCGTTGGCGATCGGGTTCTTTGGCACCACCCAGGCCGCACAGCAGATGGGGATGAGCTATGCCTTTATCTTTCTGGCAGTTTTGACTTTTATCGGTTTTGTTTACCTGAAAAAGAACATCATCGAAACAAAGGGCAAAACGTTAGAGCAGATCGAAAAGGAGGTGTTGTATTAATAAATCGCAAGTATTATAATGGCCTTACAATTATGAGGGCGACGTCAAGTATATTGTTATTGGTGTTTTTAGAATTATTTATCTCCTGTAATATCTCGACTTCACAGGATAAAAAGGTGATATCCAAAAGGATCAGTACGATAAAAGGTTTAACAAATGTACGAGGTTCATATAAAATTGACACTCTAGTTATTCTGACGCATCAGAATTTGGATACGTTACTTGCAGACATTGAAAGGACTGATTTAATAACTTATAGAAAAGTCAGTGACATTCCTGATTTTTTAGTTGACTTCTTAAAAGGTGTAACTGAAGACAAATTTTCAATTGCAAACTCAAATGAAAAATGGCAAATCGGATGCGATGTTGGAGATGATTTACCAACAAGACAATTGATCTATTTTGGATTAGCTGACAATATTGCACTCATTGCTTATTTTACAGGTGGTATAGGTAAATCAGAACACCTTCTTATATTTAAATTTTCAGGTGAAGAAATTACAGATTTTTGGTGCGGCAATGTTTTGGCGAACCTGGCAAATACGGAGGATATTTTAAAGTATATTAAAGGGAATAGACCCAAAAAATGGGGACTTGGCACAAACATTATTTACTTGTAAACGAGATAGTTATATGTGTAGAGTCTTGCAAGATAATTAGATGAAAATTAATTCAAAACCACTTATGACGCCAAGGGAAAGAATTCTCACCATCCTTAAAGGAGAGCAACCCGACCAGGTTCCCTGGTGCGGTGACCTTGATTATTGGGCAAATTCATTGATTAAACGAGGGTTAAAACCGAATGATTTTATCTCTTCCGATGATTATATCACCTGGCACCGCGAATTGGGAGTTGGGTTTTATCTGCAAGGCTATTTCCCGTACAAACAAATTTACCAAAACTGTGACGTCAAAGAATGGGACGAAGGCCCAAGGCATTATAAGGAAATTGGTACACCCATTGGTTCGGTGCGTGAATGTTGGGAATACATCCCGACCTCTTTTTCCGATGGGCCGATTGAACATTTTATGAAATCGGAAGCCGACATTCCAATCATGAAGTATATTTATACGAATGTCTGTTTTGAGCCCGATTATGAATATGCCTACCAACGCCTGAAGCAGGTTGGCGATCAGGGAGTTGTTTTGTGTTACCTGCCCAAAAGCCCTTTTATGCACCTGTTGGCCCTTGAAGCGGGGGTTGTTGCCGTAACCATGGCTGCCATGACAGCTCCCGATGAATTTAAGGACCTGCTCGATGCCATGAAAACAGTTTTTGATCAGGCGGCGCAAATCGCAGTCGATAGTCCGGCGGAAGTGCTGATGATCCCCGAAAACCTCTCATCCGAAATGGTAGGTCCCGATTTCTTTGAAATGTATATGAAAGATTATCAGAGTGAATGGACGCAAAAGATTGCCACTGCCGGAAAATATTCCTTTATCCACATCGATGGAACATTGGGTGGTCTCCTTAAAGAGGAAGCCGCTGTTGGGTTTTCGGTGCTTGAGGCATTAACTCCTTTTCCGGTAGGGGACCTGAAATTTGAAGAGATTGCAGAAATTGCCCACGATTCAAAGAGCATCTTCTGGGGCGGTATTCCCGGTTCCTATTTCACCGATTGTGTAAGCGATGAAGAATTTGAGCGGCACATCAAACACGTGCTTTCCATCATGGTAACCAATCCACAGTTTGTACTCGGGGTTGCGGATCAGGTACCTCCAAATGGACTTGAAAGGAGAGTGAAAAGAGTTTCAGAACTCGTCAATGAATTTGGTAGATATCAAAATACAAACATTAAATAACTTATTCAATATGAACGGATTTGAAAGAATCAATGCTGCTTTGAAAGGATTGCAGCCCGACAAGACCCCAATTATGCTCCACAACTTTATGATGGCTGCCCGTGAACATGGCGTTACGATGGAGCAATTCCGCAACGATCCCAAAGTGATTGCCGAATGTTTCATCTCCTCGGTCGATAAATACGGTTTCGATGGAATTCTGGTAGATATCGACACTGTAACCCTAGCCGGTGCAGTTGGTGTCCCGGTCGATTTTCCGGTTTTCGAAGCTGCACGTACCCACCATGGCAACTTGGAAAACCTTGAAGATGTATTTAATCTAAAGCTCTCAAATATAGAGAATTACAAATATATTCAAATTTGGCTCGAATCGGTGCGTTTGTTGAAAGAATACTATAAGGACGAGTTGTATATTCGTGGAAACTGCGACCAATCGCCATTCTCGCTTGCAAGTATGATGCGCGGTGCCCAAAACTGGATGCTCGACTTAATGATCGGAACCGACGATCAGATCGAAGCCTTGCTCGAATATTGTACAGATGCCACCTCCCAATTTATCAGGTTGATGGCGCAAACAGGCTGCGATATGGTTTCAAATGGCGATAGCGTGGCAGGTCCCGAAATGATTTCACCCGAAATGTATGTGAAGTACGCCCTACCGTATGAAAAAAGGATTGTGGATGAAGCACATAAGGCTGGATTGGCTTATACCCTGCACATCTGTGGCAATACAGAAGTAATTTTGGATTCAATGCTTTTAACCGGTGCCGATGCGCTTGAACTCGATTACAAAACGGACATTACCAAGATTCTTGAAACTTTTCAGGATAAAACCACCCTTATCGGGAACATCGACCCAAGCGGTGTTCTGGCACTTGGAACTGAAGATCTTGTCAGGACAACTACCCTTGAGTTATTGACAGCATACAAAAATTCGAACCGCTTTATCCTGAATGCCGGATGCGCTATCCCTCCAACTACCCCTTCAGGAAACCTGAAAATGATGATCGATACGGCAAGAAATTTCAAATAACACTATAGATATATCTATTTTATTTCTATTATATTTCAAATATTATAGATATATCTATATTTGTAAAAATATTTCTGAATATGTATGATGAACTATACGCACAGTCGGGCAGTGATCTGATTCGACAGTTGGGGAAAAGGTACAGCGACTATCGCAAAAGAATGGGATTTACTCAAAAGGAAGTTTCAGCGAAATCAGGATTGAGTGTATTTACAATCAGCTCTTTTGAGAACGGTTCTTCAACGGGGCTTACAATGGCAACGTTTATCAAATTATTGCGTGCCATCGAATTCCTTGAGGAAATTGAGAAACTGTTGCCCGAACTGCCTGAAAGTCCACGAGCATTATTTATGAAACAGCAAAAGCAAAAGTAATTATGGAAACGAATGGGGTCATAGTGAAGCTATGGGGAATGTCGGTAGGATACCTTTCGTGGGATAAAAAATCAGAAGTTTCTTTTTTTGAATATGAGCCGAAATTCCTGGATCGGGGCCTGGAGATTTCTCCTCTGACGATGTCCATCAATTCCAACCGTAGCAGGAAGCATTTACCCTGGACTGGTGATAAAGATAAATTGTATATGGGTCTTCCGCCGATGATTGCAGATTCATTACCTGACAAATGGGGTCATTCACTTTTCAAGGCATGGCTGAGGGATAATCACATTTCTGCAAAGGATGTAACTCCTGTGGATCATCTTTCGTTTATTGGTAGTCGTGCAATGGGTGCCCTGGAATATGAACCGGCTCAGAAATTAGGTAACGGCTCGGTTTTTTCGGTTGATATTGAGCATCTCTATGAATTTGCCAAACTAGTATTGAATGAACGGGAAACAACTGTATTAAATGCTGAAAATTCTATTTTGTGGCAGGATTTGATCAAAATAAGTTCGTCTCCTGGAGGTAAACGTCCGAAGGCAATTGTCGCGGTGAATAAGGCTACAGGAGAAGTAATATCAGGGCAGGGAAATATTCCTGAAGGCTTCGAGCATTATATCCTTAAATATGATGATAATTCATCCTATCCTTTTGCAAAGTTGGAATATGTTTATTATCGGATCGCTTTGGAAGCTGGAATAAGTATGATGCCATCCGAATTGCGTTCATATGGAAATGCCACCCATTTTCTTACCCGTCGGTTTGACCGTGTTGGTAATGACCGGATACATACGCAAACACTTGCTGCCATGTCGCCGGGAAGTGATAGCTATGAAGAATTATTTGCGGTCATACGAAAGCTTAACCTCCCTTACGAGGACAGCCGCCAACAATTTCTGCGGATGGTATTTAATGTCCTTGCCCGTAATGTGGATGACCATTCGAAAAACTTCAGCTTCTGCATGAAACCCGATGGTATATGGTATTTATCCACGGCTTATGATTTGACTTATGGTGTTGATCTTTCTGCTCCTGCATTTTTAAACAGACATTCAATGACAATAAATGGTAAAAATGAAAATATCAGCAGCAAAGATTTGGAAACAGTTGCCCAACGAAATGATATTCAGGATTATAAGACACTTATTGATAAAGTCAGCAATGCTGTAAATAAATTTAAGGAATATGCTGCTGAATTGAAAATGGACCAACAGTTAATTGAAAATATTGAATCCGATTTTGTCAGATTATAATTAGAAAAAGGAATGAAAAAACTGTCCGTTTTAATGCTGCTTTTTTCACTGACTTCGCAAGCCCAGGTAAGTCAGTTGGTTGACCAAAGCTATTTTTTTGGAAGGGACTACTTCCTCCTGCGTAGTGGCCAGGCAAAAATGGTCATCCAGTGCGATAAAGCTGATGTTGGCCCGGCCTTCACCTATTTGCTTTTCGATGCTACTGAATCGGCCCAGACCAGCCGGAAGGAGAAAGCATTTAATTATGCCCCAAATAAAGGCTTTGCCTCTTCTGCCCTCCAAGTGATCATGAAAAACTACTCCTTTACTGCACTTGGCCACAATACAATTACCCGTTGGACTGTAGAAAATGGGATTCCTTCAGTTGAGGCAACTTGGTGGGCGAGTGGGATAAAAGTCAGGGAAGTGATCACGCCACAATCTACAAACGGGGTTTTCAAACGGAGCATCACCCTTGAATCTGCCGATCTGGTGGCTGAAGATACCGTCTGTTTGCGGTTATCGATTCCAAATGCGTCCACAACTTTCAAGGAGAGAGTGATGATCGTCTCTCAACCACAAGTGGCAATGGCGTTGGCAATACAAGGAAAAGACCTTATAAGAATTTCAGAATCAAAGGATAACATCGAAATTGGACCATTGTTGCTCATGCCGGGAGAGAAAAAGACCATTGAAACCTATCTGATCGTTGAAATTCCTGGTACTAATGAGCAAAGTATGTTTACAAAATCATCGTCAGTTGATAAGTGGATTGGTAAAGAGCAAAAAGCTATTTCTGAAAGGTGGAAAAATTCAAATAAAATCACAACGAAAGACGAAGTCGTTCAGAATCTGCATGACAATTGCAGGTTTATCCTTCCAGCTTATGTTTCGGAAAATGGCAAAATGGATGCCGGTGTTTTCGAATATGGCAATCAGTGGGTAAGGGACGGTTCCAACACAACTTTGGGAATGATCCATATCGGGGAATTTGAACTGGCCAGGATGATGCTCGACCACATGCTGAAGAACATGATTTTGGCCAATGGCACCACGATGATTGCCGGTGGGTTCGATGATCCCGACAGGGAACAGTTCGACCAAATGGGTGAATTTATGCATGTGATGAAGAGCTACGTTGACTGGACCGGTGATGCCTCGCTGATTACCGAAAACAGGGAAAAGCTGATCGCCATGATCGAGCGGCCACTCCATCCGGGTTTCAGGGATTCGACAGGAATGGTCCACAACAAGCGTGAATTCTGGGAGCGGACCTTTAATGATGCCTATGAATTGGCTTACCAGGTTTGGGTAATCCAAGGACTGAATGACGCGGCAGACCTTGCTGGTTTCCTCAAAGCAGATTCAAAAGCTGGGCTTTGGCGAAAAGAAGCCGATAAAATCAAAAAGGCAATGCTTTCCCATCCCAAAATGAAACTGATTGATAATGGACATCTTATAAAAAGGCGTAACATCTCCGGTGAAATTGCCGACAAAATAAAATTCAATGGCTGGATGGACGGTGCGCCAGCAAAGGTTGAAAGCTTTTCCAGGTTAATGCCTGATGCTACGATGGCTCTTCCATCTGCTATGAACCTGATCGATCCGAAATCTGCATTATCGGTCAATACTTTGAACGAGTTGGAAAAACTATGGAACGAACGTTGGTTTATGGGTGGGTACGACCGGTACAATACGAGTTCACAGGGAGATCAACCTGGCCCCTGGACTTTTGCCACAACCTTTATCCTCAGGGGCCAGCATGAGGCCGGACTTCTGGGCCGCAGCCGCCGATCGCTGGAATGGTTGTACAACAATGCCGGTGGGCGTACAGGAGCCTGGTTTGAGGAGATCCCTGTGATCCGTAGTCAGGCATTTAGCAGCGGTTTAATTCCCTGGACATCGGCAGAGGTATCCTATTTTATCGTACACCACCTTATGGGCGTAAAATTCAAGGGTGGAACAATGACCATCAAACCTGCACTTTATAAAACAACGGCACCAATAAAAGCAGATTTACGTTATCGGTTGAAACGTTTTACCCTTGATATTGACGGCCATGGACCTGTAGCCTATGCAACCATCAACGGTGTGAAAGTAAAACCCAATAAAGAGGGGGCCATCGAGGTATCTCCTGACTTTATATCGGGAACAATTCAGATTTTCACCAGGAAAGATTGACAATCAAATCTATTAACTGGTTCAATCATTAAACGACAGGTTCTTGTTCAGGAGCTGGCTGATCAGTTTTTCGCGGTACATTTCAGACACGATGAGTTTGTGTTTGCCAATTATCGCCATATTTCCTTCGATATGGTCAATTTTTTGAAGGTTGATCAGAAATGACCGGTGTATTTTTTCAAAAAGATACCCATTCAGTTTCTCTTCCCAGTTTTTCAGCGTTTCGTGTGTTGTGAGCTTTTTATCGGTACAGTAAACCGACGTATAATCACCACAAGCTTCCACAAAAAGGATTTCGTTCAGATCAATCTGGTAGATCCGCTTGTCCGCCCTGACCGTTATCTTTCGGATCATGGGCGTTGCTTCCGGTGATTTGAGCCTTTCCTTTACCTTGTTCAACGATTTGCAAAAGCGTTCAAACGAAATTGGTTTGACGAGAAAATCAACTACTTCAAGATCAAATCCTTCCACAGCATATTGTGGATAAGCTGTCGTGACGACAACAAGCGGCGGTTTGACCAATGTCCTTAGAAAACTCAGACCTGACATTCCCGGAAGGTTAATGTCCAAAAACATCAGGTCGATAATGTTATGGTCCAAAAATGTCTGGGCCTGGAACGGATCTTCAAATGAACCGCACAAAAGTACATCATGGCAATGCGACAAGTGATGTTCTATAATGTCTCTTGCTGCGGGTTCGTCTTCAATAATGATGCATGATATTGTCATACAGGAAATTACAATTTAACAATCAATTCAACAAAGTATAAACCACCCTCCTCTTTAGTGGTCAGTAAATGCTGGTCAGGATACAATATTTCCAGTCTCTTGCTCAGGTTTTTTAATCCGATCCCACCCTTTTTTTCAAGCGGGTTTTCACGTGGGGCAATGTTGTTTTGCGAGAAAAACCTGAGCTGGCCATCCTTGAAGCTGATTTCAATAGCGATCGACCCATCATGGATTCCGACCCCATGTTTAAAGCAATTTTCGGCAAGGGGCAAAAGAAGCAAGGGTGCCACAAGGGTTTCCCCGAAATTGCCAACAATATTAAGTGATAATTTTGTTGTCGAAGGATTGATCCGCTCTTTTTGCAGTGCGAAATAGGTTTTGATAATTTCGACTTCCTTTTCGAGCGAAATCAGGTCGCTTGACGTATCATAAAGTACATATCTTAAAAAATCAGACAATTGCAATACCACATCCTTTGTCCGGTCATCACCCTTTACGGCCATGGAATAAATTGTGTTCAGATTATTGAAAAGGAAATGGGGATTGATCTGTTCCTTTAATGCCGATAATTCATGTTGTGTCTTTTCCTGTTTCTCGATCAGCATCATCCCATATTGACCAAGAAGAAAAACAATTGTTGTAATGGCCATATATGCAGCAATAATGAGAATCAGTTCCCAAATCCTAAACCACGATATATAGAAAAAACTTGGGAAAATCAGGTCAATTCCATAATCAAACAGGGCAAAATTAATTACACCGGCAACACAGGCAAGAAGTATAGAATAAAAGAAATAGATTCCCCATTTTCCGATTGATAAATACCTGTTTACCAATAGGTTAAAGTTAAGATAAACTGCAGCTATAATCGTGATATGAAAAACAAGGACATAAAGGAAATTATCTAGGAAATATCCTAAGAGGAGAGCGATCACAAGGTTATCTTCATTGGGGTGAAATATCTCAACGGCACAATAGGCCAATAATAGAACAAACAGGGCCGTAACAGTTCTTTTGATCCATATTTTTACGTTCCTGATCAACCAGATAAATGGCAGAAAAAGAACAAACAGGATCACATTATTGAATAAAAATACATTGCCCCATGTTAGTTCCAATCCATCAAGGACATAACCAGATTCTACTCCCCGACTGAAAAAGGAATTGAACAGGTTGAAGGAGATGGCCCAAAACAGGATATGCAGGAGATTAACCAGGTTCATTTTAATTTTTATCGATTTCATGGCTGTTTAATTTAAATGGTTAAACTCCAATTTAGCCGATTGGTCGTCCCAGTTGATAAAACGGGGCTGATCGCCATATCTCTCGATCATTGTTGTAAGGTCTTCGCTTGAAGCGGTCAACATCAACCTTTTTACTTCATTGACATAGTGGTAGTTCACCCTTACCCTCTTTTTTTCAATCATATCTTTCATGCAATTGGAGCCTAACCACGAAAGTTTCATTTGGTGGTTGATCAGCGAAACCTGGGCTAAGGTATGTACCTCCATAAAACTGTTTGAAGCAAGTTTGCTTTTAAGCAAAGCATCTTTATTTCTTGGTGAGAAATCGGCATAAAGAGTTTCTTTTACGCGGAATAGCACTACCTTAAAGTCGTAACTTGTTGAATCAGAACGCAGAGATAATTTAGCAACATAAAACTTCTCAGCTTTATAGGTTGTGGAATCTTCACCTTTTTTGTTCTTTACAACCCACTTTCCAATATACTGTTTGATAGTCCAGGTTGAGGTAGTGTCGATCTTTTCCCAGATCTCCGAATTTGCCTGTGCTGAATCTTTGGAGGCCTTTAAAGGTTTGGCCATCCATATGCCTTCAACTTTTGGTTCGAGTACAATTTTGTTTTCCATGTAGAATGGATTTAGCGAACAGATCATAAAAAAATCGTCGCATCCCATAAAAGTCATTAGGATAACTAATAAGGGCAAAAACTTTTTGTGTTTCATACCATGTGGTTTTTAAATTATGGGAGTGAAGGTAAGCGGTAACATTTTCAGGGCACAATTATTTCGACAAGATGGCTATAAATATCGACAAAAAAAGTTGATAAAAAAACAAAAACAGGCCAATAAATGACCTGCTTCAATATATGCCTATAAATGAGCTATTTAACTACGACATTGATAATCTTGTTGGCTACGATGATAATTTTGGCGATTGTTTTGCCTTCGATCCATTTTGTTGTATGATCATGACCAAGAACGGCTTTTTCAATTTCATGGTTTGGTAAATCAACCGGTAATGAAAGTTTAAAACGAACTTTTCCGTTGAAAGAGACAGGATAGTCAAAGGCCTCTTCAACGAGGAAGGAAGCATCAAAAACCGGCCATTTATGATAACTTAAAACTGCATGGTTGCCGTGCAATTCCCAAAGTTCTTCGGCAAGATGTGGCGCAAAAGGTGCCAAAAGCTGGAATAAGGTGACGGCGGTGTCACGGGTCACTTTTCCAACTTTATAACAATGGTTTGTAAACACCATCATCTGCGAAATTGCCGTATTGAATTTCATATCCTCGATATCATCGCCAACTTTGCGTATGGTCTGATGAAGGATTTTCAAGGTTTCTTTGCGTTCCTCACCCTCAATAATATTGTCCATTTCACCAAAGAAGGCAACGACCCTGCGCAAAAAATTGTAAACACCCTTGACGCCGTTTTCAGTCCATGGCTTTGTTGCGTCCAACGGACCGATAAACATTTCAAACAACCTTAAAGAATCTGCGCCATAACCTTGTACAACATCGTCAGGATTGACAACATTCTTCAACGATTTTGACATTTTGGCAACGATCTGACGAAGTTCTTCGCCTGTCCCAATGTTGAAATATTTCCCGTCACGTTCTTCAACCTGATCGGATGGCACTTTTGAACCTGAAGTAGTTTCATAGGCAAAAGCTAGGATCATCCCCTGATTGAACAATTTCTGGAAAGGTTCATTTGTCGAAACAATGCCCAGATCATA
Organism: uncultured Bacteroidia bacterium; assembly: GCA_903927965.1. Taxonomy (GTDB): domain Bacteria; phylum Bacteroidota; class Bacteroidia; order Bacteroidales; family Prolixibacteraceae; genus JAAFHB01. The sequence goes on along the minus strand of CAIYPA010000138.1, from coordinate 15,612 downwards.
AAGGACTTTGTGCCAGAAACGACTGTAAAGTAAGTGTAATACAGCATGTTCCGCACCACCAACATACAGATCGACAGGCATCCAGTAATTTTCGGCTATTTTGCTGAAAGGCTCATGGTCGTTTTTTGGATCCGTAAATCTCAGGTAGTACCAGCAGGAACCAGCCCATTGCGGCATTGTATTGGTTTCACGGCGACCTTTGCGCCCGTTTTCATCAGTTACCAAAAGCCAATCGCCGGCATTCGACAGTGGTGATTCACCTGAATCGCCTGGAAGATATTTTTCAACTTCGGGTAGTGCCAATGGTAATTCATTGTCATGTAATACACTAACTTCACCATCTTCCCAATGGATGACGGGGAAAGGCTCACCCCAATATCTTTGACGGCTAAACAGCCAATCACGCAATTTATAATTGATCGTCGATTTTCCAAGGTCATTCGATTCAAGCCAATTGGTGACCGTTTGAATCCCTTCTTCCTTTGAAAGACCGTTGATATCAATGCCAATCTCTTTGTTTGAAGAATTGATATAGACCCCATCTTCAGTCCAGCAAGCTTCACCAGCCAGTACTTTTGACCGCAAATCATCATTGGCATTTTTGGGGTCAAGGATACAAATGATGGGAATATCGAATGTCTGGGCGAACTCAAAGTCACGCGTATCGTGTGCAGGAACAGCCATGATCGCCCCGGTTCCGTAACCCATTAACACATAGTCGGCTACCCAAATTTGGATTTTTGCTCCGTTGATAGGATTGATGGCATGGCAACCCGTGAAAACGCCTGTTTTTTTCTTGGCAAGGTCGGTTCGGTCAAGATCGCTTTTCAAGGCCGATTGACGGATATAATCTTTAACAGCCTCGTTCTGGTCAGGAGTTGTTATTTCCTTCACCAATTCATGTTCAGGGGCTAAAACCATATATGTAGCACCAAACAAGGTATCCGGACGTGTGGTATAAACTTTTAGTTTTTTATCGCTCCCCTCTAACAGGAAATTGACCTCTGCTCCTGTCGAACGGCCAATCCAGTTGCGCTGCATGTCTTTGACACCCTCTGGCCAATCAAGCGAGTCCAAACCCTCCAATAGCCGTTCAGCATAATGAGGAATTCGTAACATCCACTGTTTCAGATATCTGCGTTCAACATCCTTTGTCCCGCATTTTTCATGCGAACCATCGTTGAGGACTTCTTCGTTTGCACAAACCGTTTTGCAATTGCGGCAATACCAAACCTGGGCATTGTCATAATAGGCCAGGCGTTTTGTTGACCGATATTGCTGAATGGCAGCAGCACCCTGATTTTTAACTTCCTCCGGTATTGGTAGCTCACGGATATCCCTCCCTTTGTTTTGTTCGTGATCGAACCAGGTATTGAACAGCCGGATAAAGATCCACTGGGTCCATTTAAAATAGTTCGGATCAGTGGTGTTGATCTCACGCTCCCAGTCATAGCTCAACCCTAAGGATTGAATCTGCCTTCGAAAAGTATCGCAGTTTTTTTGCGTTGTAATGGCAGGATGCGTTCCGGTTTGAATTGCATATTGCTCGGCTGGTAACCCAAAGGCATCCCAACCCATCGGATGAAGCACATTGAATCCTTTTGTCCTTTTGTATCGGCAAATTATATCGGTGGCTGTATAACCTTCGGGATGGCCAACATGAAGCCCTGCCCCTGAAGGATAAGGGAACATATCGAGGCAATAGAATTTTGGTTTGGAAAAATCGGTTTCCGATTTGAATGTGTTGTTGATGGCCCAGTATTGCTGCCATTTTTTTTCTATCTCTTTGAAATTGTAATCCATCTTTTTGAGCGTGTTCGTTCATTTTCAATTGAGCTGCGAAATTAACGCTTTATTCGCTCTCAAACCGGTCGGGACGGTAGAAATGCGTAAAAAAATCGTTATCAAAGTAGATTAAGCCAAATTTATGTAGATCTGATAATGTGTTTGAAGAATGTATTATAGAATCAATCAGACTGCAAAAGTTCCAGAAATGGGCGTTTGTAAGTCTGATAAAAATCATCAAAACAGTAAAACCTGTTATAAATCAATAAATAAATATATTAATTAATTGATATACAATGGAATGGAGTTCTGTTGTTTTGAATCTCATTATCATCGGATGCAAAAGAAATCCGTAATTTTGAAAATGCCATAATTAGGATGAAAACATTTAAAATATCACAAATACAAACTTAAAAAGTATCTGAAATGAATGACGGTATAAATAGTTTTATAGAAGGGCTTAAAGCCAGGACGCCGGGCGAATTGGAATTTCATCAGGCCGTATTGGAGGTTGTTGAATCGGTTTGGGACGTCTATGATACCAATCCACGTTACAAGCAGGCAAAAATCCTTGAGCGGATGGTAGAGCCCGAACGGACCATTATGTTTAGGGTACCCTGGAGCAACGACAAGGGAGAAATTGAAATTAACCGTGGATATCGTGTGGAGTTCAATAGTGCCTTGGGCCCATACAAAGGCGGGTTGCGGTTTCACAGGAGTGTAACCCTTAGTATTTTAAAGTTCCTTGGTTTTGAACAAACTTTCAAAAACAGTTTGACCACGCTTCCGATGGGTGGTGGTAAAGGTGGCTCGGATTTTAGTGCAAAAGGGCGTAGCGACAATGAAATCATGCGGTTTTGCCAATCATTTATGACTGAGCTTTATCGGCATATCGGCCCCAATACGGATGTTCCGGCTGGCGATATTGGTGTTGGTGGACGGGAAATCGGATTTCTTTTTGGTCAGTACAAAAGGATCAGGAATGAATTTACAGGTGTTCTCACAGGTAAGGGGCTCGGTTGGGGTGGTTCCCTGATCCGTCCGGAAGCAACGGGCTTCGGTGCAGTCTATTTTGTGGAACACATGTTAAAAGAGATGGGCAAGGAAGTTAAAGGATTGACTTTTAGTGTCTCAGGTTTTGGAAATGTTGCCTGGGGTGCGATCACAAAAATAAACGAACTTGGAGGTAAAGTTGTAACAATCTCTGGCCCTGATGGATATATTTATGATCCTGATGGTATTACAGGTGAAAAGGTGGATTACCTGCTTGAACTTCGCGACAGCAACAATGATATAGTGGCTCCTTATGCTGAGGAATTTGGCGTAGAATTTTTCCCTGATCAGAAACCATGGGAAACCAAAGTTGATATTGCAATGCCATGCGCTACGCAGAATGAACTGAATGAGGAAGATGCACAAAAGTTGATCAGCAATGGATGTATTCTGGTAGCTGAAGTTTCAAACATGGGATGTACTTCAGGAGCTGTGAATTATTTTTTGGAGCATCAGTTTGTCTTTGCCCCAGGGAAAGCGGTCAATGCAGGTGGGGTAGCAGTTTCTGGTCTCGAAATGTCACAAAACAGTATGCGTTACAATTGGACTACCAAGGAAGTTGACAAACGTCTCAGGATGATCATGCAGGATATTCATGACACCTGCACGCGGCATGGCAAAACCGGATCGTACATTAATTATGTAAAAGGTGCGAATGTTGGTGGTTTCGTGAAGGTTGCCGATGCGATGCTTGCACAGGGTCTGGTATAAATAATAATTGTAGAGACGCGATTAATCGCGTCTCTACAATTATTATTTATTACATGATCAATTTGTAACCTTTACCGTGAACGTTAATAATTTCTATCCCTTCTTCAGATTTCAAATGTTTCCTAAGTTTGGTGATATAAACGTCCATACTTCTGGCATTGAAATAGTTATCGTCAACCCAAATTGTTTTTAACGCAAAGTTTCTTTCCAGGACCTTGTTTGCATTTACGCAAAGCAATTTTAAAAGGTCTGATTCTTTGGTTGTGAGTTTTGTTTGTTCGTTGCCATCAGTAAGTGTCTGCTTGCGGGCGTCAAAAACCAACTTCCCAAGTTTGAATATAGTTTGGGATGTGTCGCCTTCGCCACTTGTCCTTCGCAAAATTGCCTCAAGACGGAACAACAATTCTTCCATGCTGAAAGGTTTGGTCATATAATCGTCGGCTCCAATTTTAAAGCCTTCAATTACATCCTCTTTCATACTTTTTGCGGTAAGAAAAACGATCGGAATATCGGAATTTAACATCCTGATCTCCTTTGCAAGGGTGAAACCATCTTTTTTTGGCATCATTACATCAAAAATACAAAGATCATATTGTGTTTTCTGAAACCCTTTATATGCCGCCTCCCCGTCGGGGAATAAATCTGTGTCATAACCTTTTGCTATCAAGTATTCCCTTAGCAATAGTCCAAGATTCTGGTCATCTTCAGTGAGGATCACTTTAATTTTCTTTTCCATAATTCTGTTTGTTTTTTAATGGGAAATATAACCTGAAACGAGTACCTTTCCCTATTGTACTATCTACTTTAATTTTACCGCTATGATATTCAACAATCCGTTTTACATACGAAAGTCCAAGTCCAAAACCTTTAACATTGTGAATATTTCCTGTAGGTACCCGGTAAAACCGCTCAAAAATTTGTGTGAGGTGTTCTTTGGGGATACCTATGCCATTGTCCTTCACCTGAACGATAACAAAACCGTTTTTGTTCTCGGTCGAAATTTCGATGACAGGATTTGATTGGCTATATTTTACAGCGTTATCCAATAAATTGAAAAAAACGTTCGTGATATGAACTTCGTCACCCGTAATGTAAGGATTTTCAGCCTGAAAATTAGTCTTTAACTCGCCATTTTCATTGGTTACCCTAATATCGAAATTTGATGCAACAGTTTCCAGCAAATTGTTCAAATCGATCTGGGTAAATTTCAGCTTTAATTTTCCTTCGTTAAACACTGCCATTTGAAGAACTTTTTCAACCTGGCTACTCAACCTTTTGCTTTCGTCAAAAATCACGCCGGAAATATGATCGACCGTTGATTGTGACAATGAAACCGAAGAATCCCTCAACATTTGCGATGCCAACGAAATGGTAGAGATGGGGGTTTTCAATTCGTGGGTCATATTGTTGATAAAATCATTTTTAATCTGCGATATTTTCTTCTGGCGCAATATGATCTGAAGTGTCACAATAAAAATCACAATGATGATGAATGTAAGGATCAATGATGGAAATACCATCAGGGATGTTGATTTCAAAAAACTATTGCTCTGTTCCGGAAAATAGACACAAAGGAAGTCTGGTTTTATCGGATCATCACTTGGAAACAGTAGTCTTTTATAAACCCGATTCCTTTTGCCCGGATTATAATCTTCGCTTCCCATGATATGGGCTGTTTTGCCATCTATCTGTGTCAATACTGTGTATTTATAATCAAGATATATACCATTTCGTCGCAGTATCGTATCAAGAGCTTCTGCCAAGATATTTGGAGGAAGTCGTAAAGATAAGGGCAAATCGGACCGATCTTTCATAAATAACTGATATCTAAGATTTTGCGCATCAAGTGCGCTCTTGCGATTATAGCCGTCCTGAAATCTTGGAATCTGATTTTGGTTATAGCTGATTGTCTGTTCGATTTTGGATTGATTGTTCGACATAGAGAACTTTCTGTAAACAGATAATTCGCCGGTTTCCTCAATCGCACTAATAGGCAGATTTGGGTCTGAATTGGGAAATAACCTATTTGTGGAGTTGATTGGGATGCTGGTTTGCTCAGCATCATGGGTATAAAAAAGGCTGAACTCCGTCATATCAATGGCTTCTGCAACATCCTGCAAAGCCTGAAAAGCCTGAGTACTAAAATTCTTTTCCTGTAATTCGGCAGTTTGTTTAATCGTCAACATTTGCACACCGATCAGGGAAGCTGCAGCAATAGCCATTACTACACTAAGGGTATATATCATTCTTCTGCTCATCGAAGCAAAGATATAAGTATTAATGAATCAGGGTGATTCTCCTTAACATTATTTAACTTAGGAGTTTAAATGGATCGAAAAATAAAAGAGATGTTAAGAAATAGAACTGATTTCGAGATAAATTAGAGCTTTACAAGCAGAATTTTGTTGGGCCTCCTTTTTGGAATATCCGTCCCCTTTACCTGCGATCAAACCATCTACCTTGATTATAGATGTAAAAGGCATTTTATCGCGGCTGTTTAAAGGATTTTCCTGGGTGTCAAACTCGACGGATCGCTTGTTTTTTTGACCCCACTCGATGAGTTGGCTTTTATAATTCGTATCGCTCTTTTCAAGGGTATGAATGTCAACGTGAACCGACAGGACTTTTTTTATAACGAATTTCCTTGCTCCTTTGTAGCCAATATCAAGGTAAATGGCACCAATGAAAGCCTCCAATACATCGCCAAAAATATGGCTGGTTTCGTTCACGGAATTGGTATTCGAGTTGACAAAAATGTGTAATCCGAGTTTAAAGGTAAGTTGTGTCAAAAAACTTCTGTTCACTATCCTGGATCTCATTTGGGTGAGAAATCCTTCGTCTTTTCTTGGAAAACGATTATAAAGATATTCCGCAACAATTGCTCCAAGCACTGCATCACCCAGATACTCCAACCTTTCATTGTTTAATGGTCTTCCAAGCAGATCGGAAGAAGACACTGAACGATGAATAAAGGCTTGGTCATATAACTTGAGCTTTAATGGGCTAAAGCCTGTTGTCTGCTTAATAAATGAATAAAACTCTTTTCTTGAAGAAGAAAAGAGTTTTATCCGATACCTTAAATCTCGTAACACTTTACTAGGAAAGTTTTTTGAAGATTACAGTTCCATTGTGACCGCCAAACCCGAATGTATTGCTTAACACATAATTAAGTTCGCGTTTTTTTGCTTTGTTAAAAGTAAAATCAATTTTGGGATCAATTTCAGGATCAAGCTCAAATTGATTGATTGTAGGAGGTACAATTCCATCCCTCATCGCCAAAATTGCGGCAATTGCTTCGACAGCACCAGCTGCCCCAAGTAAATGCCCTGTCATTGATTTTGTTGCACTAATACTAACATTGTAGATATGGTCCCCAAATACCCTGCGGATAGCTTTTGGTTCTGCGATATCACCAAGTCCGGTGGATGTACCATGAACATTAATATAATCAATATCAGTAGGTTTCAATCCGGCATCATCCAAAGCCCTTTTCATCACCAAGGCCGCACCACCACCTTCCGGATCCGGGGCTGTCATGTGATAAGCATCGGTGGACATGCCAATCCCAACTAATTCAGCATAAATTGTAGCTCCACGTCGAATTGCGTGTTCATACTCTTCGAGGATTAATGCACCACCACCTTCTGCCATTACGAACCCGTCACGTCCTGTATCGAACGGTCTGGAGGCTGTTTTTGGATCGTCATTCCGTGTTGATAAGGCACGCATGGCATTAAATCCACCTACTCCAGCTTCGTTGATTGCAGATTCAGAACCACCTGCAATAAAAATATTGGCTTTTCCAAGACGGATATAAGTCGCAGCATCAATCATTGCATGGGTTGCAGAAGCACATGCCGTAACAGTTGTGATAGTCGGCCCACGGAATCCATACTTAAGCGCGATATTTCCGCTTGCCATATTTGAAATCATTTTGGGGATAAAAAATGGGGAAAAACGTGGGTTATCCGGTTTTGCATTGTATTCAGTTATAACCTGCAAAAAAGTGTTTAAACCCCCGATACCCGCACCCCATATTACCCCCACTTCATCTTTATCTATTTTATCAAGATCAAGACCTGAGTGTTTAAGTGCCTGAGCAGCTGCTACATATGCGAATTGTGCATACATATCGTGCTTAGGGATCTCCTTTTTTTCGAGATATTCACCTGGATCGAAATTCTTAACTTCACAGGCAAACTGTGTTTTGAATCTGGAGGCATCAAAACGGGTAATGGGACCGGCACCACTTACCCCATTGCACAGGTTTTCCCAGAATTCTTCTATGTTCTTACCAAGCGGGTTTATCGTGCCCAATCCGGTTACAACAACTCGTTTTAATTCCATAGTAAGCTTTTGAGCCCTTAATTAGTAAAATTCCGGATTACTTCGCGTTTTCGATATAGTTGATTGCATCGCCTACTGTAGCGATTTTTTCAGCCTGATCATCAGGAATGGCAATATTGAACTCTTTTTCGAATTCCATGATCAATTCTACGGTGTCAAGAGAATCGGCACCCAAATCATTGGTGAATGAAGCTTCTGGAGTAACTTCTTTTTCATCAACACCAAGTTTATCAACAATGATCGAAACTACTTTTGCTGTAATGTTGTCAGACATGATTTTTTTAATTTTTTAAGTGAATACAATTATTAAATTTACTCGCTCATTTTTCAATTAGCTGTTGCAAAGTAACGAAGAAAGAAATTTATCTTCCAAATATTTATGCAAGAATCTGTTGATTTGCACCCCATAATTGATCATAACAATTTTATTTAAAATATTTGGGTCGAAAAGTCGAAATTTCAACATCTTATAAAGCATTATAAATGAAAAATATAGCCCTATTTGCGTCTGGTTCTGGCTCTAATGCAGAGAATATCATCAAATACTTCGAAAATCACCCTGAAATTAGGGTAGATTCGGTTTGGTCGAATAAAAGTAGCGCTTTTGTCTTGCAAAGAGCACTAAACCTGGGAGTCGAATCACACTATTTCACCCGTCACGAATTCATAGAAACTGATAAATTATTGAATGAACTGCAAAAACGAAAGATCGAATTGATCGTATTGGCAGGTTTTTTATGGCTGGTTCCACCTGAATTTGTTAAAGTATTCCCTATTATTAATATACACCCTGCCCTATTGCCTGCCTACGGAGGTAAAGGAATGTATGGCTCATTCGTCCACGAGGCGGTATTGCAGAATAAGGAAGAAGAATCGGGAATTACGATACATATGATTGATAAAGAATATGATAAAGGGGCTAATCTGCTTCAGGCAAGATGCCCTGTGTTTCCCGATGATTCTGTTGATACGCTGGCTGCCCGCATCCATGAACTCGAATACGAATATTTCCCCAAAGCGATTGAGGATTATTTGTGTCCAAAAACCAAATAAAACAATTAAATGAAATACCCTCAGTACCTTGAACAGGGAGACAAGGTTTCAATCGTCTCGCCTGCCGGGAAAATCGACCACCAAATTGTTGAACGTGGCGCTGAAATACTCAGAAATCAGGGATTTCAGGTTGAAATAGGTCAACATGCCTTTGATATCGACAATATGCATGCCGGAACCGATGTGAACAGGGCTTTTGATCTTCAGAAAGCTTTGAATGACAAATCGATCAAGGCTATTTTCATCTCAAGGGGAGGTTATGGTTCGATACGTACTTTTTCCCACCTCAACTGGTCATCATTCTTTAAAAAACCAAAATGGTTGATCGGATTCAGCGATATTACAGTTTTTCATGCTTACCTCACAAATCACAATATCCCTTCAGTCCATGGCGTTATGACAGCCTGGTTCGAAAAAGATGGGGTGCTGACGGATAGTTTTCTGAAACTGATGGTAGTCTTAAAAGGTGAAAAGCTGATTTTTGATGTACCACCACATCCGTTAAATCGCAATGGTGATGCCATAGGCTTACTTACAGGAGGCAATTTATCGCTGATCCAAAGTATGCGGGGCACCTCATTGGATATTTCGCCAAAAGGGAAAATACTTTTTATCGAAGATATTGATGAACCTCACTATAATATCGACCGTATGATGCAAAATCTTAGGGTTGGAAAGATATTGGAGAATCTTTCGGGTTTAATTGCAGGATATTATACTGATATGAAAGATAGTGAAACACTTTTTGGGAAAAGTGCGTATATGATTATCAGAGAGGCTGTTGAATCTTATAGCTATCCGGTTGTCTTTGGGTTTGGTGCAGGTCATGAGCTACCAAACCACCCATTGATCATGGGAGGTCGGATATCTTTGCATGTGACAGATAATCAGGTCGAAATAAAACAGTTATAATTATTTAATAAAATGACACCTCCAGCTGAATTAGGGAAAATAGGGGAAGAAATTGCAGCATCCTATCTAATAACCAAGGGTTTCAAAATTTTGGAACGCAACTGGTATTGGGATCATAAAGAGATTGATATTATTGCGCGTCAAGGTGATGAGATCGTGATTGTTGAAGTCAAAACCCGGGAAGGCGATTATTTTGAGGAGCCATGGGAAGCTGTTTCGAATAGGAAGATAAGGAACCTGGTTGAAGTTGCAGAGACATGGCTCATTAGGAAAAACATAGATTTGGAGACCCGGTTTGATGTGATTTCAATTATCTTTTCTGATGAGGTGAATTACACACTGACCCACTTCCCGAATGCATTTATTCCGCCGGTAAACTGAACGGATAAATAACAATTCTTTTTTTAATTTTGACAAAATTATGGAAAACACTAAAAAACGCATTTAAAATGAATATCGAAGAAGTCAGGTCGTATTGCCTTTCTTGTAAGGGAGCCATCGAAAGTTTCCCCTTTGACGATACGACCCTTGTTGTTAAAGTTGGGGGTAAAATATTTGTTTTGTTCAACCTTGAAGGTGAGCATTCGATCAACCTTAAGTGTGATCCTGACAGGGCAATTGAATTGCGTGAAAGCTATCCGGCTATAATACCAGGGTACCATATGAATAAAAAACATTGGAACACGGTTTATCTTGATGGTTCGTTGCCTGACGATCTTATTTGTAAAATGATTGGGGACTCATACCAATTGGTCCTTCAATCTTTGTCAGGGAAAATAAGATCTGAAATAGAGCAAATTAATTTATAATCCTATGATAACGTTTAATCTTGAGGGTGCCGAATACATTGAATTGATCAAGTTGTTAAAGTTTAAGCACCTGGCCGAATCGGGAGGTCATGCAAAAATGATGGTCGATTCGGGAGAAGTTAAATTGAATGGCAATGTTGAATTTCGCAGGCGCGCCAAATTGCGGATAGGAGATACAATCGAGATATCAGGTAAAAAAATATCCATTGAAGCCTGATCGGATGATCGATTTTCAGTCATTTATTTTAATGAGTTAATAATTAATTATTTATGAAAACTGGATCATTTCAGGTTTTTATCATTGCGCTGATAGCTGCCTTGGGCGGCTTTTTATTTGGGTTTGATACCGCAGTCATTTCAGGAACGACAGCCGATTTGGAGCGATTGTTCTCCCTCGACAAATTTGCTTTGGGATTTACGGTAGCTATCGCTTTGATTGGCACGATCGTTGGGACATTAATTGTTGGTAAACCGGCTGATAAGTATGGCAGAAGGAAAATTTTAATTATCACGGCTGTAATATACACAATATCGGCCTTTGGATGCGCGTTATCCTTTAGTTGGGAAACTTTACTTTTTGCCCGTTTCCTGGGAGGCATCGGGGTAGGGGTCGTATCGGTAGTAGGCCCAATGTACATTGCCGAGATTGCACCTGCTGCAAAACGTGGGCGCCTTGTTGGCCTCTTCCAGTTTAATGTCGTGTTTGGCATCCTTATGGCCTACTTTTCAAACTATGTTGTAGGGCTGTTTGACCTTGGTGACCTTGAGTGGCGCTATAAACTGGGTATTCAGGCGCTTCCTTCAATCGTATTTTTCTTCGCATTGTTTTGCATTCCACGCAGTCCAAGATGGTTAATGACAAAAGGTTATGTCGAAGAGGCTCGTTCCGTACTGATAAGGGTGGGAGAGGAGCGTGTCGAAGAAGTTTTAAGCGAGATCAGTGAATCGATTAAAGCCGATCATGGTTCAGGAGACCTTTTGTTCAGCAAAAAATTCTCATACCCTATTTTCCTGGCGGTTTCTATTGCTGTGTTTAATCAGCTTTCCGGGATCAACGCCTTGCTTTACTATTTGAACAATATTTTCTCACAGGCAGGATTTGACAAAGTATCCGGTGATCTTCAGTCAGTTGCAGTTGGTGCTACCAATTTGCTTTTTACAATGATCGCCATGTCTATCATCGATAAAGTTGGCCGTAGAACCCTTTTACTGGTTGGATCCATTGGAACAGCGGTTTGTTTGGCCGGTGTTTCGGTTATCTTTTTTACCAACAGCCTCCAGTTTTTATTGGTTTATCTTCTTGTCGGATATATTGCATTTTTTGGGTTTTCTCAAGGAGCCGTTATCTGGGTTTACATCAGCGAAGTTTTCCCAAATTCTGTGAGGTCTAAAGGTCAGGCGTTGGGCAGTTTTACCCATTGGGCTATGGCTGCAATCGTTTCCTGGAGTTTTCCGGTACTTGCAGCTCACTCAGGCGGTGTACCATTTGTCTTTTTCTGCGTCATGATGTTGGTGCAGTTTGTGGTTGTATTCTTTTTCTATCCCGAAACAAAAGGAAAATCTTTGGAACAACTTCAAAAAGATTTGACCAGGGAGTGAGTTTTTATTGGATAGTCAAACATTAAGCCCACATTAAATAATGGTCCTGGTTGATCTTTGTGCAAGTTTTTTACAATGGTCAAAGCAACTTCAGGGTATTTTTGACGTCTAATGTTTTTCATTAAACAATCAAAATGAACAGATTTTTATTGTCATTTATTATTATATTGGTTTGCAGCACATTAAACCTAAAAGCACAAAAGACGGAAGTTTCAGGTAAAGTTACTGAAGCGGCTACCAATAATCCTATTCCATATGCAACCGTGGTTTTTAAGGGGACCTACATTGGTACAATGACTGATCTCAATGGAAATTATAATTTAAGTACAACGAAACCAATACCTGAAATCGAGATTTCTTCCATTGGATTTATAAAACAGGTTGTTAAAGTCAAATTGAACCAGGTCACCAAATTGGATATCGCTATGGAAGAGGAGGTAATTTCAATTGGTGAAATTTCTGTCAAACCTGGCGAAAATCCGGCAATCCCATTGTTCAAGAAAATTGTTGATCATAAACGGGAAAACAACCCGTCCGATTTCCCTTCCTGGCAATCAAGGCTTTATAGCAAAACAGAGATCGATATCAAAAATGTAAAAGGGTCATTGAAAAAAATGAAACTTTTAAAGCAGTTTGATTTTGTGTTTAAATACATTGATTCTCTTGAAATTGAAGGAAAAACTTTCCTCCCGGTCTTTTTTACTGAAACAATTTCCGATTATTATCACAATAGTATAACCAAAACAAATCATGAGGATATTGTTGCCAACAAAGCATCAGGAATGACTTCTGATATGATCACCCAATTTACAGGCAAATTGTATGAAGGGGTCAATCCATACGACAATTATATCATGATTTCCGACATAGGGCTGGTCTCGCCATTAAATTCATTGGGTTTGCAGTTTTACCGATACTATTTGCTGGACAGTACGGTCGTGAATAAAAAGAAAATCTATGAAATATCGTTTAAGCCACGACTCCCCCAGGAACCAACTTTCAGGGGAAAGTTTTGGGTAGAAGATCAGAGTTTTGCCTTGACAAAGCTTGATATTCAACTTTCGGACAAAGCAAATGTCAATTTCCTGAACAATTTGAAATATTCGATCGAATATCAAAAAAGCGATGGCAGATGGGTACCACGCAACGAGCAACTGATTGCCGATTTGGATATCCAGAAAGACAAGGACTCTGAGAAAATAGGGCTTATGGGTCGTAAAACGAATGTATATCAGGATTTTAAATTTAACGATATTGTTGCCGAGACAGTAAAGAAGAAGAATGCCATCATCGTGAGCAAGGATGCTACTAAGAAAGATGAACTTTACTGGGATAAATACCGGCCCATCGAATTGCAGCACCGTGAATTGGGCATTTACAAAATGGTCGATTCCATTAAGGACGTGCCTCTTTATAAGACTGTTGCCGAATATATTTACATGTTTTATTATGGATACCGTGACATTGGTAAGTTTGAACTGGGTCCTTATTATTATCTTTTTAGTTCCAACAAAATTGAAGGGAACCGTATAAGATTAGGGGGTCGGACAACTGCAAAATTTAATCCTAAACTAAGGTTGAATGGATATGGGGCGTATGGTTTCAATGATAAGGATTTCAAATATGGTGGAGGGCTGGAATACTTTTTTTCAAAGAGGCCCCGTACACTGTTTAGTCTTCAGGGACAACACGATTATGAGTTATTGGGCAAAAGTTCAAATGCATTAATGGAAGACAATATCCTAACCTCGGTTTTGAGCAAGCGTCCGAATTCAAAGCTGAACATGGTTGATAAAGTTGTGGCGACTTTCGACAAAGAGTGGATTACAGGTTTATCAAACCAGTTTTCTGTGAGTTCTACCAAAATCACCTCAGGCATTTATGTCCCGTTTATCGACAATCTGGGAAATGTAGTCCCATATATCCGAACAGGCGAAATCAAGTTAAATACGCGTTATACTACAGCGGTAAATGTTATTCAGGACGGTTTTGAACGGACCACTTTTGGAAATTACGATCCCGTTTTCAATGTTGCCGTAACTGCCGGATTGAAAGGTTTTCTTGGAGGTAATTACGATTACTTTAAAGTTGATTTTAACCTTGCTGAAAAAGTTGTTTTAAACCCCATAGGATTTACAACCTTCTATCTCCAGGCAGGGAAAATATGGGGAGACGTTCCATTCCCTTTAATGAAAATCCACGAAGGAAATGAAACATATGCCTTCGATATGTATGCGTTTAACCTTATGGATTATCAAGAATTTGTCAGCGATACCTATCTAAGTCTTTTTCTCGAACATCACTTTCAGGGATTTTTTCTGAACAAAGTGCCATTGTTCAGAAAACTAAAATGGAGGGAGGTTGTAGGAATGCGCTCATTAATAGGAAGCTATGATGAAACGAAACATCAGGGGCTGGTTTTTCCAACAGGTATGAGAGCCTTACGTAGCACACCCTATACCGAATTCTCTGCGGGAATTGAAAATATTTTGAAGGTCATAAGGGTCGATGCCGTATGGCGGTACAATTATAATGACGATCAGAAAATTAAGCTTGGATTGATGTTCTCACTACAGATAACACTTTAATTTTCTATCTCTTCTTTTCAAAGAATTTTTTCATCAGCAAGGCACATTCATTTTGAAGTATCCCGCCCAATAATATTGTTTTAGGGTGGAGTGCGTTTGGTGCAAATTTACGGAATCCGCGTTTTTCATCACTTGCACCAAAAACAATGCGGCTGACCTTTGACCAGTTTAAGGCACCTGCACACATAGTACAAGGTTCCAAGGTTACATATAATGTGCAATCAATCAAATATTTACCTCCAATCAGATTGGTGGCTGCAGTGATTGCCTGCATTTCGGCATGTGCTGTTACATCATTTAATGTTTCAGTAAGGTTATGCGCCCTTGATATAATCCTCCCTTGACAGACCACTACAGCACCAACAGGTACCTCACCTTCTGCAAATGCTTGCTCTGCTTCGGCAAGGGCACGTTTCATATAATATAGATCGTCGAAAGGTTCCATCACTGTTTCTTTCTTCAAAAGTAATGGTTTTAAAGATCATCTTAATAAAAAACTTCTTTTGAAGGCTGATTTCTTCGGTCAAGGCAAATTTTCAAATGTGGCCTTAGTTTTGTAATTTCGCCAACTTAATAATAAAATAGCATTTCAAATGTACAGAAATTATACTTGCGGTGAACTCAGGCTTTCACATGTTGGCCAACAACCTGTTTTGGCTGGATGGGTCCAGACAGTGCGCAACCTGGGTGCAATGACTTTTGTCGATATTCGTGACCGTTATGGCATTACCCAATTGGTTGTGGATGAAAATACC
>CAIYPA010000137.1 GCA_903927965.1 uncultured Bacteroidia bacterium | reverse complement strand
TCTTGGACGAATGTGCTTGATGTCGGTACAAATGGTCAACAATATCGAAAGGATCGCTGTCGATAAGGATGGTGGTTTGTTTCTTGAATCAACTCGGTTTGGCAGCCATGTCAAAACCAACAAACATTGGTGGCAGCAGGCCGAAACTTTGGTGGGATTTATGAATGCTTTCCAATTGACTGGCAACCTGAAATATTGGGAAACGGTCAAGCTTTCGTGGCATTTTATCGATACCTGCCTGATCGACCACCAAAGGGGCGAGTGGTTCACAAAATTGAACCGTTTGGGTGTCCCTTTCCTTGTTGAACCTGAAGACGACCCATCTCCTTACTACCGCAACGATTGGAAGATTGATCCATGGAAATGTCCCTATCACAATGGCAGGGCGATGATGGAGATGATGGCACGAATCGACCAAATTATAAATAAATCTATCTAATAATCACACAATGAAGAAGATAAAATTTATTCTGTTTTCCCTGATTTTTGTATTCCCCTTATGGCAATTGAAGTCACAAAATTCACAGAACAAAGCGATCGATAATCTGGCGGTCAAATCAAAAAACTGGTTTGAGGGTTTTAAAAAGAACCTGGGGGCAAACGAGTTCTCCTACGGCAGTTTCCGCAGCGACATTGCCAAATCGTTGTTGACCCGTTGCACCGACGGGCAGATGGCCATTGAATGGCAGACACAGGTTGTACCAGCAAGTTTCGATCAACAGGAAGGTGGTTTTTTGTGGATTGCGGCACTTGACCTGACCCCGCAAGCCTTGGTTTTTGATGTTTTCGTGAATGGGAAAAAGCGTTTCGAAATCACTTCATCGAACCAAAAAGAGTGGCAATTGAAAACCACTGATGGTGGGTCACTTTCGTATGTTACGGTGATGACCGACGGAAATGGTGATGCCCATGGATACATGTCGTTGGTTGCACCCAAGACCTGGTTGGTGAAAGGCGAAAGCCAAACCATAAAAATTGTAGGCCGTGCAAATACAGATAATACCTGGGTCATAGTCTATCAGGCAGACGATGCGCTTTCCTTTCTTCAGGAGTCGGTCAGATACAATGTCTGGATGGAGGTGCAGATCGAAAAAACGAAGGGTGGTCTTGATTGTAGTTTGAAAGGACCGATAACACTGGCCGGGTCTGAAGTGACATATTCATTGGCAGGTAAAACAAAAACTGCTAAGCTTGCAGAAGTTGGGGGAAATGCAACAGGAAGTTTTAACCTTCCACTTTCGGCATTAAATAAACCATTCACTTTGACAGATACAAAAGGGGAACTAATTATGGTTCAATCGCTTGGATTAGATTCAAAAACCACAAGGTTGCTGAACAAAGCGGTCTTGTTTATCGAAAGTGCAAAGAATGGTGAGAAAATTATTCTTAAAGCCTCCAGGACTTATGAACCTAAAGCCGTGTCCGGAATGTTTAACCTTGCCTATTCGGTCCTGAATAAAGGGCAGATCTATCTTATGAATTCGAGCCATCAGGACATAGCCTGGATGGACGCCCCCGAAAAATGTGTGATCGAGCGGGATACGATGTTGCTTACCCCTTTGTTTGAAAAGGGGGCCAAAGACAAGAATTACCGTTTTGATGTGGAAGATGCCCTGATGCTCAGGGAATATACTGAACGCCATCCCGATAAGAAATCGCTTGTAAAAGAGATGCTTACAGATGGACGAATCTCCTGCGGATCGACTTATATTCAACCCTATGAGGAGATGTATTCGGGTGAATCATTGGCCCGTCAGTTTTATCTGGGAGCCAAATGGTTGAAGGACCAATTTGGGTACAATGCCACCATTTATTGGAACGAAGATGTCCCCGGCCGTACATTGCAAATGCCGCAACTGATGGCCAAAGCTGGAACGAAATATTTGATGATCAGCCGTCATGAACGTGGATTTTTCAATTGGTACAGTCCTGATGGGTCGTTTGTAACCACTTATTCACCAGGTCATTATGGCGACGCTTTTGGCCCACTTCAGAAAAGTTTTATGGAGACGGCCCAATATCTTGCTACAAGTTCGCTCTATTGGGAAAAATACTATACCGACAAAACTGTGAAACCAGCCATCCCTTTACTTTCCGATAGCGACATGAGCCCCGCCAAGGATTACAGCAACCTAATCCAAAATTGGGGCGCGATCCGTGAATTGCCTCAGGACAATGGGAAATACATCCCTGTAAAACTTCCGGGAATAAAAGTTGCGACTGCCACTGAATTTTTTGATGCGTTGATGGTCCAGAAGCCGCAACTGCCTGAAATTTTGGGTGAGCGTCCCGATGTTTGGTTGTACATCCATGGTCCATCGCACCAGAAAGCAATCAAAGCCAGCCGCGAAGCCGATATCTTGTTGCCAGTTGCCGAAAAACTGGCAACCATCAATGCAATGGTTGACGGCTCTTTCCAAAACTATCCGGCAACCCAACTGAATAAAGCGTGGGCTGCAAAAATCTATCCCGACCATGGTTGGGGAGGCAAACATGGAGACATCACCGATGCCCTTTTCTGGTCGAAATACGAATTTGCAAAAGCCGAAGCCGAAAAGATCGTCAATGAAAACATGAACGAACTGGCCTCAAAAGTGAAAACCCATCCTGAAAAGGGGAGGCCATTGGTTGTTTTCAATAGTATGAATACAAACCGCAATGATCAGGTATCGGTGGAGGTCAGTTTTAAACCTTCCGAGGCCACCGTTCTTGAATTAACGGATGCTGATGGAAATAAAATTAATTTTCAGTTGGGTGTTATCGACAAGTATCCCGACGGTTCAGTAAAAAGGTGCAAAATCAGTTTCTTATCCGGGAACATTCCGTCTATCGGTTA
>CAIYPA010000136.1 GCA_903927965.1 uncultured Bacteroidia bacterium | reverse complement strand
GGATTGAACGAGCCTGGCACTTCATTCGATTTGTATTCTCATGTCGTTCCATTGGACGATACTACAAAAGTCGTCGGACAAAAATATTTTTCGGGTAAGGTCGTACTGACTAAAGGTATTACATTGGGAATGAAGTATATATCTGAATCAAGTACCGTAATTCTACAAATTTCGGGCAGTAGGAAGTCTCAAATTGCCAAACAATTGATTGATAGTGAGATATCAATTATGCTTCCAGCATCCATCCTAAAATCGCATCAAAACGCCTATTTGATGATGGATAAGGAAGCGGCGGGAAGGATATGATCTGAATTTAAGTACCAATCTCTAAGGTCACAATTTGTGACCTTAGAGATTGGCAGAGGGAAATATACCAAGTATTTACCTTATGCCTTCACCGAACAGGGCGTATCTATGCTTTCGAGTGTATTGAAAAGTATAAAAGCTATACAGGTCAATATCCAAATTATCCGTGCTTTTGTTTTTATGAGGCAATTTGCTTTATCGCACAAAGACTTGACTGCTAAGTTACTCGCACTTGAAAGCAAGTATGATCAGCAATTTAAGAACGTTTACGATGCCATCAATTTTTTGCTTCAACAGGAAAATCAGTCAACTATTTTTTCAGGTAAAGCGTGATTCCCTCTTCTTTCAGCATGTTCAACGAATAATCGGATAGTGTCATTTTGATGTCGATGAAGAAATCTGCCTTTTCAATTTCGATCAGGTTTAGTTTTGCAAGGGTATTTTCACCATGGATGATTTCCTGAACATAATTGATCCAATCGGATGTCTTATCAAAAAAACTCCCGGACGGAAAACCAAGATAGCTCTTTTCAAATCCTGTAACTGTACGCCATACAATTTGATAGTAAAAATACGCATCCGCTGTTTTTAGGTTCAGATCGTTGATTTTCCGGATAAACGGAAGGTACAGGTTTAATCCAATCAGGGTTTCTGAACGGTCCAGCAATTCACCTGCTGATATTTCCCCATCCTCCCGTCGACTCCTAAGATTGTCAAGTTCTTCGAGAAGATCCACAAGATTCCCAAAATTCCTTTTCTCCAATTCCGGCATTGGCAAATTATGGAGAATCGCTTCCACAATTTTTTCGTTCACGATAAACTGGTTTTTCCTGAAAATGATCTTGGTATTGTTCCTCGATGCGTGTTTCAACAGTAACCTGTTGGAATACAACACTTCAAAGTCACCGCTAAACTCCAGCAGCCGTATCGGGCTACAACCGAAATGGTTGATCAGGTCGTTCAGATCGACAGTGTCGCCTTGGTAATTCAACACAATCACGTTGGCAAGTAGAAATGCTTGTATCTTTGAAACTTTTAGATATCCGGAAAGTCCGGTCAGGTCGGTATCCAATTTCTCAAACAAGCCATCGGCCAATTGACTGCCTTTTGCTATTTCATGCACATTTCCAATGCTTTGCAGCACCCATTGTTTTAAGGTCTTTTCCATATTAATCTTTTTTAGGCAAAGGTAGGAGGGAGGTAGGACAAAGGATGGCGTAGATGAAACTATTATTCAAAGCTGGAAATTTGGCTCCCAGCACCCGTTTGAGGAATAAAGATTGGCCGAAAGTTTATATTTTTTTTCGTAAATTTAGGGTATGGAATGAATAAGGTATTCTTTGAAACATTAACTTATAAAAATGATAACTATGTCCGAAATCACGAATATTCAAACCAAGATTTACGAAATCCGGGGTCAAAAAGTAATGCTGGATTTTGACCTTGCAGAACTCTATGAGGTGGAGACAAAAGTTCTCAACCAAGCCGTGAAAAGGAACATTAAAAGGTTCCCGGAGGATTTCTTGTTTCGGATCACTTTTGAAGAGTGGATGAATATGCGGTCACAAATTGTGACCGCACTACCAATTAAAAGAAATATATCTGCAATGGCATATGCATTTACAGAACAAGGAGTTGCAATGCTAAGTGGTATCCTTAATTCATATAGAGCTATAGATGTTAATATTGCAATAATGAGAACTTTTGTAATTGTCAGACAGAATGCATTATCGCACAATGTTTTGATAGAAAAACTTTCCGCACTTGAAAGCAAGTACGACACCCAATTTAAAAATGTCTATGATGCTATAAATTTCCTTCTACAAAAAGATAGACAGACAACATCACAAAACCAGCGCAAACGGATTGGGTATAAAAATAGTTAACCGGATAGAGCCACATCCAATTTCAAAAGACGATCTAAATTCCAACAAACCATTTGCCGTGGAAATCAGGAAGACCGGAATTGAGCTGAAATAATAATAAACCGGAAAATCCAGTCAAATCGCTATCCAATTTCTCAAACAAGACATCGGCCAATCGACTTCCTTTCGATGTTTCATGCAGGTTTCCAATGCTTTGCAGCACCCATTGTTTTAAGGTCTTTTCCAAAGCTTTTCTTTTTTGGAAAAAGGTAGATGGGAGGTAAGACAAAGGGTGGCGTTTTCAAAGTTTTAATCAGATATTATCTGAGAACTTTTCTTCAGAAATTTTAATAGCATCCGTGAAAGCCTTGAAACTTCCCATATTCTGGGGAATCTTCATACCCAATTTCACTATTTCGCCTCGGTAGCTTTTTTCATGTAAAGTATATTTTTCATAAAAAAAAAGTTTGTCACCAATTTGTTCTTCTTTGATAGGGAACATAACATAACCTTTAGTGGCTTTAAAGCGAAACATATAGGCAATGACCTGATATAAATCGCTTCGACCATAATCATCTTCACCGCTGAAATTGGTTTTTTCAATATGCTTATATTTTGCATCTGCAACCATAATAGGATCAGTAGGTTTGAAAAAGTCAGGATAAATTACACCTGTATTGTTGGCAAAAAGATATTGCTTATTGGATTTGTCTTTGTTTCGAGGATGTTCCAGATTTTTCCCTTTCAAAACAATATTCAAATATTCTTCCCAAAGCCAGGCGCCGTCAAAAAGCAACCCATATATTTTGTCTTTTTCCTGACCATAAGCGCAACCATCCTGTCGAAGTATTTTTAGGCAAATTTTTTGCAAAACCTGGTATTCAGTATAGTATGGATGGTTAATTGGCCGTAGATTTTGGGAAATAACTTTATGCTTATCCTTTTTGTTATAGTCTGGTGTTGAACTATTGATCAAATTAACCCCATCAATAGTTTCAGAATCAGTAGTAAGCACATCTCTTCCCCAGGCATGATTGCGGATATGTTCGATCGTATGCCGGATAAGTTGAGTTACATTATTATCATAAGAGTGCTCCCGCGTTTTATATGCAACTTTACCACAAAAAGGAATATTTAACCGGATATGGCGATTTACATCAATTGTGCCCCTTACGTTGGCATCATTGTATTCTCGTTGTTGATATTCCTTGTACAATCCCTGATTTAATGCTTTTTTGAGATAGAATGGAAAAAGATAGAGCAAAAAATCCCAAATATTATCGTTGCCGGAATTTAGATCAAAATCGAAAATGTTGATCGAAAAGACTTTCTGCAACATATAGTGCAAGAAATAGTCTTTTCGACCTGTTTCAAAACGTGAAGCAATTGTAAGTTGGGTTTTGTTGCATCCAACAAAACCCATGATGTTATGCGTTGAAACCTTATCTTCGACCGATAGACTAAAAATTGAACTTTTGCGTATGCCATCATGATTGATATTCAGGGCTTGAGGAAAAACAAGCAATTCCTTATTCGCCTCGACCAATTCTGAAATTTTCTTATTGGCAATCAAGCGGAGATCGGCAATTATTGGCTCAAGGGATTTTTCCTCTTTATAAATCTCATTTACATGGATACCCGCATGATTATCAGTTACCCTACTCATTGTCGTAGGCAGATTTAAGTTCAATTATTTTTTTATCGCTTTCAGGCATTCCTCTTAAATACTCTTTAAGAAGTGGATAAAGGTGATTTTCCCAAAGTTTTTGGAAATCACCATTATATCCTCTGAGTTTTAGAAAATATGCTGGTCCAATATGGTAGGCCTTGCTTAAACCCTGGATCTTCTCAATTTTTGTATTGAGGTTCTGCATTTTTTTCTTTGCAGTTTCTTTCCAATTCGGAATTCCTTTTTCAATATCGTCCCACATACTAATTCGTTCGTCTGCAGTTATTTCCAACCAAGTAAATCTGCGGCGCATCGCAAAGTCAAAACTTTCAACGCTCCGGTCAATATCGTTCATTGTGCCAATAATATAAACATTTTTAGGCACATAGAAATATTGATCCTTGGGTTCACGAAGGTTGGCATATTGTGTTTTCACTTTTCCATCAGAACCTCGATATCCAGGGTCTAAAGAGAAAAAGAGTTCTCCAAAAATTTTGGAAATTTCGCCGCGATTAATTTCATCAATCACAAAAACGAACTTCTTATCCTTATTCTCCTCTTTCATTGCTTCTTTACAGAAATCCATAAAGATTCCATCATTCAATTCAAACCCCAAATCCTTACCCTCTACCTTTTTAGGTCGTAACCCTTCAACAAAATCTGTATAATCAAAAGAAGGATGAAACTGGACGAAGCCATACTGTTTATTATTTTCATCGGTATCATTACCTGTTATCAATTTTGCCATTTTTTTTGCCAAAAAAGTTTTTCCAGTTCCCGGTGCACCAGTTAAAATGATATTTTTATTGTTAATAAGTAAATCAATTTTGTTATTCATAATTAATTTTTTAGCGTTTCTTTTGTCGTTTTCATCTTCAAAATAGTCATGCAATAGCCATGCAAATAGTGAACTATGCCATTCTTCAATAAAATTTACATTTTCTTTACAATAATTAATAAATGAGTTGTTATCTTCATTCCAATCCCAGCTTATATGGAAAAACTCATTTTTAAATATACTCTTTAATTCACGAAGAACAAAATTAAATTTATCGTGCTTTATTATTGTTGTTAATATACCTGGCTGGAGACCTGCAATCAATCTGTTTGTTGCAGATCGCATATCTTCTTTTGTTTGAGATCTTATTATTGACCTGATTAAATTGTAAGTCTCTTTATCATATAACTGTTCAATTGCCAGTTTCTTCAGTAATGGTGAAAGTTGTGGCCAAATTGATTTAATTTTTTCTACATCCTGATTTGAAAAATTTTTTTGTTGTAAGGATGAGACGCAATTTTTTGTTTCAGGAAGGTATTGGTTAAATACTTCTTTATCCCAATCCGCCCAAGATACTTTGGTTTTTGCTTCATTAATAAACTGTGGCACCCATTTTTTATAGTTTAGATACCAATTAAAATAAACCCAATGTTTCTCTGCAATTGCTTGATCATAAATTTCTTGTAATAATTTCATTTTTTAAACAATTTATAAGATTAAAATTTACTGATTTTTTTATCGTTTAATTCTAAAAAAGTCTTCTACATCAACCTCTCAATAATTCTGAACCTCCTTTTCCAACTGCTTAGGAATTCCAAAGGTCTTCTTCAGTTTCAGAGTCCGATAGGCATGAGTATTTGGATTAACCGGTCAGGAAATTGGCAAACCGGTTGTAGTCAACAGATTTTTCTTCCTGTTCCGGATAAAATTTGTCGGACTGACGGTGGTATTTTTCGATGATTTGCGATAGTTCTTCAATTGTCATAACGGCCGGATTTAAGTTTGTAAATGTGGTTTGAACGTATCCAAAAGTAAATATTGTTTTTGATCCAACCCCCTGTTTTTCAAATTATTTTTTATTTCATTAAATTAAGTAAAAAAAGTTTGGCACATGCCCTTGCATCACTCAAAGCTTCGTGATGGTTGAGTGCGATTTTGAATTTCTGACATAGCGAAAAAAGGTTCTCCTTATAAATCCGGTAGGTACAATGCTTTTCATATTCAGGGACTTGCAACCCATAATACTCAAGGGTTTGTGCCAGGACTGGAAAGTCGAAACAAAAGCCGTTGTGTGCAACTACCTGCTGGTTTTTGATAAATGGCTCCACCAAATGCCAAACCTTGTCGAATGTTGGCTCGTTGGCGGTAATTGCCGGAGTAATGCCATGGATGACGGCAAACCAATCCCAATAGAAATTGTTTGGCGGCTGCACCAAAATACTGAGTTCATTGGTAATCAACCCATTCTCGACCCTCACCAGCCCAACCTGGCAGATGCTGTACCGTTTGCCGTGCGCCGTTTCAAAATCTATTGCCGTAAATGTGTCCATAAAGAAGTTGGTTTTATTGTAATTTTTTGCAAAGGTAAAAGTCGTATCGGCCAATGCGTGTCGTAGGAAAGTGGGAGTTTCCAAAAGCAACTACGATCCCCCTCGTTTGTAACAGCCAGTCCCGACTCTCGGGAAGGGGTTGGTGGTTTGTCGTTTGCAACGATAATTGGCACATATTGAATTAAAAGGCTCTTTCTATTGAAGCTGTCATTGCGATCCAAACGATTGTATTTTAAATGGTTAGCAGGGTTAAGGTGTTTGGTGTGGCAATCCCATAATTTGAAGCACAGTCCAGAACATTGTTTTTTGGTACTGTGCCTCTTAGTTTGGGATTGCCACGGTTTTCATTTTAATCCGTTGATATATAATATTTTATGTAGAAAACCTCGCAACGACAAATCCTGAGTGGGAATGTGACGTAATGTTGTTTGTGATCTTCATGCATGTTTTGGAAGTTTGTGGCACGATCCAAAATTTTGACCATCCTTCTGCCTTTGTTTTGCGGCGCATGGATTGTTCACTCCCTTAACAACTTTCTGATTGCGCCGCTGATTACTGGGTTAATCTTTTATTCTACAATACTTTAACTCCTACGGAGTATTCGAAAGTGTAAAGAGTACACTATGGTTTCAACAAACACCGTCGGGACTTACAGTCTCCGACGGGTTTGATCCTTTCACAACTTGTCGGTGTGCGAAGTTCCCGACGGTGTTTGTGAATTTATTTTAGTGACCGGGTGAGAACTGTCCCTGAAAACACTCACTGGGTCACTGCATCCTAAGAAAAACGGTGCTGAAACGTTGAGCTTCAGTGAATATTGGTTCCTTTCCATTGGTACTGCCACCAAGACACCAAGCCTCAAAGGCTACACTAAGGATTTCCAAAATTTAATTACGATTAAAACCCAAAGCAACCTGACCGTTAAACCAATCCTGTACCTGTTTCTCAATGAAATGGGTTCAAAAAATACAATTCCAATCCCGAATTCCTTAGGATCCCAGGTTATCCTGATCCGCATGAAATTGCCAGTTTCGGAGGATGCCCTAAACAATGATTTGAATTTCAAAATATTACCGATATTTCTCATTTAATTCTGTTTTATTGTTTATGACCTGGCAAGTTTAGGTGCGTTTCCTTTTGTTAATAGTGAATATCACATGAGGCCAAAGCAATTGCATGGAAACGGTTTTACCTCTATCGGGACTTTCAGGGTAACAGAAGAGCATACAACCAAAGCTTTTCCAATTCCAGCATAGTTCAAATTCAATGTTTTCAATTGGATGAAATATTACAAAAGCACCTAACTTATTATCTTTCAAGAGTATCATACTTATGATATTTTGATTATCGGTACAAATGTAGCGGGTGGGTACGCCAAAGACCGGCCTGGTAGAGGGAAAATTAAGAATGAAGAATGAAAAATTAAGACGGAGATTTTGTGCTTTTAATGTATTCGCTGGGGGTCATCCCAAACTCGTCACGGAATTTTTTGCTGAAATAGGCTGCCGATGAATAACCAACTTCCAAAGCTATCCCTACAATATTGTTGGATTCGGTACGCAAAAGTTCTTTGCTGCGCATCAACCTAAATTTGTTGATGTAATCAATTGGTGATAAGCCTGTCAGTGCTTTGATTTTTCGATATAGATGGATGCGTGAAATACTTACAAGATCGCCGAATTCTTCCACACTGAACTCACAGTTTTTGTAATTGCTTTCAAGCACAGATTCAATATTTGTTAAAAACTTCTTATCCAATGATTTATAGTGTATTACTTCCTCCTGGGGCACTTCTAAGTGGGTCTGAAAATAGTGCTGGAGGATTCCCCGCGTTTCAAGGATTTTTTTGATCCTGACCTTTAAATAGTCGAGGTTAAAAGGCTTTTCAATATAATCGTCGGCCCCGGTCTCAATCCCTTCTATTTTCTGGTCCTGCGAGGTGCGGGCAGTAAGCATGATAACCGGAATGTGACAGGTTGTCATTGAGGATTTTAGCTGTTTTGTCAGTTCTATTCCATCCATTTCAGGCATGGCGACATCGGTAAGTAGGAGATCAGGTTGTTCGATTTTTATAATCTCCAATGCTTCCAATCCATCTTTGGCTTCCAATATTTCATAGTCCGCATCCAGGTTCCGCCTGATAAAACGACGAAGTTCAGGATCATCTTCTACAATTAATACTGTTTTTGATTGGCCATTATTTGACACATTGGGTTGAATCCCTGAATCTGAACCAGGAATATCTGCCAGAATTGGTTTGGAAACTGAAAATTGCCCCAAAGTTTGGAGTGAGAGCTGTTCTGAATTAAAATGTGATTTCCCTTGCTTTAAAGTGATCGTAAAGCAACAACCACTGGGAATTTCATTAATTACCTCTATTTTCCCGGAATGAAGATCCAAAAACTCCTTGGTCAACGACAATCCGATGCCAGTTCCCATATGGCGGTGTTCTTTTTGCTGATAAAATCTCTCGAAAATTTTCTCTTCATTCCCCTTAGCAATGCCAGGACCCGTATCGCTCACCTTAATTTCCACATTATCTCGTTGTTCCGAAGTGATATGGATGTGTATTTGCCCATTTTCTGGTGTGAACTTAAATGCATTCGACACAACATTAAAGATCACTTTGTCGATCATCTCAACATCGAACCATAGCAATTGCGATTTCTGATCGGTCGTCAGTCCGAACGCAATGTTTTTCTCCTTTGCCAATGGATAAAAGGCTTTGTGGATTTCTGTAACCATCCCAACGATATCTTGTTCAGATACAGCCAGATCGACCTTTCCCAATTCCAGTTTGCGAAAATCCATAAGTTGGTTGATCAGCCTTAGCAAACGGTCACTGTTTCGCTGGATCATGTTGAGATCGGCATGAAGATAACCGAATGAATCCGGTAATTTCTTTGTGATATTCTTCAATGGGGCATTGATGAGCGTAAGTGGTGTCCTGATTTCGTGGCTGATGTTGGTAAAGAAACGTATCTTCGCCTGGGTTGCCGCCTCCACTTTTTGGTTCATCTCCCTGATCTGAAAATTCTGATTTTCGAGCAACTCCTTTTGTAACCTGATCGCCTCGTTCTTTTGTTCCAATTCGTGGTTTTTGCGGTTTGTAATCTGATAAGAATAAAAAAGGGCCAGTGCGAATACGACTAAAAGGATCAGGCTTATTCCGAAAATATTCAATAAGGTATGCTGGTTATTGAATAGAAGCAATTGTTTTGAAATGCGGTCAATCTGCTTTTCGATCATCAACTGGAAAGAATTGACTTGTTCCTGCTGGAGCTTGATTACTTTTACATTGGAAGCATCTACTACTGAGGTGGATAGGTAATTTATTTTGCTGATTGGCTTCTTTTCCAGAATATTCATGGCGAGGTCGATTGCCTTTATCCCACCTGTCGGATAGATAAACGATGCCTGAAGTTTACCTTGATCGACAAGATCGAGCCCCAATTTTGGCAAAGCGTCAATTCCGACAATGAAAATTGAGTCTTTTCCCAACTGAGCTGCAATTTTACGGGCACCATATGCCATGACATCGTTATGACCAAAGACAATGTTGAATTTTTGTGTTGAAAAAGCATCTTGGGCTATTTTCTTGGCATTTTCTTCCATCCAATGGCCATCGTATGAGGAAATGACCTTCAGATCCGGAAAATTGGAAATACCGGACATAAATCCAAGGTGCCTGTCAGTGGCAGGACTGGAACCATCCAATCCCCGAATTTCAAGGATTTCTCCCTTGCCATTAAACACATTACCAATATAAAGACCTATACTTTTACCAATTTCATAATTATCGGCTCCGATATAGGCAGTAAATTTATCGGATTCAATTTGGCGGTCAATTATTATGGTCGGGGTACCTTTGTTAAAAGCCTGAACAGCAATTTGTGTAACCGGTTGTGATTCATTGGGTGAGATGATCAAAACATCGACTCTTTTTGTGATCAATTGTCCGATCTGCAAAACCTGTTTACGGCTGTCCCCATTTGCATCTTCGATGATCAGCTCGACATTTGGATAAAATGAAGCACACATTTTCATCTCCTGGTTCATCGTTTGCCTCCACAAATCGTTGCTTGTACATTGCGAAAAACCAATCACAATTTTCCGGGCTTCATTGGTCTTACAGGCAGACAATGAAAACAACGAAATTAACAGCAAAAGCAAAGCCCTCCCCATTCAGAATATTTTTTGGATCAAGCAAAATTAATAAAATGAACATGATTATCTGGTTTTGAAACATCATTGATACATCCTGTAACAAAAGTGATAGTGGATGGCCGGTACCCCGACTACTTTTGACCTGATTTTAATCATCGAAACATCCGAAATTTTAGGTTATCAAAAAAATGAAAAAAAACATCTGGCTATTAATCTTTATTCTTGGAGTTGTGTTTTCGTCCTGCACTGAGCCATCTCCAAAGAAAAAGGCAGACGACAAGACTGTCATTGCTTACTCTGAATTGTACCGTCCGCAAGTCCATTTCACGCCACCTGCGAAATGGATGAACGATCCCAATGGGATGGTCTATTTTGATGGCGAATACCATCTCTTTTACCAATATTACCCAGATAGTACTGTTTGGGGACCCATGCACTGGGGACATGCTGTAAGCAAGGACTTGATGCATTGGGAGCATTTGCCAATTGCATTGTATCCCGATTCCTTGGGCTATATTTTTTCTGGTAGTGCTGTGGTGGATGATAACAATACTTCCGGATTCGGGAAAGATGGGAAGGTCCCTCTTGTTGCATTGTTCACCTATCATAATATGAAACAGGAAAAAGCAGGGAGAAACGATTACCAGACTCAGGGGATTGCCTTTAGTTTGGATAAAGGTCGAACCTGGGAAAAATACAAAGAGAATCCGGTTTTGAAGAATCCGGGGATACGTGATTTTCGTGATCCTAAAGTTAGTTGGAATGACGCGTCTAAGAAGTGGATCCTGACACTTGCAACCCTTGACTGTATCACATTTTTTTCTTCACCTGACCTGAAAAACTGGACCAAACAAAGTGAATTTGGAAAAGGAATGGGTGGCCATAGTGGAGTATGGGAATGTCCCGACCTGTTTCCAATCAAAGTAGAAGGCTCCGACCTCGAAAAATGGGTGCTGCTCGTGAGTATCAATCCGGGTGGTCCAAATGGAGGATCGGCCACCCAATATTTTGTTGGGAATTTTGATGGCAAGGTTTTTACGAATGAAAGAAAAAATCCGGAACCAAGATGGATCGATTCGGGAAAAGACAATTATGCCGGTGTAACCTGGTCTGGAATTCCCAAAACAGATGGCAGAAGGTTATTTCTTGGATGGATGAGCAACTGGCAATATGCAACAGTTGTCCCTACACAGGCTTGGCGCAGTGCAATGACGATCCCGCGTGAATTGAAACTTGTACAGGTTGCTGATGAAGAGTATGCAATTAAAGGTTATCCAACCTCTGAATTTGAAAATTATGGGGCAAAATGGGACGATCTACTTTCAAATCCCGGTCAATTTCAATCTGTTTCATTGGCCCAATTTGCCTTGGGTAAAGCTGCTGCTTTTGATTATTCCGTGGAATTAGACCCTTCGGAATCGTCAAAAACAACAATCCAACTATCGAACAACTTCAACGAAACATTCGATATTGTATTGGATAAAACTATCCAGCAAATCCGCATCAACCGGATGAAATCGGGTGATGTATCCTTTAACCCTGAATTCCAAAAGGAAATCCTGGTACCCGTTAACCTGATTGATCATGTAAAAATCAGGTTGGTCATTGATCAGGCCTCAGTCGAGATGTTCATAGATGGAGGATTGACTGAAATCACGAACATTGTGTTCCCTAAGGAAATCTATAATAAGGTTGACATCAGGTCTGATCAGAAATTTTCGGTATTCAGTTCGAAAGTCAGGAAACTCAATTCAATCTGGCATTAATAATCCCAATAGATATAAAAATGAAAATCAGTAGAAATTTGCTATTTACAATCTTTGTGGCAGTTCTTGGAAGTGTCATATTTGGAATCAACATGGCCGCGATTGCCGGTGCGGTACCCTTCATCAAGGAGAATTTTATTTTAAGTGATTTTGAACTCGGTCTGGTCGTGAGTGTACTGATCGTTGGATGTATGATCGGGGCATTCTCCGTTGGCAAGATCAGTGATAAATTTGGACGTAAAAACACGTTGATTTTTACAAGCTTGCTTTTTCTCGTTTCTGCTCTTGGGAGTGGGTTTGCAACTTCATCAGTCATGTTGATGGTTGCCCGGTTAATAGGTGGGATCGCAGTCGGTGGTGTTTCAGTCGTTATACCAACTTTTATCAGCGAAATCTCTCCTGCCAAAACCCGTGGTACATTGGGAACAATGAACCAATTGGGCATTGTAATTGGAATATTATTGGCATATGTATTTGATTTTTATATGGTTGGAAACAGCAATGGTTGGCGGTGGATGCTAGCAAGTCCGGCATTTGTCGCCATTCCATTCACATTGTTGTTGGTCACAAGTTTCCCTGAAAGTCCGAGATGGCTGATTTTGAAAGGTCAGAACGACAGGGCAAAAAAGATTTTGTTGAAGATGATCGGCTCAGAAGCTGCTGATTTGGAATACCTTAATATTCAGACTAATATAAAAGAAGGCCGTAAAAACGGCGGTGACCAGACTAGACTTTCATCACTTTTTAAAGGAAAACTTGGTAAAGTTGTTTTTATTGGAATTATGCTTGCTGCCTTACAGCAAATTACAGGCATTAACGCAATTGTCGCTTATGCGCCAACAATTTTCCAGCAAACAGGAGTTGGTGGCGACATCGCTCTTTTACAATCCATACTGGTTGGTGTTGTGAACTTTGTGTTTACGCTTGTTGCCGTCTGGTTGATAGACAAATTAGGGCGTAAAGTGCTATTGGTTTCCGGTGCCGCGGGAATGGTTTTGTCGCTTGTTTATCTGGTTTATGCTTTCCTTTCCAATCAGTTGAGTGGATTAGGTGTTACGATTGCAATACTGGCTTATATCGCTTTTTTTGCTGCATCTTTGGCTCCAGTAATGTGGGTGGTTACTTCAGAGATTTACCCGAACAAAATCAGGGGAATCGCCATGAGCGTCTCTACTGCGGTTAGTTGGGTTTGCACCTTTTTAACAGTGCAATTTTTCCCATGGATGCTGAACCACCTTGGCGGAGCTTATACATTTGGGGTATTTTTATTTTTTAGTTTATTCGCGCTGTTGTTTATCATTTTCAGGATCCCTGAAACAAAGGGCAAATCACTGGAAGAAATTGAGGTTGAATTGGGTCTTAAAGATTAAAGCTAAATTATTATGAATAAGAAATATACAGTAGTCGGGCTTGGTGAGGTGCTTTGGGATATGTTGCCAGGTGGAAAAATGTTGGGTGGTGCCCCTGTTAATTTTGCCTATCATGCTGCACAGTTGGGCGCAACTGGAGTCGCGATCAGTTCTGTGGGAAATGATGATTTGGGTCGCGAAATCCATAATGTTGTTGATGAAAAAGAGATTGTGAACTGCATCTCTGTCAATCTGCACCCTACTGGAACAGTGGGTGTAACCTTAAAGGATGGTATCCCCGACTATACGATTTATGAAAATGTGGCGTGGGATTTTATAGAACTGACGGATGAAGCTGTGGCTAATTTGAAAAAGGCAGATGCAGTTTGCTTCGGGACACTGGCCCAAAGGGGAAAAGTTTCGCATAAAGCTATTCTGACAGCTTTAAAACTTGTACCCATAAAATGCCTGAAAGTTTATGACATTAACCTTCGGCAGAACTATTACTCAATTGATCTGATTAAAGAATCCCTGGAAAATTCCAATGTATTTAAGATCAATGACGAGGAACTGGAAGTATTTAAACAACTATTCGGATTGAAAGGGGAAGAGGTTGAAGTTTGTTTGAATATCATGGATACCTATTCAATATCCTATCTGGCACTTACAAAAGGGGACAAAGGGAGTTATCTTTTTGGTAAAGAAGAAATTTCGTTTGTGGATACACCTGTTGTGGAAGTGGAGGACACAATAGGAGCAGGCGATTCTTTTACCTCAACAATGGTGATGGGAATTCTTAATCAATTGCCATTAAGGGCGATCCATGAAAAAGCTGTACAGGTATCAGCTTTTGTTTGTACTCAAAAAGGAGCAACACCTGTCTTGCCTGAAGGATTATTTTAAAATGACTTGCCCCTGGCTGAAGCCAGGGGCAAGTCAT
>CAIYPA010000135.1 GCA_903927965.1 uncultured Bacteroidia bacterium | reverse complement strand
GAATCCAAAACCGTCGGATCAGTTTTTATCAATGGGACCAAAGCACCCCAATCGGTATTGTCCCCTTTAAAAATGAAACAGGATTCAGCTTCGGTTTCAGTAAGCTATTCGTTTAGGAACAGGACCTATCCAGACAATATTGTGGAGTTTGGTTTGGAAGGGAATAAAGTGACTTATCTGAGCACGATAAAAACGGTCAAAAATTAAATACGTTATTGTCTTTATGCCAGTTTTATGTAACGTAATAATTTGTGAATGAACTTATTGATGGAATGTTATTATTGGTTGAACCACGCTGTAGTTCAGGGAGAAGGTGTTCCATTGTTTTCCACAGGTTGCACCTGTGGCTATTTACGTTTGACCACTCCATGGTCCTTCAGCCACATTGCCAGGAAATAATTTTATAATACTTTAAATATGAAGCTGATAATTGCTTTTTTCTTATGTTCTGCCATTATTTTTTTATGTGCAGGCGCTTCGGCCCAAACCAATTCGGACACCATACAGGCCCGAAAATTCAGGGCACTGGCCGATAAATACAGCAATAAGCTGTCGTTCGATAGTTCAACGATCTGTTATCGGAAAGCTGCCAATATTTATATACATCTTGCAGAAATCCAAAAAGATACATTAATGTGGCGGGAATATTTGGGGTGTTTGGGCGCCATCTCTACGAATTTTTCACAGCAATATCAGTTTGAGAACTCAAAAAATGTCCTGGATTCCGCCTTAACTGTTTCCTTGGGAGTATTTGGTGACAAACATATACAAACGGCATTGGTTTACCATAACTTTGGGATACTCTATTATTTTGAGGCCAAATATGATAAATCACTTGAATATCTATTTAAGGAGGCTGGAATTTACAGGAACAATTTGAACAGGGACATCAAGTCTTTGGCGAGTAATGATCGATGGGTTGGCCTGGATTATTTGGACAAAGGCGAACTCGATGCAGCAATGGACTTTACGAACAAATGTATTGAAATCCTTAAAGGAAGACCGGAAGAAAATAAGCCGGATCTCGCTGAAGCATATGACCAGATGGCAAGTGTTTGCTTTTCAAAATCGGAATTTGAGAAGGCCCTGGAATACTATTTAATTTCTTTGGCAATTTACAAGGAAGCATT
Organism: uncultured Bacteroidia bacterium; assembly: GCA_903927965.1. Classification (GTDB taxonomy): domain Bacteria; phylum Bacteroidota; class Bacteroidia; order Bacteroidales; family Prolixibacteraceae; genus JAAFHB01. The sequence continues at coordinate 2,681 of CAIYPA010000135.1, read as the reverse complement.
CGGTGAAAAAAATAACTCTGTAGCAAATTCCTACAACAATCTCGGAAATGTATATGCTTCATTATCTGATAAGGACAAAGCATTGGAATCCTATTTGAAGTGTTTGGAATTAAAGTCGGAGCTTATAACAGAACAAAATATCGGATTGGCAACTTTGTACGAGAATATCGGATATGCTTATTCCGACCAGAAGGATTATGATAACGCCTTGGAATATACGCTGAAAGGTCTGAAAATTGAAAGTGATCTTCTCGGTGAAAAACATGTTGATGTTGGCTATTGCTACATTAACCTGGGGAATGTTTACACAAAAATGGGAAATTATACCAAAGCATTGGATTGTTATCTGAAAAGCCGAGGAATATTGTCACAATTGTTCGACAAGAAACAACAAGGGGTTGTGTATGCAGATTATAATATTGCAAGCGCATATACTTATTTATCAGATAATTATAAAGCACTTCTTTATTATCAGAAGGGGATTGCAAGTTTTCTTCCCACTTTTAACGATACGGTCAATGTATGTTCGATCCCCAAATTTACTGAGGATACCAATTGGAATTTATTGTTGGAAGGTTTACAAAGCAAGGCCCGGATTCTTGCAGACACTGCCAAAACACTAAGGGGGATAACCTTAACAACATTGGGACGTCAACAGGTTGCCCTCCAACATTATGAGGCCTGTAACACCTTAATCGATCTGGCCAGGAAGAAAATGTCAAAATTATCGGACAAAATGGCTTTGGGGAAAGAGGCAAGCCATATTTATGAAGGTGCTGTTTGGACCTGCTTAAACCTGGCAACCTTAGCACAACCGTCGGAAGCTTCAAGATACAAACAAATGGCCTTTTACTATTCCGAAAAAAACAAATCGGCAGTATTGCTCGAAGCCCTGGCCGGACAGGAGGCGCAGAAATTTGCAGGGATACCCGATAGCCTGTTACAAGCCGAGCACAAACTTCAAACCGATATTGCATTCTACAATAAACTATTGGCTGATCCTGATAACTTAGACAGCCTGAAGGCTGAAACTTACCAGAATCAGCTTTTTAGTTGCAACAGAAGCTACGATAGCCTGATTGTCGTATTTGAGAAAAAATTTCCCAAATACCACGAGTTAAAATACAATGTCAACACCGCCTCGGTAAAGGATGTCCAGCAATTGATCGACAAAAAAACGGCCATGCTCTCCTATTTTGTTGGCGACAGTTCGATCACTGTTTATACAATAACAAAAAATTCCTACCATGTAGTAAGTAGCAAAATTCCTGAGGACCTCCAAAAAACAATTGAATTCTTTCATTATAGCCTGACAAGGGCCAGCGGTCAATCGGCGTTTGATTTTAAGAAATATGCCATTAAGCTGTATAAGATTTTGATTCCCAGGGAACTTGACAAGAATATCAGGAACCTGATTATCGTCCCCGATGGTGTTTTGGCTTCTATTCCTTTTGAAGCAATCCTTTCATCAGACACTGCCGATACAATACTGTTAAAGGACCTGCCCTACCTTGTGAAGAAATACAGCATCAGTTATTGCAGTTCTGCGACCCTGTTTAAAGAGAACTATTCAAAAAAGAGAGGAGGGCCAATTGAAGCCAGGCCGTTGAACGACTGGATCGCCTATGCCCCGGTTTTTGACGATGAGAACGCAAAAGGAACTTCGCTTGCCTCAAGGGCTTTGATCCATGAATTGCACAAGATCAATAAAGACAGCACGTTAACTCGTGGGTTGTTAAGGGGGTCTGGCGAAATGGTCCCACCGTTGCCGGGATCTGAAAAGGAGGTTAAGAGTATCTTTAACGAATTCGACAAACAAAATCTAAAAACAACAGTTGAATTGAAGGGGAATGCCTCCGAAGGAAAGATCAAGTCGGGCGGACTGGAGAATTACAAATACATCCATCTGGCTACCCATGGTTTTGTGAACAGCGAAAAACCCGAACTTTCAGGGATCCTTCTGGCACAGATGCCCGATTCTACCAACGAGCAGAATGACGGCATTTTGTACAGCGGGGAAATTTTCAACCTGAAACTCAACGCCGATTTGGTGGTCCTTTCGGCCTGTGAAACCGGTCTGGGCCAAATCAAAAAAGGGGAGGGGATTATTGGCCTTACCCGTGCCTTGCTGTATGCCGGTGCCAAAAACCTTATGGTTTCGCTTTGGCAGGTTTCCGACCAGTCCACTTCCGATTTAATGATCAGCTTTTACAAGAACCTGCTCAACGAGAAATCTGCCCGGCTGTCAAATTCGGTCAGGTTCGCCCCTTTGCTCCAACAGGCGAAGTTGAAAATGATAAACGAGGCAAAGTTTGCCCATCCCTATTATTGGAGCCCCTTTATTCTGATCGGGCAATAAAATGTTTTTACGAAAAAAGCAAAATCCTATATATGCTCACTGCGTTGGCCTTGCTCCGATGTGATTTTAAAAGGGATTTAATTTGTGTGATTGAATTGTTAAAATCTTCTTGCAATGATTTTAATACATCTTTACAAATATCTTCATTTTCAGGTAAATACAATTTCTGTCCTTTCAATTCGACCGTCTCGTTTATAAAGCGGAACAATTCCAACTGGCTGATATTGGAAAAGCTGAGTGTTGTTTGGGTATTCCCTTGTTTAAAATAGACATTGTAATGACCGAATAAATTATCCATCCCCAAACCTTGTTTTGGATATTT
>CAIYPA010000134.1 GCA_903927965.1 uncultured Bacteroidia bacterium | reverse complement strand
TAAATCCGATCAAGATGATGATTGTACTTGTCAAAACTCAGTTCATCGACTACCCAGAATAGAATTAACACTACAACTGCCATTCCAAGCGATAATCCTGCGATATTTATAATTGAATAAATGCCATTCTTGCGAATATTACGCCAGCCTAAAACAATGTTTCTGAGTATCATAGCTTTAATTTATTTATAATGGATCATTATTATTCATACCTCAACGCCTCCACCGGATTCCTCGTCGCTGCCTTCCAGCTTTGCCAACTCACAGTGATTAAGGCAATTAAAAAAGCAAATAATCCAGCCAAAGCAAATATCCACCAACTTAAATCAGTTTTATAGGCAAAACTTTCGAGCCAGGTGTTCATGGCGTATCCTGTGAGTGGTGTGGCAATTACAAATGATATAGCGATCCATTTCAAAAAACCATTGTTGAGGAGTAAAAGTATTTCACCAATTGCTGCACCGTTTACCTTTCGGATTCCAATTTCTTTTGAGCGATTGATGACTGCCAATGAAGTTAATCCAAATAATCCAAGGCAAGCAAGAAATATACAAATCCCACCGGCCCAGGCAATTATATCTCCCCATCTTTTTTCCTTCTTATAAAAAGCATCAAATTTCTGATCAAGGAAACTATATTTAACAGGAAGTTCCGGTGAAATGCCATTCCATGCCATTGTTATGGAAGACAAAGCCTTTGAAGGATCACCAGAATTAACACGCACAAAAAGAGAGTTAGGTCTGAAATCAGATGGGTACAAAAACATTTGTCCTCTTACAGATCGAGTCAGGACTTCGTAATTGAAATTCCTGACAACTCCGATGATTACCTTGCGACCCTTACCATCCTTGTTGATGAATTCCATTCCAAGTGCATCAATGGGTTTTATCCTAAGGGTTGAGACTACCAGTGCTTCGTTGACAATTACAGCAGTCATGGTATCTGAAGTTATTCCGGGATTAAAATTCCGTCCAGCAACGAGTTGGATTCCCAACACACCAAGGAATTCCGAATCTACCGGGTATTCAATGATGGTCGTCTGCTTGTTCCCAAATAAATAACTACGTCCCCTTTGACCTTCCCCTTCCCCTAGACCAATTTCAGATCCGGCAATCCCCAAAATACTACTTTCCGATTTCAGGGCTTGTTCGAACAGTGGGTAATTCTTTTGCATATCAATTCCCTGTGTATCAATCATTACGATATTTTTCCGATCAAAACCAAGGTCTTTTGACTGCATAAACGACAATTGTTTCATAATTACAATCATTGAAATGATCAGTCCGATAGATAACATGAACTGGAAAGAGACCAATGACCTGGTAAATAAATTAGACCCGGAAAACCGTAGGTTGCTTTTTAAAACTTTGGCGGGATCGAAACCTGACATGGCCAATGCCGGATAAATACCTGACAATAGACCAACCAACAGAACGACAATTGAAAGAAAACCCACCATTTCAGGATATTGACTGACTGAAAACGACAACTTTTGTCCGGAAAGCTCATTAAAAAATGGTAATAAGATTACAGCAAGGATGAATCCCAAAACAGCAGAAAAAATGCTCAGTAACAAGGATTCAGAAAGAAACTGGAAAATAAGCTGATTGCGGTGACTTCCGGTAATTTTACGAATCCCTACCTCTTTTGCCCTACCTGCTGAACGGCTGATTGCCAATGTGATAAAATTGATACAGGCTATCACCAAAACGCCCAGCGAAATACAAATAAGTATCCAGCTGTTTTTTGTATCAACGGCACCCCATTTGTCAATCTTAACATCAGTATGAACATCCCTCAACGGTTGAATCCCATAACCACTTGAAACATTACTCTGACTATTTTTTATGGGCTTTTTCTGGTTTACTATTGTTTCTTCGGGAAAATATTTTTTTCGAAACGAAGCGAGTCTGACATGATCATTCATCAGGTTGCTTTTTTCATGAAGAAGGATATATACTTCGAGGCCAATTGTCATGTTCCAATTTGTAAGACTTGCCCTCCCATCTTCCGAACTCAGAATGTATTCCAAACTTCCAAGCAAATCAAAGCGAACTGATGAATTGACAGGAATATCTTCAACTATCCCTCCGACTTCGAAAGGTTCAAACTTTCCTCCATTTCTTATCTCTATTGTTTGGCCAATCACATCGGTTTTGCCAAAGAACTGCATGGCTTTAGCACGTGTAAGGACAATGTTATGCACCGATTGTAACGCCGACATCCGATTCCCCTGAAGAAGTGGAAAAGTAAAAACCGATAAGATCTGCGGGTCAGCAAAGGTAACGGCCATTTGGTACAATTTATTTCCGACACGTATTAACTTCTCACTTTTAGGAGCGATCCGGACAAAATCATCCACATCCGAAAGGTCCTGTTTCAGTGCAGGTCCAAGTGGAGTGGCCGATGATGGCTCAGTTCCTTCATGGTCGCTGTAAGCCCACCAATCATAAACCCTGTAAATCCGGGATGCGTTGACGTGAAAACGATCGTAACTTAACTCATTGATAGTATAGAGTAAAAACAAACTGAAGCAAGCCAATCCGATCGATAATCCAAGAATATTTATCAATGCCAGGGTTTTGTGTCTCACCAGGTTCCGTAAAGCTATTGTGATGTACTGTCTAATCATTTATTTAATTTTCAATTGGTGAATTGATATCGGTCGAACTACGAATGAACATTCCTGCAAGAATTTAGCATAAATCCCAATTTGAAGTAAATCTACTCATATCGGAGAGCCTCGACCGGATTCCTTGTCGCCGCTTTCCAGCTTTGCCAACCAATGGTAAGCAAGGCGATGGCAATAGAAAGAACACCTGCAAGGATATAGATCCACAGGCTGATGCCGGTCCTGAATGCATAGTGTTGCAACCAACCTTTCATCACCAGGATGGAGATGGGGGTCGATATGACCAATGCAATCATAATCAATACAATAATTTCTCTTGAAAAAAGGTAAACAATGTTTCCGGTTTGTGCCCCATGCACTTTTCGAACCCCTACCTCCTTGATCTTTTTGGAGGCAGTGAATGCAGCCAGTGCCCATAGCCCCAAAGCCGAGATAAAAAAAGCAAGTGCCGTAAAAATGGCAACGATCCTTCCAAAACGTTTATCTGTCAGGTATTGGTTGTTGAAAAAACCATCGAGGAAAAAGTAATCAAAACTTGCCTCCGGGAAATAAGATTGCCAACGGCTTTTGACCAATGTCAGAACTTCGTCTGGTTTGGTGCCTGCCGATTTAATGGCAATAAAACGGGGCCTGACCCAACTGAGACGACCATTTGGGATAAACATAACAGGAGTGTAGGCATTTCCCAATCCGCGCTGATGCCAGTTTTGGACCACACCGATAATGGTGACAGGTTGGGCTTCCCCTTCGAGTGCAACCTGCTTTCCTATGGCCTCCTCAGGATTTTGGATACCAAGAAATGACAGGGATGCCTCATTGACAAGCAGACATTCGCGGTCGTTGCCAAACCCTTTCTGGAAGGAGCGGCCTGCCAACAATTTGAAACCGAAAGTCTCGACAAAACGATCGTCAACAGCCAGCATCTCGTAAAGCCGGCTCTGGTCCGAACTGTTCCCCTGAAGCTGGTTGGAGGCAAAAAAGGCCACCTCCATTCCAGGTACGGCACCTGCCACAGTGACAGAACTGATGCTATTTTCCTGTTTCAGGTTTTCGGCAAAGAGATTGACCTGGTTGTCCAATCCGGTACGGCTAACCGGAAATTTGATAACGATTGTATGGTCGATATTGACACCCAAGTCCTGCTCCTGCATAAACTTCACCTGTTTGTAAACGATAAAGGTGCCGCACATCAGGAAAAGTGCTGCCGAAAACTGGAAAACAACCAGAATACGCCGGGTTATGCCTGCCGAACCGGAGTTAAAATAATTCCCCTTCAAGATGATCGATGGTTGGACCTTTGATAGGATAAATGCCGGATAGAACCCGGATAGAAAAATCCCGGAAACAAGAACTGAAATAGCAGAAAACCAGAAAACCGGTTGCTTCAGTACGAAAAGGCCAATATTCTCTCCCATGATCTGGTTAAAAGCAGGTTTAAGCACCAGCACAAGAAGGAGAGCCAAAACAACTGCGGCCAGGTTAACCAGCAAGGACTCGGTAAGGTACTGAGAAATCAATTGGGTCCTGAATGCCCCTGCCACCTTTCGGATCCCCACCTCTTTGGCCCTCTCCATGGCACGTGCCGTAGTGAGGTTGATGTAATTGATCCAGGCAGTAAGCAAAATAACCAGAGCGATGATGATCAGGGTGATAAGCGAATTTTTATTGCCCTTTTGCTCCCTTTCGTACTGCTTTTGAGGATTAAGGTGGATTTTTTCGAGTGGCACAAGTGTG
>CAIYPA010000133.1 GCA_903927965.1 uncultured Bacteroidia bacterium | reverse complement strand
TGTTTTTTAAAGGCCACATGGAACTCGCCATGTCATAACCATCCTTCTGTGTGAGATAGGTTTCCATGGCTCGTTTCATCCTAGTTTTTGTATTTTTCGATGGTCAATCTGGCCATCAGGTAACTTACTGTTGACTCTGCACCCTGATTGAGGTTGACATTCGTTTCTTCCAACCCATCGTAACAACCTCCGGTACAAGGATTGTAAACGATTTGTTTCAGGCGGTTCTGGCCCAAAAACCAATTAAATGCCGTTTCCATCTTTACACGATAGCTTTCGTCTCCAAGCGCATCATAAAACTTGCTCAAAGTCATTAAAGTATAAGCCACATCAATGGGCTGTTCGCCGTACTGTTCAGGAACTTCACCTTTTTGCAACCACTTCCGATTCGAAATGACTTCTATCCCATTTTCATTAAAAGTCCTCGATAACAAATAGTTGAACGATGTTGTGGCAATATTCCTATAATTGGTATCCCCTGTCAATAACCATGCGCACAACAATGCTTCAGGGATGATACTGTTGGCATAAGTCAGGTAGCTTTCGTACCACAACCAATTTTCGCCCGATTCATGCTTGTACATGGAAACCAACCGGTTTGCGAACATTCTGATCAATTGGATGTTTTCGGGTGATTTGATCGTAGCATGGTAATAATATAAACCTTTCAAAGTGAATGACATGGCCCTAGTGGAATGAATATTCCCGATGATCCTGAATGATTTTTCGATGATCCGATCCGCATCCAAAATAATTTTGGTTGGCAACACATCGACCAAAGAAATTAAATATCCTAAGGCCCAGATTGCCCTTCCATTGGAATCTTCAAGGTTGCATTCCTTGTTCTGACTTGTAAATTGTAGATTTTCATCAACATAATTTAAAAAATCACCACCGGGCTGCTGACAGAACTTTATAAAGCTGAGGTATTTATGGATGTAGTACAAACACTTCTCATCCTTCGACAATTTGTAATACATACAGGTTGCGATCAATGCCCTGGCATTGTCATCAAGTGTGTATCCGGTCGTAATATCTGGCTGATTGATTTTTGAAAACTGGATGATCCCTGTTTCATTTGTCATCAGTTTCATATGGTCCAGTTTTATGGCTGGAAGATTGAAGCGGATTGAATTGGCAGGATTGATGGTTCTTCCAACCAGCATGGCATGTGCGATGGCTGAATTCTCCCACGAAGTGGAAACAATTTTTTGCAACGCATTGGTACTGATCGACCTGCGCAATGGCTCATTTTTGAGCAAAAGGACAACGGTTTCAGCCAATTTTGCTGAATCGCGAAAATCAAAAATCATACCTGTATCTTCTGTCAGAACCTCAAGCGCATGAGGGATGGGGGTTGAGATGATCGGACAGGCGCAACTCATCGCATAGGCAAATGTGCCACTTACTGCCTGATTGGGATCGTTGGTTGTAAATAAGTAAATATCTGTTAGTTGCAAATATTCGAGCAAAGTGGTCAACGCCAGATACTGGTTAATAAAAATCACATTGTCCTGAAGTTTATAATCGACCACTTTTTGTTCAAGGCTTTCCCGATAAATCTCGCCTTCATTCTTTACGACTTCCGGATGGGTTTTTCCGATGATCAAAAAAACGACCTCGGGGCAATGTTTTACAATGGCAGGTAATGCCTCCAGGGTCGTTTCGATGCTTTTACCGCCACTTAGCAATCCGAATGTGGTCAAAACCTTCCGATCCGTAAGTCCATATTTTTGTTTAAGGAAATTTTCGCTTAAATGTTGTACCAGATGTGTGCCATGGGCAATCACCTCTATTTTACTCTGTTGCACGCCATATTCGTTAATCAGGATATTTGCAGAGGTATTGGTCATCACAACCAGAGAGCTGCAAATTGTAGCAATGGCATTTATTTTAGATTTTAATCTTTCATCGGGCTGGGGCAATACTGTATGAAAAACGAGGATGACAGGTTTTGAAAGTTCATAAAGGAATTGCATAAATGCCTGTTCCTGATGATGATAAAAACCAAATTCGTGCTGGACAACGACAATTTTAATGCGATTGTCCTGATTGACCTTTATGGCCATTTTTTCATATTCGGCTGCCACTGAAGTCTTAAGCACATATTTAACTTCAGCAGGGTATGAATAGCTAGTATCGCCCGATTCGAGGGCACACACCTTGATTGTATAGGAACTACTGAATTTGTTATTGATCGAAGCGATCAAATCTTGTGAATAGGTCGCTATGCCACATTCCCTGGGTGGATAAGATGTGATGACAAGGATTTCGGCCAGGTCAATAGCAGCAACAGGTTCAGAATCTTTAATATGCTTTGCCCGCGAAATAACCGGAAAAGTGATTGAATTTTCAAGTCCGAACAACTCTTCATAATGTTTTGCTCCATCAACAAACAGATTGGCAACAATTTTATTTTTCATTTTGTTATTTTTTACATGTTAATAATTCTGCGATTAAATCGGGCAAATTCAACGAAACACAGGCAATCCGTTCATCCGCTGCGCCATAATAGATATAAAGGGTGTCACCAAAAAGGGCTGCACCGGTTGGGAATACGACATTGTTGACATCGCCCTTTAACTCCCATTCCAATTCGGGGGAAAACAAGGCGTAAGGAAGACGGGCTATTTCGTTTAAAGGATTGTCAATATCCATAAGGGCTGCTGCACAAGCCGAATAGACGAGCCCCTTATCTGTTTCTTCTGCACCATGATAGATCAGAAGCCACCCATGTTCCGTTTCAATAGGGGGGCATCCGCTGCCGGTGTACAATGCCTCATGTTCATAAATTGGCTCCAATACGATGTGGTCCTGAAGGTTCTTTAAATAATCGGTCCAGAATTCTTTAGTAAGTTCTGACAGGCTATTTACCGAAACAAGTTGGATTCCAGGCCTAAGCCGATGAAGAAATACCAATTTCCCGTTAATTTTCCTTGGGAAGAACACGACATTCTTGTCCCACAACAGGATCTTTTCAGGATTTGGGTTTGGGTTATAAAATTTTTGATCACAGTAATAGTTCTTCTTTAACCTGCCTTCGGTCTCAACAAGGCATACAAACTGCGCATAGGTAATAGAAGGTACTATGATCCCCTGTTTTTCAAAATGGATCAGGTCTTTGGATGTCGCCAATGCGCCAAGGGCACTTGTCCCATCATATGCAGTATAGGTAAGGTAATACAGATCATCTATTTTAACAATCCTTGGATCTTCCATGCCTTGCGATTCATATTCAAATTCGGGAATTAGAATCGGCTTATCCGACCTTTCTACCACCGTTAACGGACCGTCCAATCTGCAATAGCCAACGCTTGAATAATTCCCTTTTCGTACGGCCCGGTAAAAAATGTGGACATCATTGCCTTCACGGATTGCAGCTGGATTTAGCACGCCCTCATTTTCAAATTCCAGATCGGTCTTAGATAAAATAATTCCTTCCTTTTTAACTTTTATCATGGGGATGTTTTATTCTTAATAAACGGATTGGTTTAATATTTAATATCGAGGGCATTGTGTCACCCAACAAAAAGCCCCAGGGCTTTAACGGTTCAATGTGGTCGAAAATAAGTTTTACGATAGCTAGTAACGGTATGGAAAGGAACATGCCGGATATTCCCCAAAGCGAATTGCCAACGATTACAGCTATGATCGAGAAAAGCGCATTGATTTTTACTTTTGAAGCGACAATGACCGGAACAAAGAAATTATTGTCAATCAGTTGAATGATATAATAGATGATCAGGATATAAATTGGATACCAGCCATTTGTTTTGGTTACCAATGCAACCATCATGGGCAACGCCACTGCCACGATCCCGCCGAGATAAGGGATCAGGTTTAGCAATGCGCCAATGACACCAAGCAAGATTGCATAATCAATCCCCAAAACAAATAGTGTTATAATTTCGAGTGTAGCAACCAGTACTGTTTCTACGATCAATCCGATCAGATAGTGCTGAACAACTGTTTTTGTTTGCGTGACGATCTCTCTGATCTGGCTTTGATTGTTGCCTACAGACAACCTTCGGATAAAATCCAGGATCAGGGGTTCATAAAACAAAAGTAAAAAAATGTAAACGGGCAACAACAACATGACCATTACGCTGGAACCGACTGTCATCAGGGTATTTCCGATCGCTTCGTTACTAAAATTGAGCAGTTCCCTCACACTTTTTGTAAGCCATTCGTGAATATTTTGAGAATCGACACCCAAATAACCTGACAATCCTGAAATCGATTGGTTGAGCAAATCTGTAAAACGTTCGACCAATATTGGCCATGATTCGCTGAATTGTCTCGCCTGTGAAAATACGAGCAACACAAATGCCGCAAGGATAATAAAAGTAACCAGCATGGAAATTGAAATGGCCACGATCCTGTTTAACTTATGCCTGACCTGGAAATTCACAAATGGGTGAAGGACAATCGCAATGATGATCGAGAAAACCAGGGGAACAATGATGTCCTGGACATAATACAATATGGCAGCCAAAACGACCAAACCAACTAAAAAAATGGAAGACCTGGCATAAAACGGTAATTGCAATTCCCTATTGTTCATGGCTTGCCAGTTCTTTTTTACCCTTGGAAAATATCTGATGGATAAGGTACTTCCCTAATGATTTGATTGTACTGGTTTTCCTGGAGATATTTTCAATTCCCGACTGGATAATTGGTCCAAAAAGCCTTTTGATAATCTGCCCTGAAGCGCCAAGAACTATTTTCCCCGAAAAATATCCGGAAACCAACAAAAGTAAGGATTCGATGATGTGATTGACCAGCAAGGGTGATTTAACAATGTCTGAAATCGCATTTTTTAAAAGGTTGACTGGCTTAATATTTTCCTTTACAAAATAGTATTGTTCCTTCAATAGCTGGCTACTATATGCCTGTTCATTCTCTAATCTTTGTATTGCATTTCTAAGTTCCAAAGAGGTAGTTATAGTTTCCATAGAAGATTATATAAGTAATCGTTTTATAAGGCTATTGCACACACAATTTTTAATCCGCCGATACATGAAAATCCGGATAATAATCCCGATCAAGCCATAAACTGCTGCTATTGCAAGAAAACCAAAGTAGTTTTTGCCAAGAAGTTCACCTAACCATAAAGCCAAACCTATATTGAGGAAAAGTAGGAATGTGATCACAAAAAAATAGATAACTACCTGTGATAAAGCAGATGAAACAATATTTGAGGATTTATCCACTGCTTTAAGCTTCGCAAGCTCAAGACTTATTTTGCCGTAATCGAAAGCCCGTTCTAACAACGATTCGATCATGTTTGCCTGGTTTTCCATTATTTCAGTATGATGAATTTTATCTGTTAATTTTGGAAGAATTGAATTCGGTGATTATCTAGGGTACACTTCGGAAATTCCTGACCGATATGATTGTATATATAGATATTTAGGATTTTCACTCACAAAAAATCTTGCAGGATAAATCTTATAATCGAACTTTCAGGAGCGTACCCGATAATAAACTTCACTTAAAAAAATCAATGCTATGAATTCGCATTAATGCTTTTCAATTTCATGAACTTTGTCTTTACCCTTTTGGGTAAATTCTGCCACCTCTGCCTTGACCTGTTCAAATTTGTGCGAAATGTTTTCAAGAATTTCGCTGACCGTCTCGTTCAATCCTTCGGCATAATCTTCACCTTTTTTATAAATCCGTTTCCGGGTACGTGAACCTTTGGCCGGAGCAAATAAAATCCCTGCGAGTGCACCTGCGGCAACACCTGCCAAAACTCCCAACAATACTTTTCCAGTGTTCATAATCTTTGTTTTAAATAATTGGTATTAAAGCGTTTATTAAAATTGATTTGTT
>CAIYPA010000132.1 GCA_903927965.1 uncultured Bacteroidia bacterium | reverse complement strand
TATATACTTCATTCCCAATGTAATACCTTTAGTCAGTACGACCTTACCCGAAAAATATTTTTGTCCGACGACTTTTGTAGTATCGTCCAATGGAACGACATGAGAATACAAATCGAATGAAGTGCCAGGCTCGTTCAATCCTAGATGGCCATTCATACCAATGCCAAGCAGCATCATGTCGATTGGCCCATATTTCTGGATAAAGGCATCCGTCCTGTTACATTCATTCTGTAAATCAGTTGCTTCGCCATCGAAGAAGCAGAGGTTTTCCTCCGATAGGTCGATAGGATCAAAAAGGTGTTTGCGCAAAAAGGAGTAGCAGTTTTCGCCCTTCATTTCTCCCAATCCAGCCCATTCGTCCAACCCGACAATTTTGCAATCTTTAAAACTAACCTTTCCGGCTTTGTTCATATCAATCAGACAATTAAATGTGTCAATAGATGTTTCACCAGCCGGAAAACAAAGCAGGGCATCAGGTTTTTCAGCAATAATATCTGCGATCTGATTCGCAGTTTGTTCAGATAGGTCGGAATAGGTATTAAATATGAATTGGTTCATCTTGAAAATATTTTTTTTCTGTGTCAATCAGCGGGATCTGCGGGAAATATGAAAAGTTCACATAGAAAATTCATTCTATGTTCGAGTTACAAACTCAAAACCATCAACCCCTAGTTACAAACTAGGGGGAGGCAGAGTTCCAAATTTAATGTGCAAATATTGAGACTTTTACGATTTCAAAAAATCTTCAAATTTCCAAATCTTCAAATTTTTAAATTTTGAGTTCTCCCCACCCTTTCCGGTATTCGCGTTTCACAAATTGGTTGGCTTGCTCGAAGTTGGTGATCCGCATATTGGCCCCGTCCCATTTGAAAGTTTTGTAACGGCCAGGATAAATAAAGCCTTCCTGATCGCCGTAAACGGGATCTTTGCGCTTGACTTTCTCCCGGATATTGAAGCTACGCAACAAAAGGTTGCCCATTAGAACCGTTTCGGTCAAAGGACCAGCATATCCCACAAACGGGGAATCAACGACTGCATTCCCAAAACCTGCAATACAGGCATCAACCCATTGCCACCAATGCCCGTCCATATCGCCTTCAACACGTGGGTATTTCTTAGGAATATTTATTTGTTTGTTCAGCGAAAGCGGTAATAGGATTGGGTTACGGCCACCCCATCCGCAGGCAGCTTTTCCTTTTGTGCCTATAAATAAGGTACTTCCTTCGTAATCGTTCAATCCAGGATAATCGCCCATCACATCGTTCATATTTACATCTGGATCGATCTCATAAGGCCGTTCAGGTGTGATTCCACCATCCATCCAGTAAAGGTTCAGGTCCTTTCCATTTTTCAACTGATATTTGAAACGGATCGAACTTGAAACAGGACCGCTGTCGGGATAAAGACCCTCGGTAAAAATACCATTGTAAACCGTACTTGCACTACATGAAACTTCTGTTGGATAGCTAAGGCCCAGCAATTTGAACGGTGGCCCCATAATGTGGCATCCCATGTCTCCCAGTGCACCAGTCCCGAATTGCCACCAGCCACGCCAGTTGAAAGGCACCATATTTTCGATGTAATTCGTTTCCTTGGCAGTTCCTAACCAAAGGTCCCATTTCAACTCCTTTGGAACCGCAGGTCGTGCTTCCGGCCAGGGAATCCCTTGTGGCCAAACAGGACGGTCTGTCCAGCAATAGACTTTCTCGATATCTCCCAACAAACCAGCTTCGATCCATTCACGTAATGTGCGCATCCCATCGCAGGATGCACCCTGATCGCCCATTTGGGTCACAACCTTGTATTTTTCGGACGCTTTGGTAAGGATACGCGCCTCATGGATATCGTGGCTCAAAGGTTTTTGCAGGTACAAGTGTTTCTTGAGCTGCATGGCACTCACCCCAACTATCGCATGGTTGTGATCGGGAATTGCAACCGACACAGCATCAAAGTTTTTGCTCTCCTTGTCGAACATTTCGCGCCAGTCGTGGTAAAATTTGGCCTTCGGAAATTCTTTGATGCGCGGTGCAGCCTGCCGGTCGTCCACATCGCAAAGATGGGTGATCACTGCGTTTTTCTTGGGCGCAGTGGCATAGTGGTGAATGTCGTTCTCTCCTTCCCCACCGCAACCAATGGCAGCAATGCGAAGTTGGTCACTTGGAGGAACATGTCCCAATCCACTTATCGTAAAATTGGGAAGTATCGTAAAAGCAGCAGCACCCGAAGTTGCAGATTTTACGAAATTGCGTCTTGAATTATCTATTTTATTCGTTGAATCAGATTTCATAACTATTTATTAATGCATTGATATACAGTTAAATATATAAATTTTTAAAATCTTTTTTATTAACGTTTGCAAGTGCGGCGCAATGGTCATTTGATCTTTTTGGAACGTTGTGATTGCGCCGTATGTATCTGTTTGTTGTTCCTCTACAATACTTTAACCTCTACGAGGTAATGATTGTGCCGAAATTATAATATTCATTCAAAATACAATGAAGATTCATTTTCAAATCTTCAAATTGAATAATTTTCAATTTTTTTATTTCTTCTTTAGTGGTTTAACTGCAACTTCCTTAAAGAAAACAACATCGTGTTCGCCATGGTTTTGCAGTCCCATATAGCCATACTCTGGACGGGGGCCATGGAACGGTTCAAAATCGAATTTACGTTCCGGAACAGGGTCACCTTCCTTAAAATCTGTCACCTTCACGCCGTTTAAAACAACAATTGTCCGCAAACCATCCAAAGTGATTTCCATCGTGTTCCATTCTGGGCCCGGTTTTCCTGGCTTTGCAAGAGGTTTTGTCAACGAATACAACATCCCCGTATAATGGTAATCATCCTCATTCGAAAGTTCCGGTTGATTGTCGATCTGCACCTCATACCCATAAAATACCGGCATCCACTCTTCATAGGGTTCGATGGGGATCCGGATAAATACACCGGCATTGCTGTTGGTGTCCCTCATCCGCCAAACCACCCGGATTGTGCAATTCCCAAATTTTTCTCCTGTCCAATAGAGCAGCCCCATTCCGCCATGCGACTTGATAAAACCATCCTCCACGTATTGGGAACCTGGCCCCACATGTTTCCAGCCGGTCAGGTCTTTGCCATTGAACAGTTGCCGCCAACCATCCTTATCGACATTTTGTTTTGCATTTACTTGAGTCTGTGTATCTGATCCACCAACTTTTGAAGATGGATTAGCAGCCTGATTTTGTGCAATAAAGGAGAAAAATGCAATTCCAAAAACAAAAATTAACACACAAGTTCTTTTCATATTATCTTTATTAAAAGTGATTTATTGTAACTATACTATTGACGACTGCAACTGGCTGTCCCACAAATAAAAAATGTAATCTATTCAAAACTGCCTTTTTAAAATGTGTGGCCATACGCTATTCTGACGAACTGGATATTTGCTCAAGATTTGCAAAAAACTGTTCTACATCAGTATGAATCTCCTCCGAAAGCATGGAAGATGCGACTTTTGATCTGTTGATTTTTAGTTGATTACTATCTAATGACTTTATCAGAAGAAACAATGAATCAACATTTTCGAAAAGTATTTTTTTCCCATCGATAATCGAAAAAATATTGGCTTTTAAACTTTTCCAATTGGTATTTGGTGGAAGGAAAAGGTTTTGGCTCACAAAAACCGTATCGATCAATTGCAAATATGGCATTAGTGACTGACTATCAATATCTTCGTTCATTTCAATAGCTACAGCCCTTTTCCAGGCATCAGGAACCAACAAATAATTGTCGATGTTTTTGCGCTTCCACTCATTCATAACAGCTTGATTTAATGGTGGATTTATTGCTACTTCATCATAGTCATAATCCAATAAAACTGCACGTTTTAAAATCGGAACAATTTGCTTAAGTGCTTTGTAATGGTTATCAGCTTTTTCTTTCATTTCCTTTTTAGTTGAACCTCCTAAAATATAAGGATAGAATTTCTGATAAAGTTCCGTTTTGCCCAAAGTGTTTGCCCAAGCCGAAATTATCCTCTCATCATCTTCACCCTCAACATAAAGGATATATGGTGATTCCTGAGTTCTGACAATATCTATATTATCAACATCACTTAAAGCAGAAAGAATTGAATTGGTTGTATCGACACGTTTTGGTTTACCAGACAATACAGAGAGTATTGAGTTAATATCCACGCCTTTTATAAACTCCTCGGAATGTGTCGCCACTAAAAATTGTGTCCTATTTAGCTGTTTTAAATAGTTAATAATTTGTCGTTGTAGATTGACATGCAAATGTGCATCAGGTTCGTCAAACAAAATGGTAGTGGCATCTGGATAGCCAAATAAAAAAGCCATCAGTGTTAGAATCTGATGAAATCCACTCCCACCAGAAATAATATCAAATACTTTCCTATTTGACTTATATTCAACAATAATTTCTGTACTAATACCTTTTTCATACTGTGGTTGAAGAAGATAAACATTAAACCATTCTTGTATCTTCGCAACAATTTGTTTCCATTCATTATTCTCTTTAACTGGAGTATTATCGCGGTCAATAACACGTAACAATAAGTTTCGCAAAACTGATCCAGGCTGAGCTTTACCTATGTTCTGTCTAACATTACCATCATCAAGCCATTTTTCATGAGGTTCAAGGCCTGAAAAAGGAGGAACGTAAACAATTCTAGGCATTTGATTACTTTTATTTAAGTCATTGAAAGCATTCCAACCTTCTTTTGGTTTTGCATAGATCGATTGAGGAGATTGGTAACTTATTCTGACACAAAAGTTTTTTTCCGTATCGGAATTCTCTTTCCAGTAAACATCAATTTCTATATAAATATATATTTGAGCTTTTCCACCCTTTTTGGAATTGTCATCCTTGTACTCACGGTCAGTTCTATTGTTCCACAGAAGGTTGAATTCTGGTAAAGGCAAAGCAGTAAAATTAGGTAAAACCACTTGAATCCCATTAAGCCCCTTTTTCTTAGATAAACGGAACTGATCAACACAGTATTGCCAAATGGCCATCGCCTGTAATGCAGTACTTTTGCCACTATTATTTCCCCCTACAATCAAATCAAAATTATTAAATAAGAAGGTTTCGTCCTTAATTTTCTTGAAATTTTTTAAAATAAGCTTGTGAATCATAAAGTACTATTTTTGTTATACAAATATATCATTTTCAGGTTTCAAACCAATTATTTATATCGGTTAATTGTTTATGGTACAACAATTAAAAACCCTCAAAAACTAAGTTTTCAAGGGTTTGGATTTATCAGGTATAAATGAATATTCTCCTATAAATCAATACGTTTACCAGCCCATTCGATCGCATAGTAAAGGTGCTGCTGAACGGTAGCATTTTCAAACGATGTATCTCCATGGCCAAAGACTGTGTAAAATTCACGTGCGCCTTCAAATTCGTGGTACCAGATTACCGGATGGTCACCCATTCTCCATGCGTCGTCTTTTGGGAGTTTGGTAATAGTTGTCTCGTCGAGGGTTGCCAAAACGGTCACTTTACCACGTGGGTTTTCTTTAAAAGAGTACCATTCATCTTCAATTGTAAAGGTACTCATCCCAACGAATGGTTTCATGGCCGGATGATTGGTGCTTTCAATTTTGATCGTGGCTTGCTGATATGGCGGATGGGTCTTAAAAAATGCGCCATTCAATTCGCCATACCATTTCCAGTCGTATTCACAATCGGCTGCAGCATGGATCCCAACAAAACCTTTGCCTTTTTTTATAAACGCAGTGAAGGCCTTCTCCTGATTTTCTTCAAGAATATTGCCTGTTGTGTTTAAAAATACGGCGACATCGAACCGTGATAGAAAATCATCGGTAAATAGCGTTGCATCTTCGGTAGCGGTAACAATCCACCCTTTTTGTTGGGCCAGGGTGGTGATTGCCTTAATTCCGGCAGGAATCGAGGTGTGGCGATAACCCATCGTTTTGGAAAAAACCAATACATTCAATTTCTTCTGTTCAGGTTTTTTATCGGTCTGGGCCATCACAC
>CAIYPA010000131.1 GCA_903927965.1 uncultured Bacteroidia bacterium | reverse complement strand
ATGCTTTGGGGCCCAACTCCAGGCACCTGGGGTGCGTGGAGAACTGTTTGGGACAGCGGCAATTTTACACCGTCCAACTATGCCCTGTCATCGAACATTGGCAATGGTACGTTGACCCTGGCAGTTTCGGGTTCAGGGCTTAGTGGGTCCCAAAGCTTTACTGCCAACCAAGCGGGGAATGTTACTTTCACGGTCAACAGCAATGCAACAACATTGGCAACAGGGGATACAATAGCTTTAAGAACAACTTCAGGTTACCTAAATGCAACTTATTTTAACGCTTCCTGTGCAACAGAAGATGGTTATTCTACATCTTCTTACATTTTTTCATCTGGCACTGATGGATATTTCAGAAAAAAAAGCCTTGCAGCAGTAAAAACGGAAATTGTTACAAAAGCGGCAGTAGAAGTTGCCCTAACAGGACCAATTACCACCCATACCCACGAAAAATTGCTGGGGACAATAACAACCGATTTTAACTTGCCCATTACATTGCCAAGGTGTACGCTTTGGTACAATACATCCTATTTGGCAGGGTCAAATTTAACACCGGGTGCCGTGGACAATTCAAATGGGGTATTGACACTCGTAGGTTATAATGACGGAACGGACCTATATGGCAAACAGATAGGTTTTGGGGACAGCGAGGACCTATATATTAGAAAGATATGGAACAGTGTTTATGGAACATGGAGAAAATTATACCACAACGGCAATTTTATTTCGGGAACAGATTATGCCCCCGCACATGCCCATCCCTATCGGCTCGACACAAAACCTGTCAGTGGGGCTTGGTGGAACTCGACACCATTTATCG
Organism: uncultured Bacteroidia bacterium; assembly: GCA_903927965.1. GTDB lineage: Bacteria > Bacteroidota > Bacteroidia > Bacteroidales > Prolixibacteraceae > JAAFHB01. The sequence continues at coordinate 1,966 of CAIYPA010000131.1, read as the reverse complement.
CACCTGCGGACGGGGTTATGGAAATAGGAATTTATCTTGACTTTCATATATCATCGACAAGTACCGCTGATTATGATTATAGGCTCCAGGCAGGAAGTGGGATAATGAGCACAAGCGGTGCCTTGAGCGTCAACGGTTATGTCTCGGCAACAGGTGGGAACTCCACCAACTGGAACACCGCCTATGGATGGGGGAACCATTCCGGTTTGTACCTCCCGATTGGTGGAGGGGCAATGTCTGGAGGGGGAACAATCTATTCACATGGCGATATAGTCCCCCAACAGGGTGCAATTGGAGGATCGGCAACTGGTTTTTTCTGGAAAAACATTGCGGATACGGCCACCATTTCCGGGATAGGTTGTTTGACAACAGATGGGGCTTTGAGTGGTTGTTACATGGGTTGGGGCGCAACGCCTTGGGACAGCGCAACCAGTCTTTATGTCAATACTACAGCAGCCTATTATAAAAACAACATTATTTATCACGCTGGAAATTTTAATCCGGCAAATTACGCAGCAGTAGGTCAGGTACATTATGTGGGGACTACAAATATCGCAGCAAACCGTGCATCCGCGGCACAAACGTTGACAGGTGTCAGCATAGACGGTAATGCTGTAACCGTTGGGAGTAAAGGCATTTCCAATATTTGGGCAAGTAAAGATCAACTTGTCAGTAGCTCCAATCTAAATCTTATTTATGAAATTGGAACTTACCTCAATACCACAGGAAACGGAACAGGAAATAGTAATTGGCCAGATTCTTACGGGGTATTGAATGTTTTTGGATACAATAATACCCAGACCTATGGGAATTTCCAACAACATTTCAGTCCTGACGGTACTCAAAGGAACCGTATGTTGTTTACTTCGACACCAGGTGCGTGGGGACCATGGAGGACTATTTGGGACAACGGCAATTTCAACCCGGCAAATTATGAACCAACTATTGCGATTTTGCCGGTTACAAAGGGAGGGACCGGATTGGGCACAATAGGTACGGCACAACAATGGTTAAGGGTCAACAATGCGGGCACTGCTTTGGAATATGCGACAGCATCGACTGTTCCCTACACTTCCCATCTTGGGGCCATATTCCATTCGGGGCTGTATGGATTCTTGCCCACATGGACAACCTCGATGGAAGTGGACACCAGCGAGAGGCTGGTTTCCCCAAACGGTGTCATTACCAAGAACGTGCTCCACCTTAGCCCCCTTGGCATTGTCAATTGGACGACATCGGTGGGGAGTTCCGGGGAACTTGAGTTCAAAAATGCATCAGGTGTCAAAAAATTCTCTATCGACCAAAGCGGGAACCTTGTGGCAGCAGGGACAGTAACGGCAACCAATTTTATACTTGTCTAGTTATGAGGGTACCAGATTCAAATACGTTCAGCTTCAGGGATGTCTGCGATGCCGTTTATCCAGGGCTTGGATACGCTGGAAAGGAGCTTGGACAGGCTTTTGCGGACGCAAATGGGATTTTTAACAGTGCTTATGTGGGGAACAAGGACAGGTTGGGCAATTTCAGGGATTACGCACAATACTATTTGGATATCCAAACACAGTCCATGTACTTCCCCCTGGCCGGTGGGGCGCAATACAATATCGTTGATACAGATTACCCATCGCTTGGTTTTTATTGCCCGGACAGCGGATCATGGGTCAACCTGACCTGGTATGGGGGGACATTGGAGGTTTATTGTGCGGAACTCGCCTACGGTTCCCGCTACTCTTCCATATCTATCTATTCCGATTCAACGGTGATCGGGACAATTTATATATCTCAAGACAATTCACAAGGCAGTTAACATCAATCAATAATTTTTTTAATCATGGAAATAGTATCAAAAATGGAACGGGTAACAACGGCATCGGTGGTAAAGGTGCAAGGGGTGGACGTAAACATCTCGTATGAGCGCATCCTGGGGAAAGCCCCCTTTTCCCTTAGCGCGGGGGCAACAATCCCT
>CAIYPA010000130.1 GCA_903927965.1 uncultured Bacteroidia bacterium | reverse complement strand
TATTGAAGAAAGGCGATCCCGACCAGGCAGAAAAGATCCTTGAACGCAGCTATTATGAGTTTCTCCGGCGCGATGCCTCTTTTTTTCAACTGATACCCAAAGATCAGTTAACCAATCAGTTGCTTAGTGACCACAACTATACAAATGGTCATCTGGCTGTTCTTGCCGAATTGTTCTATGCCGAAGCGATGGTCAATGAAGCCCAAAATAAACCGGAAAACAGTAAACAATACTACGAAAAATCGCTGGTGTTGCTGGAGTTTCTTGAACAGGAGGACAAGACCTGGTCGGCAAAACGGGAAGAACGGATGAACCTGATCAAAGAGAAAATATCAGTGCTGTAATTTAATTAACTGAACAACATATAATTAAATTCAAAGGAAAATTTTAAGTTCCGATATGGGCCTTTATCGTTAAAAAAAACCCTCAAGGTCCAGTCGGCCTTGAGGGTTTGTGTTAATGGGTACGTTTGGTCCAAGTACCGCCGCCAGATGCACCATCTACAGGGGCTGCCGGGGCAGAAGCAGCATGTGTTTTATTCGGATCAATTAATAACATCATGGTCGTTGCGGCAGCAATGGCCATATATCCTGCTTTGCCAATGGCCTGTTTGCGGTTCATTTTTTGACTTCCCTTTACTTCTTCTACAAAGGTTTCTTCACTTTTCGATTTCATGTTTGCTGGTTTTTGATTTAAAAATATTTTTTACTATTTTCAGGAAAGGGCAGACTCATAGGTCGCGCCCCTTCCAAATTTTCAAATTATCACATCATTTCCTGATTAGCACTTTTATTGTTTGAGTCATTCCTTTGTCTTCGATGCTTAGCAAATAAAGACCGCTGCTAAGGTTGGGAAGTCCAATAATATTTAAGTTTCCTTCATCCAATTTTTTGGATAGTACCACCTTACCCAAACCATTGTACAACGTTGCGATTGCATTATTGCCAACTTTACCAATCACACGGATCTCAACATTGCGGACCGCATAAGCCGACAGTTTCGCATCAGGTAGTTTTTGGTTCCCAACCCCGCTGATGACATCACTTGTATGAAGATAGAACCGGTTCGATACAGAAGTGTTTGCTACCACCAATGCTTTGTAATTTCCCTTGGAAAGATCTGTGAACGTGTTTGTTAACATATCTTCCAGAATTACCTTGCAATTGGGGTCGAGTTGGATGGTTTTAACAGAGAAGACGATTTCACCACCAGCTTTTGAATCGAGGCCTACCGGGATCACAAGGCTGCCATACTGATTGTTCGGCAAACACTGCAACTGGAAATCAACGCCATTGTCCTCGACAAGCTTTGTATAAAGAGAGAATGAAGGGTCGGCTTTAAATACACCGGCATCATAACCAACATCCAACCCTGCGGTTGTCCCTTCGATAAATTTGATAACTGTTGCAACGCTTCCAGCACTGCTGGCGGCGATCAGCTTAATTTCCGACATAGGAGTTTTTGCCGCTTTAAACAGCGCAGTTCCCTGGTGTGCCTGCATGGACGAAGTAAAGTTCAAATTTCCCGCAACCGCCGATTTTACAAAGAACCCCTGGCCAACCTGTGCATAGAAAGGGGCGCCTTCGTTATAAGTATGGTTTACTACCTGATATTCCTTAGGCGTTGCAGTCTCGTCCCATACATAAACAGCTGCATAACTCCCGGTCAAAGCATCAGGGTTTGCATCGATA
>CAIYPA010000129.1 GCA_903927965.1 uncultured Bacteroidia bacterium | reverse complement strand
TGCTTGAGGATATATCCGATATTTAGTATTCTGAAAGTAATTTCATATTTTACTTCTTATACGGTATCGTCCCATTTTCATCCACGACATATCCCCATTTTTTATGTAGGTTTCCCCGGGCAAAAACTCGTCTTTGGTTTCAAGCAACCTTTGTTTTAAAGCTTTTTTGAGGGAGGCCTCCAGTTTTGAGAATTTGGAATTTCCAACCAAGTTATTTTGTTGAAAAGGATCCGTCTGGTTATCAAATAGCAACCTGGGACCTGTGAGCTTCCTGACATAGGTATATCGTTTGGACCGGATTCCCCGGTATTCAACGCCCCATCTTTTCAATTATTTGATTGTCTGATATTTTTGTATGGTCAATTCAATCAGTACCCCGGTGGTCACCCCAAGCGTATATGCCAGGATGTCGCTCCAAAGAAACCCGAACCCAAGTACCAATCCTCCAAGGCGTGTATTCCTGATCTGGTCGATCCAAGGGGCATGGTAAAGCTGGCTAAGTTCAATAAGGTAACAAAATAATAGACTAAAAATTGCCGACCTGTTTATCGGAAGTTTCCTGAAAATGATCCCAACGTAAAAATAGATCATCAAAGCCCACAAGGCATCGCCCAGGTACATATTGACAATTTCGGGCAAATGGCCAGACAATTTCCGTGAAGCAAGTCCCAAAATTACAACGATCAGTACAGCAATAATATACAAAAATCTGTTTCTTTTGATCATGATCGTAAACGATTTATCAATGGATTTTTTTTCAGCTCCCTTGCCGCAATTGAAATCTTCCAAAGTTGGAAGAGTCAAAGCTTCAATTTTTTTTTCACATAAAATTTCAATGCCGAAAATTAATTATAATGTTCTTAAAACCAATTTCAACTAGTCTGCTTGAAGTTTATTTCATTTTTTTTGCAAATCAAAGGGTTCCTTTTTTTTATACTAACTGTTTATTCTTTAATGAGACATTAAATCTTGTAAGTCTTCCTAATTTTCACCAGTTTTACTGTCTGAAATTAAATCCTAAAATTTACTGTGGTTATGAAAAGGCCAATTATCTTCCTCCTTGTTTGCAGTACCATTTTGTTGGGAAAAACCCTCATTGCCCAACCTGTCACGGATAATTCTTTGCCAATCAGGGGATTTTGTATCGCTGCACCCCAATCGCGGGAAGTGGATGCATTTGTCAAATTTATTGCAGAAGAACTGGCTCCCAGGAAGGTAAACACCTTGATCCTTCGCATTGACTTTAATTACCGATTTGAAATCCATCCCGAATTGCGCGACTCCTCCGCTCTCACAAAGTCGGATGTTGGAAAACTTGTGGAGGTTTGTAAAAAGAACAAAATCAGGATTGTGCCGCAAATCAATTTATTGGGTCACCAGTCATGGGCTGGAAAGATCTATAACCTGTTGCGCGTTTATCCTGAATTTGACGAGACACCGTCAGTTAAAATGCCCGAAAAATACAAATGGCCCAATGCCGATGGGCTGTACTGCAAAAGCTATTGCCCGTTACATCCGAAGGTTCATAAAATCGTTTTTGACCTGATCGATGAAATTTGTGACGCCTTTGAAACAGATGCTTTCCATGCTGGAATGGATGAGGTGTTTTATATCGGTGACGACAAATGCCCCCGCTGTTCAGGTCGCGACAAGGCCGAACTGTTTGCCGGTGAGGTAAACACGATCAGTAATCATCTGGCGCTTAAAAACCGGAAACTTTGGATATGGGGCGACCGGCTGATTGATGGCAAGACGACTGGTATGGGGATGTGGGAGGCAAGTATGAACAATACTTATCGTGCTATCGACCTGATCAATAAAGATGTGATGATTTGTGACTGGCATTACGAACGTCCCGATCAGAGTGCCGTGTATTTTGCGACAAAAGGTCTGAGTGTTGTCACCTGCCCCTGGCGCAATCCCAAAAATGCGGTGAAACAGGTTCAGGACATGTACCGGTTCAGGGCTTCAGCAACCCCCGAGATGAAACCCCGTTTCCAGGGGATGGTCCAAACCATTTGGGCAGGTGCAGGATCGTTTATGGATGAATTCTACGGACGGAAAACTGATTCCAAAGCTGGTCAAAATACTACGGCCCAATGTTTCAGGGAGATGTTTGGGGAGATTGAGAAGCAGGGACAGGCAATGAAGGAATGAGTTTTGCTACTGGCTATTGGCAACTGGCTCAACTGCAACTGCTTCGAATAGGTACTGGCTACTGGCATCTGGCTGCTGGCTCAACTGCAACTGCTTCGAATATGACCTTATTCCAAAGAAAATTCTGGACCGGATTCGCTGGTTGGCACGTGCAGCCTAGCCAGCCGCCAGTCGCCAGTTGCCAGCTGCATTATTTAAAACGCTACTTTTAGAACCAATTAATCCCTGGTTGGCACGTGCAGTTCTGCCACTCGCCAGCAACTAGCCGCCAGCCACGTTATTAAAATTATTACTTTTAGGGCCAGATAATCCTTGGTTGGCACGTGCAGTCCAGCAAGCCGCCAGTTGCCAGCCGCATAAATAATGAACATTAAAATCCGTTACCCATGACAAACACTCCAACCCGGCATTATTTCATTGATGTTTTCCGTGCAACCACGATGTTGCTAATGATCTTTGTGAACGACTTGTGGTCATTAAAAGGTGTCCCTGCCTGGCTTGAACATGCCCGTGCTGATCAGGATTTTCTGGGATTCTCGGATATCATTTTCCCTTGTTTCCTGTTTATCGTTGGGATGGCTGTACCCTATGCCATCCGTAACCGGATTTCGAAAGGGGATGGAAATGCCAAAATATTGTTCCACATAGGATTAAGGTCTCTCGCATTGTTGGTAATGGGCGTTTTTACGGTCAATACATCATCCCTCAATGTGGCTGCCTCGGGATTTAGCAGGGAGGCATTTGAGATTGTCATGGTTATTGGATTTTTCCTGATCTGGAACATTTACCCAAAATCGGAAGATTGGAAAAAGTATTTATTTATAGGCCTACAAGTATTAGGTATATTGATACTTATATTGTTGTCATGGTTCTTTAAAGGTGGAAAGGATGGGAATGCCCATATGACGCCGCAATGGTGGGGAATCCTTGGGCTGATTGGATGGACTTACCTGATCACAGCTTCTATCTATTTATATGCCAGAAAATCAAACAGATTGTTGCTAGCCTTTTGGTTAATATTTACACTTTTGAACATTGCCGATCATGCCGGATGGTTGCATACCCCAATTCCTGGCGGAGGTGCTTTTCAGGGTTTTGCATTTGCAGGAATTGCCGCAAGCATGTTGTTCGACCGAGCCACATCACTCAAAACTCACAGTAAGTTGCCTTTGCTTTATTTGGGACTTGGCGCAATCCTGGTAATTTTTGGTTTTATTTTGCGCAATTTCTTTATTATCTCCAAGATCCAGGCCACACCAACATGGGTGTTCCTGTGCAATGGGATCGCTTTCGGGTTTTTGGCCATTATTTATTATATCATTGAAATTCTGGGAAAGAACAATTGGTTCAATCTCATCAAACCCGCTGGAAACAGCACATTGACCTGCTATTTAATACCCTATGTTTATTACAGTTTGGCTACTTTTGCTTTTACTTTGCCTGAATTCCTTAAAACAGGGATCATTGGTTTGATCAAATCGATGGTTTATGCCATGATCATCATCGGCATTACCGCTTTGCTTGGCCGGATCAGGATCAAACTAAAGATCTAAATTTTAAAAGGATTAAAGCAATGGTTTTAGATGTTTTAATTTGAACTTCCAGCCAACTTGCTGCGATACCATTGCCAACTTTTTATCTTAATAATTGTCAGGTTATTCACTTTCTTTCTAACTTTAGGGCAAATTCTATATTTATGGACTTATTTGCAGAATTCTTTCAGTTTTCAAAGAAAAGTTGCCAAAGACTTCAGCGACAAATTGTTTTTATCAGGTCTTTGATATTGATAATCTGCATATTGTGTTTATTTTCCTGTAGTACGACCAAAAATGGTTTGGTCACTTTGTCTGCCCCAGCCGGAAATAGGATCACGAAAATAGATCCGACAGGAAAAACGGTGATCCCCAATGGACGGTTTCTGACACCCTATGGAAGTTCCATCACAGTGGCCCCCCATCCGTTTGGTCTTGCACTCAGCCCTGATGGGACTGTTGCCGTAACGGCAAATTCAGGCACTTCCCCTATTTCAATTTCGATTATCAAAAATTTCAGGACCGGAAATCCCACGGTTTTTCAGGTTCCACCCGGCCCGTCGACCGATAAGGGCATTCTCGCCTCCGTGTTTATGGGATTGGCCATTCCACCCGACAACAAAATTGTCTATGTTGCAGGTGGACAGCAAAATAAGATCTATATCTTTTCAATTGATTCCAGAGCAAAACTCGATTCGATCGATTGTTCAGTCAATGAAAAAGGTGAAGCCACAAATGACGGCTACATCGGCGACATGACCCTCAGCAAGGATGGCCGGTACCTCTATGCTGTTGATCAAATGTTGTTTAGAATGTTGGTCATCGATACTCACCTAAAGAAGATCGTCGCGAGTCCCAAAACAGGCCGTTATCCTTTCGGAATTGTCCTTACGCCAAACGAAGAAAAGGTCTATGTTGCAAATGTCGGGATGTTCGAATACAGTAAATTGGGCAACATTGAAGCCGATAAAAGCCATAAAAACGCCCTTGATTTTCCACCGTTCGCTTATGGTTCCGATGAAATGAAAAATGGCACACGGATTGGCGACCTTGATGTTCCGGGTTTAGGTGATCCCAATGTCCCGGAATCGTTGTCGGTTTGGTCCTATTCAATAAAAAATCCCCGAAATCCTGAAATTTTGTCCAAAATCAAGACCGGAGTTTTGGTTGGTGAACTTGTCGAAGGGATTCCCGCAGTTGGAGGGGCAAGTCCCAACTCATTGGCAGTTACCGATCGGTACCTGTTTGTAAGCAATGGGAACAACGATAATCTTTCGGTTATCGATATCGTTAACGACACGTTGGCATCGGAAATTCCACTTAGCATCAATAAAACCGTTGGCCATTTCAGAGGAGTGATTCCTTTTGGATTGACGGTTTCACCTGATCAAAAAAGATTGTATGTAGCCGAATCGGGAATTAATGCCATAGGAGTCATTGATATACAAACACTTAAAATATTGGGTCATATTCCAGCCGGTTGGTTTCCATCCAGGATAAAGGTAACCCCAGATGGAAAAAATTTGGTTGTGAGCAATGCAAAGGGGTTTGGGAGCGGGCCAAATGGTGGATCAGGATTTAAAGAAGGACCGCCAGGGTCCTATATTGGCAATCTAATGAAAGGGACAGTCTCGGTCATGCCGGTCCCTTCAGATCTGGCATTGCCAACAATGACAAAAACTGTTTTAGCAAATAATTATAGGACAGAAGATTACAATAAAACTAGGAAAACTAGGAAAAATAACCCCATCCCAATCTATGGGGGAGAAAAGGAATCTCCCATCAAACACCTCGTTTTTATTTCAAAAGAGAACCGGACTTATGACGAGATTTTCGGACAGGTCAAAAAAGGGAATGGCGATCCCACTCTCGCCAGATATGGGAAAGGAGTGAGTTTTTCGAACCGAAAAAAAACGCAATCGGTTGAAAATGCTACGGTTATGCCCAACCACCTGAAATTGGCTTCTGAGTTTTCGATCTCCGACAATTTCTATGTCGATGCTGATGTATCTGCTGATGGCCATCGCTGGCTGGTGAATACCTATCCCAATGAATGGGTAGAAACATCTGTTCCTGCCAGTTATGGTGGCAACCGTGAATACCGGCCCAAATCGAAAGCGCCAGGAAGCCTGGGAATGAACGGTGCCTCCGGTGCGATTTATCCGGAGGATTATAATGAGGCGGGCTCGATGTGGGAGCATCTCGACCGAAACAACATCGATTTTTACAACTTTGGGTTTAGTATCATGTTTGAACCCTCAATTTATGAAGATTCTTATAAGGATACCGGAGTAAAACATTTTGTGAATTTCCCGTTCCCATTGCCCTTGTTTACCCGGACTTCAAAAATGTTTCCAACATTCAACATGGCCATTCCTGACCAATACCGTATCCATCAGTTTATCAATGAATTTGATGCCAAATGGATTAAAGGGAATGCTAAAATGCCATCCCTGATAACGGTAATTGTTCCCAATGATCACGGTGCCGGCGAGCGTCTTGAAGCAGGATACCCATTCAGGGAGAGCTATATGGCTGATAATGACCTCGCAATTGGCCGGATTGTCGAATACCTTTCGCACACACCTTACTGGAAAGAAATGGCCATAGTGATCACCGAAGACGATGCCCAAAATGGTGTGGATCATGTTGATGCACACAGGAGTATCTTAATGGTGATTTCGCCGTATGCCAAAAAGGGCTATGTTTCAAAAGTCCATTACAGCTTTGGAAGTATTTTTAAAACTTTCTGGAATATCCTGGGCCTGCCCTATCTCAATCAATATGATGCGGCAGCCAACGATTTTTCGGATTGTTTTAAAACTGTTCCCAATTTTGAGCCCTACAATGCCCTTGGTAGCGACCTGCGTATTTTTGACCCGGTAAAAGCCCTTTCCCCCTTGGATGAAAAGTTTGACTGGCAAGCGGTCAAAAATGCCCCATCTATTGATAATGTGAAGGATATGATGAACGATGAAAAGGAGAAAAAAGAATATCGACTGGAGGACCAGAAGAGGAAACAATAGGATTAACAACTTTAAAACAATCGACATGAGAAACGTAATTTGTTTAATTCTCGTTCTCTTTATTCAGACGGGAATCGCATCGGCTCAGAAGATCCTGACATTCAATGGTATAAAAGGCGAATACATAGTTGATTCGAATGCCGACATCAGTTTAAAAGCTGCTTTTGAAAAGGCTGTAAATGAAGCCAAGATGGAAGCTCTGAGAAAGGCTGGCGTGACGGAAAATGTAAGTTCTTCAGATATAATGACATCCAGTGAATCCGGAAAAGGTTTCAAAGAGGAGATGAATTCTTTCGTCTCAGTCGAAATCAATGGTGCTGTACTGAACGACTCGATCGTTGAGAAAAAGAGTTTCACAAACCAGTTCGGCAACCTTGTTGTGCAGGTTTTGATCAATGTGGATGTGATAAAGTACGAATCACGTTCTGATGTTTCCTTCGATTTCAAGGTGGAGGGAGTCAAGGAGTATTACGAAAACGGCGATTTGATGAATTTTGCCTTTTTGCCCTATTCGGAAGGTTACCTTAAGATTTTTAATGTGAACGATTCCGAAAGCTTTGTCGTCTTCCCTTTTTCAAGTACCGATTACCCTTTTCTTAATGACACCATCGACCGCTTCTTCAAACCAAATGTTGGGATTCATTTTCCGGTCAATAAGCTGATGGGGGATCCCAAAACCAAACAAGTCGGTTATTCTTTATCGACCGATGCAGCACGTGAACACAATTATTTGATCTTTGTTTTTACCAAAGAAAATGTCCCTTTTCAAGGTAACCTAAACTATAAGAGCGTTTTAAATTGGATTTACCGTATTGCTCCCGACAAACGGAAAGTCCAGTTTTTCGATTTTGTGATCGTGAACAAGAAGGTTTGAGGCTGGCAACTAGCGACTGGCAACTGGCGGCTGGCTTCTGGCAATTGGCGGCTGGCAACTCATTTCAAACCAGATTTTGGTGCAAAAAACTTGTGATTAACTTCTGAATTTGGGTAATTCTCAGTACCGCGATGTGCCGATTAGTGGTAGAAGATATTTCACGGATTTTGTTTATTTTTGGCAGCAATAAAAATCGTTGCTAAATGATAGAATATCTTCCACTTATTGGTACAGTTACCCTCCTTAACCTTTTGGCAGCGGTAAGTCCGGGTCCAGATTTTGTAATGATTGTTAAAAACTCACTCTGTTATTCGCGCAAAACAGGGATTTTCACCGCAATAGGTATCGGACTGGGGCTTTGTGTTCATCTCGCATATTGTGCTGCTGGGATTGCAATTATCATTTCGAAATTTGTCGTTGTGTTTTCTATCATTAAGTTCCTTGGTGCAGGTTATCTGATCTATATCGGTTTGAGTTCCATCCTTGCAAAAAAATCAAAATTGGAGCTTACCGAAGAAAAACCTGTTGATGACCTCACATTTATGCAGGCATTTAAAATGGGCTTTTTTACCAATATCCTTAATCCAAAAGTCACGCTGTTCTTCTTGAGCTTGTTTACGTTCGTGATCAGTCCCACCACACCTACCTACATCGTGCTGTTTCTTTCATTTATTATGGTTATGACTGCATTTATTTGGTTTACAATAGTTTCCATTTTTTTTACCCAACAAAAAGTTCAAAAGGCTTTTCTAAGGTTTGAGAAACCGATCAACCGGTTCCTGGGCAGTTTGCTTGTTTTGCTAGGGATTAAAATTGCCCTGACTTTTAAATAAAAAGTATTTATTACTTTTGTAGTACTTTTAAAACAAACTAATATGAAAAAAACGAATCGCCTTGGGTTACTTGTCGTAGTCTTTTTGTTGAATTTATCCTTTTCGGGGATTGCCCAGAACAAGATCGTCATCCATGCCGATCAGCCTGGAGCAAAGATCGATAAGGCCATTTATGGCCATTTTGCCGAACACCTTGGCCATTGCATTTATGGAGGGATCTATGTGGGTGAAAAATCGGATATCCCAAATATCAAGGGTTTCCGTACCGATGTTGTTGAAGCATTGAAAGATTTAAAAGTTCCATTGGTCCGTTGGCCAGGCGGCTGTTTTGCCGATACTTACCATTGGAAAGACGGGATCGGTCCAAAATCGGAACGTGCCTCCATTGTGAATGTACATTGGGGCGGTGTAACTGAAGACAATAGTTTTGGTACACACGAGTTTCTTGATTTCTGCGAATTGATTGGGGCAGACCCTTATATCTGTTTGAACGTGGGCAGTGGTACAGTCCGTGAAGCTGCCGAATGGATCGAATACGTCACCTCTGCCAACGAAAGCCCGATGACCAAATTGCGCAAACAAAATGGGCGTGAAAAACCCTGGAACGTCAAATATTGGTCTGCTGGAAATGAAACCTGGGGTTGTGGTGGCAATATGCGTCCCGAGTATTATGCGGATCTTTACCGTCAATATGCCTCTTATATGCGGGCTCCCGGAATGTATAAAATAGTGAGCGGTGCCAATGGGTCGGATTACAACTGGACTGAAGTTCTGATGCGCGAAGCATCGCGAATGATGAACGGGATTTCTGTCCATTATTATACGGTTCCAAAAGATTGGAACAAGAAAGGGTCTGCTACCCAATTCGACGAAGCGACCTGGTTCAATACAATGGAGAAGACATTGAAAATGGAAGAGTTGGTTACAAAGCATTCTGCTGTTATGGACAAGTACGACCCGAACAAAAAAGTGGGCCTCCTGGTTGACGAATGGGGAACATGGTACGATGTTGAACCGGGAACCAATCCTGGATTTCTTTATCAACAAAACACCTTACGCGATGCATTGGTGGCAGGGATCAACCTGAATATCTTCAACAACCACGCCGACCGGGTAAGGATGAGCAATATCGCACAGATGATCAATGTATTACAGTCGGTCATCCTGACCAAGGATAAAGAGATTGTTTTAACTCCTACCTATTATGTTTTTAAAATGTACAATGTCCATCAGGATGCACAGGTGCTCCCGATTGAAATCAATTGTGGAAAATACAATTCAGCGGACAAATCGCTCGACGCAATCAATTGTTCTGCTTCTGTAAAAGGTGGCGTCGTCAGCATAACGCTTTGCAATCTTGATCCGGTCAATGCCCAGGATATCAGCTTTGAAATTCAAGGCCTCAAAGCAACAAAAATATCCGGCAATATTGTAACAGCTTCTAAAATAAATGCTTACAATGATTTTGGTAAAAAGGATGAAGTTGTCCTTGCCGATTTCAAAAATGCTAAACTTACAAACGGTCAGGTAACTTCTTCGATACCAGCTAAGTCGGTTGTTTTGATCCAATTGCAGTAGATAAGTTAATAAATTGAAATACATTGAAATACATTGAAATAAGTTGAAATAAGTTGAAATAAGTTGAAATATGCTTTGACCGCAGATTGAAATGGAGATCATTTAACTGATTCGTTAATCAAATTGAAGCCATCCAAAAAAATCAAGTTTGGATGGCTTTTTTTGATTTTTATTGGAGATAAAGACCTGTTTTTTATCTGTTCAAACTTTGGAATTTGCCATATCACAACAGAAATAAATTCCGACTTTCCCTTTTCTATGAAATTTCCCGACATTCATTCCTTATCCTAACCGGAAAAGCGTTTATTTTGCACAAAAGTAAAAATGATGGATCGTGCTTATTTGGAAATAATTTTTTTGTGTGGACTGGTTTTGCAGGTTATCCTTCATTTCTATTACATCCAATATTATGTGAGCGGAAAACAACAGAGTTATTTCAATAAGAAAGAACGATTGTTCCTGTTTCTAGTTTCACTTGGATTTCAATTGCTTCCGTTGGTTTATGTTTTTACAGCATGGTTTTCATTTTTCGATTATAATCTTCCGAAATGGTTTGGTTTTCCTTCAACTTTGCTTTATTGTTTTGGGGTTTGGCTTTTCTTTAGGGCTCATGCCGATCTGGGACATTTTTGGTCTCCCGGATTGGAAATCAAAGAAGGCCATCAATTGGTGACATCAGGGGTTTTTCAATGGTTCAGGCACCCAATGTATGCGGCATTCCTGGCATTCGCAGTGGCACAGATCTTTATGTTGCAGAATTGGATCGTCGGCCCGGCTTTTCTAATTTTGGGTATCCCGTTTTATATGCATCGGGTGAAACGTGAAGAAAGGCAACTGATCCGCCATTTTGGAGACGAATACCGTACCTATATGTCAACGACAAATCCACTTATTCCGAAATGGAAGCAAATTAAGCCATTTATAAAGAAATTGCGCTGGCAAAGGAAATAACACTATATGTGAATCAATTGCAATTATTTAATTACTGCCCTCAAGTCACGTTTTGAAAGTGCCCTCCGCATTGGCAACAAATATGGCTTTGATCCCCTTTTAACATCACATTTTCCTTTATAATGAACAAGATATGTACATTGTATTGCCTGAATTGAATCGAGCTCGCATATCTCGATCAACGATTCGATCACATAGTCAAAGGAGTGATAGTCGTCGTTGAAAAGCTCCAACGTACAAATATGGTCTTTATCAATGTCTGTAGGAGAAACGCGTTTTTTTTGCTTCTCGATACTCATATGGTTATTTTTTTTATTTTACTGGATCCCTTTTATTTACCTGGTTGTTTTTTTACAGCTCGGGAAATCGGGATTCTTTCTCCATTTTTATAGGAAGCCAGGAAAGCACCTTTAGCGCCTTCAAGGATCAATTGATTTTTTAACAAAGAGGCATCTTTATAGTCGGTAAAATTACCAACGGTATAGATTTCATTTTTTTTGGAATCGGTGTATTTTTCGATTTTTCTGAACTTTGAAAGTTTTGCAAGCATCACTTTGAAGGCGCCCGTTAACCTGCCATTTGGAAATGAACCAATTTGAACTTTGTAAACTAAAATGTCCAGATCGGCAGGCTTTGGTTTTTCTTCAACAGGTTTTATTTCCGGCTTTGCAGTGTCGTTTGCTACTTTTTCTGCGGCTGCCGTTGCGGCTAAAATCTCAGTTTTTTTCGTTTCGCGAAGTATCTGATCGTTCCTGGTTTTCTCCCTATCTGCAATTTCGTGGGCAAAATTCAAAGTTGCTTCAGCTCCTGCTTTCTCCCAATACATAGATTCTTTGACTCTAACCTGTTCAAAATATTTCTCGCGATCATTCAAAAGCTTATAGGAAAGTTGCTCCGAATCGACTATTCGCTGTACCAGACCAATCCGTGCAGTCACATTGTGGGTCTCCTCATGGGCTTTTCTCAACAAATCAGTATTTTTAACGATTGAATCGTTCTTATTTGTTGCTATCCAGCCTTTTATAAAAAGTACCTTAGCTGCCGGACTTTTAAAATCAGTAATGCTGTGATAGGTTAGTTGATCGTTGATCTGAAAATTGAACCATTCCGATTTAAGCGAATCAGGAATCGGAAAATTCTTTTCGTCAGGTTGTTGGATAACAACGTTCGATGTATCAACAAAGATCTTTTTTTCGTCCGATTTTATTACCTTAAATGGATTGATCCTTTTCATACACAGGTCAAGGTATTTATCCAATTCAAGTTCCTTACGTTCCTGTTTACTACCTTTGTACCTCTTGTAAAAATCGATCGCTTCTCCCCAATTTTCAAGGGCCTGAAAATAATTGCCCAAATAAAAATTGCAATTTTGGGGGGTTTTATCCACTACTGCATTTAACAAAGCCTCTTTGGCAGCAGTTTCAAAGTGATTGTTTTTGATCAGACAAACACCAAAATAGTAATTGTACATCGCATTATCTGGCGACTTATTGATAAGGACCGTAAAGATCGGCAATGCTTTAGCATAATTCCCAGCTTTAAAATACTCAATGGCAACTGGCTCATTATCACTTACATCCTGAGATTTTGAGACAAAAGGGCACAATAAGAACAGGGTTGAAAAGACCACATAGACTACCCGCAAATAAAAAACTTTCATGACGCAATATTAGTATCAAAATAAGGAGCTAAAAATATAAAATTTAGCTGAATTTTACCACGTTGCATTAAATTTCTTGTTTCGTTGCCCTGTTTCTACTAATCGAAAGCTAATTTTTTGTTATATTTGTAGAAATTGCAAACTTAGTCAGGCAGATATTTGTTCTGAAATAAATTTTAAAGAAAATAGAATATGATACAGTTAGTTGAAGGGATAGCAGCACCTGAATTTTCAGGAGTTATACAGAACGGGGAGACCATTTCGCTTTCCGATTTCAAGGGAAAAAAGTTGATCCTCTATTTTTACCCGAAGGATAGCACTCCGGGATGTACAGCTGAATCGTGTAATTTGAGCGACAATTATGATTTCTGGAAAGCCAAAGGTTATGAAGTTGTCGGTGTAAGTCCCGATAGTGAAACCTCCCATCAGAAATTCATCCAAAAGTACGGTCTTAAATTTAACCTGATTTCCGATACTTCCAAAGAGATTCTTCAGGCTTATGGTGTTTGGGGTGAAAAAGTAAATTACGGTAAAACCTATATGGGTGTGATCCGTACAACCGTTGTCATTGATGAATCGGGGATTATTGAGAAAATATTCAGAAAGGTGGATACGAAAGAACATACAAATCAAATAGTTAAAGATTTAGTAATTAAATAATTTCACAAATTCAAAAATGGCAAAGGAAGATTTACAGAAGATCAACAGTGAAAAGCTGAAAGCCCTGCAACTTACAATCGATAAAATTGAAAAGAGCTATGGGAAAGGATCTATCATGAGGATGGGGGATAAACCAGTTGATGATGTACCTGCTATTCATTCTGGATCAATTGCCCTTGATCTGGCGATGGGGATAGGGGGTTATCCTAAAGGGCGGGTGATCGAAATTTTTGGCCCTGAATCCTCAGGAAAAACGACATTGGCAATCCATGCAATTGCCGAAGCTCAAAAAGCAGGTGGTATTGCAGCAATCATTGATGCGGAACATGCTTTTGATCCTACCTATGCCCAGAAATTGGGCGTAAATATTGACGAACTATTGATTTCCCAACCCGATAACGGGGAACAGGCACTTGAAATCACCGATAGCCTGATCCGTTCGGGAGCAATCGATATCATTGTCATTGACTCAGTTGCGGCTTTGACTCCCAAAGCTGAAATTGAAGGCGAAATGGGTGATTCCAAAATGGGACTTCAGGCTCGGTTAATGTCACAGGCACTAAGAAAACTTACAGGAAATATCAGCAAGACCAAAACCTGTGTCATATTTATCAATCAGTTACGCGATAAAATCGGTGTGATGTTCGGCAATCCAGAAACAACGACCGGTGGTAATGCGCTTAAATTTTATGCTTCTGTCCGTTTGGATATCCGGAAAATTGGACAGCTAAAAGATGGTGACGATGTTCAAGGTAGCCATACCCGAGTTAAAGTGGTCAAAAACAAAGTTGCCCCACCGTTCCGTAAGGCAGAATTTGACATCCTTTATGGTGAGGGAATCTCTAAGGTAGGCGAAATCATTGACCTTGGGGTTGAAATTAACATTATTAAGAAGGCCGGTTCATGGTTCAGTTATGGGGATACCAAACTTGGTCAGGGTCGTGAAGGTGTGAAAGCTCTCTTGAAAGATAACCCTGAATTAGCGGAAGAGCTTGAAGCAAAAATACTTGCAAATTATTCTCCTGCACTTGAAAAATAAATAATTGTAAATATTCATGGAAATCTGAACCGGGAATATTACGGTTCAGATTTTTTTTGGACTTTTGTGTATTGTGACAGGATTACAAATTCATATAGTATAGTGATGAAAATTTTAAAATTTGGAGGAACTTCGGTTGGTTCGGTTGAAAATGTGAAGCGGATCGGTGAAATTGTATTGAATCAGCAAGGCAAAATTATTGTCGTGGTTTCGGCCTTGGGTGGGATTACAGATCAATTGCTTTCTATTGCCCAAAACTCAGCTTCAGGATTAAAAACCGGTAGCCAGCTTGAGACCATCCAGGTCCGTCATGAGCAGATGATCAATGGTTTATTTGCGAAGGAGAATGTTGGAGAAACAATTCTGGCACTAAAACCTCTTTTCGATGAACTTGAAAAAATCATTCAGGGAGTCTCGTTGATTGGAGAACTTACACTCAAAACAATGGACAAGATCCTTGGTTTTGGAGAACGACTTTCCTCATTATTGATCAGTCGTTATCTGAATGTTCAACTAATAGATAGTATTTCTGTTATACGGACTGACCGGAATTTTGGAAAAGCAAATGTCGATTTTGAGCTGACTTATAAGTTAATAGCCGAAGCTTGTGCCGATGTGGAGCAATTTGCCGTGGCTCCTGGATTTATCTCCTCTGCTCCCGATGGTTCAATGACCACCCTGGGTCGTGGAGGATCAGATTATACGGCTGCCTTGTTTGCAGCGGCAGTCAATGCGGAACGTTTGGAAATCTGGACAGATGTAGATGGTTTTATGACTGCCGATCCTCGTGTGATCAGCAAAGCTTACACGATACCAACGCTCACCTTTTCTGAAGCCATGGAGCTATCACATTTTGGGGCAAAGGTGATTTATCCACCAACCATCTTGCCTGTTTATCAGAAGGGCATTCCGATCCATATTAAAAATACGATGAACCCAGATGGTTCAGGGACGATAATCGGTCAATCGGACCAGATTGGGAAAGACCATCCGATCAAAGGGATTTCATCCATATCGGGGATTTCGCTCATCACCATCCAAGGTTTGGGAATGGTAGGTGTTGCAGGGATTTCAATGCGTCTTTTTGGTGCCCTGGCAAAGGAGCAAGTTAATGTGATCCTCATTTCGCAAGCATCATCCGAAAATTCGATCAGTTTTGCGATCGATTCGCATTTTACCGAATTGGCCCACAAATCGATCTCCGATGAGTTTGAGCGTGAAATCGCCTCAGGCCGTATCAACAAACTCTTCGCTGAAATCGACCTTTCTATTGTCGCCATAGTCGGTGAGAACATGAAACATTCGGCAGGAATTGCAGGTAAACTATTTCATACAATAGGTAAAAACGGGATCAATGTGGTCGCCATTGCCCAGGGTGCATCCGAACAGAATATTTCATGGGTCGTAAAGAATTCCGATCTTAGGAAAACCTTGAACGTTGTTCATGAGGCATTTTTCCTTTCTCCCTATATTGAGCTGAATGTTTTCCTTGTTGGTGTGGGAACCGTGGGGCGCGATTTGTTGAGCCAGATCAGCGGACAGCAGGAAAAATTGAAAAAAGAGCACCGGTTAAAGTTGAAGCTGGCAGGTGTCGCGAACTCGCGCAAGATGGTTTTTAACCGCGATGGAATAGACCCGGCAGCCTTAAAAGCGATGTTGGAAGAATCCAATGTAAGGTCTGATATGACGTTATTTTGCCAGAATATGGTGCAGATGAACCTGTTCAACTCTGTATTTGTCGATTGTACTGCCGATTCAAAAGTTGCTGATCATTATGCAGATGTGCTTAATAACTTCATTTCGATTGTTGCAGCCAATAAAGTTGCAGCTTCTTCAGAATTTGGCCGTTACCGTCAGTTAAAAGAGCTGGCCGCGAAACATGGGGTCAAATTCTTGTTTGAAACCAATGTAGGTGCCGGCTTGCCTTTGATCTCTACAATAAACGACCTTATGCGTTCGGGGGACCGGATCGTAAGGATAGAAGCCGTGCTTTCAGGTACATTGAATTTTATATTCAATACATTAAGTAAGGATATCCCTTTCAGTAAGGCAATCAGAATGGCCAAGGAAAAAGGGTATTCGGAACCAGATCCACGGATCGATCTCAGTGGGATCGATGTTATCCGGAAATTGGTCATACTAGCCCGCGAATCGGGTTACAGGATCGAACAGGAGGATGTGGTCAATCATTCGTTCATTCCTGCCAAATATTTTAATTCGTCAATGGATGAATTTTGGCATACAATTGGAGAAATGGACGATAGTTTTGAAAATCAGCGGTTAATACTTGAAGCTTCAAAACAGAAATGGCGTTTTGTAGGGGCGATGGAAGAAGGAAAAGCCTCTGTTTCGCTTCAAGTCGTTGATCCGGGACATCCGTTCTATGACCTTGAAGGAAGCAACAATATCATTCTATTGACAAGTGAGCGTTACAACGAATATCCAATGTTGATCAAAGGATATGGTGCCGGTGCTGCTGTTACCGCTGCCGGTGTTTTCGCCGATCTGATCAAGGTCTCCAACATCTGAGCAATGTGCATGCAGCGCGGGGCATGGGGTGTAGAGACGCATGGCATGCGTCTAAGGCAATGCGTCTAAGGCAATGCGTCTAAGGCAATGCGTCTAAGGCATGCGTCTAAGGCAATGCGTCTATGGCATGCGTCTAAGGCAATGCGTCTGTCTTATCTGGAAACGGGAGACCGGAGAAGGAAAACGGAATTTGGTTAAAGCAAAATTGCAAGTCGCTAGGTGATGTCAACTATTTATAAATGAAGTAATTACAATAAGGAAAAGAGGTTTAAATGAAGTATATAATCATTCTTGGTGATGGGATGTCGGATCAGCCTGAAATAGAACATGGGGGTCTGACCCCGTTAATGGAAGCCCATAAACCAAATATCGACAACCTGGCGAAACTGGGACGGAATGGCCTTTTAAAAACAATTCCAGAAAGGCTCCATCCCGGGAGCGAAGTTGCAAACCTTGCAGTTTTGGGGTATGATGTTGAGGCTGTTTTCGAAGGAAGAGGAGTAATCGAAGCTGCCAGCATGGGAGTTCAGCTCGAAAATGGCGACCTTGCATTGCGGTGCAATCTGATATGCATTGCAGACGAGAAGATCAAGAACCATTCCTCAGGACATATTTCAACGTCTGAGGCAATTGTACTCATTGATTTCCTGAATCAGAATTTGGGTGGCGCAAACGTTAAATTCTATCCGGGCGTCTCATACCGTCACCTATTGGTAATCAAAGGGGGAAGCAAATCATTGAAATGTATTCCGCCCCATGATGTTACAGGCACACCTGTAATTGACGTTCTTCCATCTGCAACAAACGGGGATGGCAAAGAAACGGCAAATTTATTGCTCGGGTTGATCGATAAATCGCGACAACTTCTAGCCAGTCATCCCATCAACATCAAACGCAAGTCTGAAGGGAAAGATATTGCCAATTCGATATGGCCTTGGTCACCGGGTTACAAACCCTCAATGAAAACTTTAAAGGAGCTTTTTGGAATTCAAAGCGGCGCAGTTATTTCGGCTGTCGATCTGATACAGGGTATTGGGGTTTATGCCGGTCTGGATGTGATCAAGGTGGAAGGTGCTACCGGTTTGTACGATACCAACTATGAAGGTAAAGCTAAAGCTGCAATCGAAGCTTTAAAAACGCGTGACTTTGTTTATCTGCACGTTGAGGCGAGTGATGAGGCGGGCCATGAAGGGGACTACGACCTTAAATTAAAGACGATCGAATATCTTGACAGCCGGATAGTGAAGTTTATTGTGGATGAAACTGCCAGGATGGACGAACCTGTTGCTATTGCCGTACTTCCTGATCATCCGACCCCTTGGAAATTGAAAACCCATACCCGCGATGCTGTGCCTTTTCTGATCTATTATCCCGGTATACAACCTGATGAAGTTCAGTGCTATGATGAAATATCTGCAAAAAAGGGGGATTATGGTGTTTTGAAAAGTCAGCAATTGATGGAAGAGCTTTTAAAAGCTTAAAAAGTGAAAAGGGAGCATGGAGCAAAGAGCATGCAGCAAGTTAAAGGGAGAACGGAATTGGGAGAGAAATTAATAAATTGATTATTAAATAGATAGATAAATATAGGATGAAATATTACAGTACCAACCATAAAGCTCTGGAGGTGGATCTGGAAAATGCAGTAGTTCAGGGTCTTGCTTCGGACCGTGGTTTGTTTATGCCCGAACGGATTGAACCATTGGATGGAACTTTTTTTAATGAGATTGGTTCGATGTCTTTTCAGGAACTCTCTTTTGAGGTTGCAAAGAAATTCTTTTGTGAGGATATTCCTGAGGCCATATTAAAAAAGATCGTTTTTGATACCCTAAGTTTCGATACCCCCCTGGTTCCGGTAAAAAACAATATCTATTCGTTAGAACTTTTTCATGGGCCAACCGCTGCTTTTAAAGATGTGGGAGCCCGGTTCATGGCACGTTTGCTATCCTATTTTCTTGGTCAGGAAAAGAAGATGGTACATGTTCTTGTTGCGACATCAGGTGACACAGGAAGCGCTGTGGCGAATGGGTTTTTGGGTGTAGAAGGGATCCATGTGCATGTCCTCTATCCTGCCGGAAAGGTGAGCGAAATCCAGGAAAAACAGTTTACAACTTTAGGCCGGAACATTACTGCACTTGAGGTCAATGGTTCATTCGATGATTGTCAGGCACTTGTGAAGTCGGCTTTTATAGATAGTTCCCTAAAAGAGAGGATTACAATAACTTCGGCCAATTCGATCAATGTAGCCCGGTTCCTTCCGCAAGCATTTTATTATTTCAATGCCTATGCAAAATTGAAGGATAAAAGCCGGAAAATCGTTTTTTCTGTACCAAGCGGGAACTTTGGAAACCTTACAGCCGGTCTTTTTGCAAAAAAAATGGGACTTCCCGTACATCGGTTTATCGCCGCCAACAATCGGAACGATATTGTTTATAATTACCTGAAAACCGGGATTTTCGAACCGCGACCCTCG
>CAIYPA010000128.1 GCA_903927965.1 uncultured Bacteroidia bacterium | reverse complement strand
CTATTCATTGCATCAAATGAAATTATCGATCACAGAGGATGAAATGGTCACAATGATCTATACTTCTGGTACAACCGGTATCCCGAAAGGGGTGATGCTTTCGCACAGGAACCTGGTTTCAAATTTCACCACCCATGCCAATAATTTTGATTTAGGCCCTGCTAACAAGGCTCTATCGTTTTTGCCATTGTGCCATATTTTCGAACGGATCGTGAATTATAATTTTCTCTACAAAGGGATTGGGATGTACTATGTTGAAACATTGGCACAGATCATGCCGGCGATCAAAGAGGTGCAGCCCCATATTTTCTGTGGCGTTCCACGGTTGCTCGAACGGGTCTATAACAGTATCCTTACCAAGGGGAAAATGTTGAAGGGGGTTAAGAAAACGTTGTTTTTCTGGGCTGTTGATCTGGGCAGAAGTTACGAGTACAACATGAAAGTTAACCCATGGTACCATTTACAGCTTGCAATTGCCGATAAACTGATTTATTCGAAATGGCGTGCTGCCTTAGGTGGCAATCTGCAAATTGTTGTATCAGGAGGGGCAGCTTTACAGCCGCGCATTGCACGTGTCTTTGCAGCCGCGAAAATTTACGTTCTTGAAGGGTATGGCTTAACGGAAACTTCACCGGTCATTGCAGTAAGCAACCTTGTAACGAGGGAGATGAAAGTCGGAACCAATGGACCGGTTTTGCCGGGAGTTCAGGTTAAGATTGCCGAAGATGGCGAGATCCTGACCAAAGGTCCCAACCTGATGATGGGTTATTACCATGAACCGGAGTTGACCGCCGAGGTGATCGACAAAGATGGTTGGTTCCACACAGGCGATGTGGGTATCCTTGACGAAGGCAAATACTTGAAAATCACTGACCGTAAAAAAGAGATGTTCAAGTTGACTGGTGGAAAGTACATTGCACCTCAGATGATCGAAAACAAACTCAAAGAGTCGATGTTTGTAGAACAGGTAATTGTGATTGGCGACCACGAAAAGTACGCTAGTGCCCTGATCTCCCCAAACTTCGAATACCTGCATGAATGGAGCGCCGAAAATGAGATCCTCTTCAAGGACAATGCCGATTTGATTTGTAAACCCGAAGTTTTGGCAGCAATTCAAAAGGATGTGAAGGAAATCAACAAGACCCTGGGGCAACATGAAGAGATCAAACGGTTTAGGCTGGTATCAGATTCCTGGACAGCTGCTTCCGGTGAATTATCTCAGACGCTGAAGTTGAAACGGAAGGTTATCGAAGCAAAATACAGGAACCTGATCGAAGAAATTTTCGCACCCTCAAGGGAGGAGGACTAGATTTGGCGGCTGGCGGCTGGAGCCTGCTCGATTTGGAGACAGGAGACCGAAAAAGGAAGACAGGGAGATGGAGTGACGGGGAGAATATGGGATAGGGAGATTTGAGAAGGGAAAATGTCAGAGGGAGAGAATACAAGAATGAATAGTAATTAATTGTATATTAGATAATTGCATATACAAGAAGCAACATGCCTGTTCAAATCGCATCAATACACCGTAGGTGTTAAAGTATTGTAGAACAAACATATTCTCAGATTCGGCGGTGCTATCAGAAAAGTAATCCAAAGCCTGAATGTTTATTGCGCCGCAACACAAAAAGTTGGTGAAATGTGACCATCATCGAAAACTGAGTGTATGCTAATGAATGTTAAAAGTTGGAATGAATCCAAATAAGCTGCTAATTTTGCAGCTTTTATTTTTAATGTCATGAAATTATATAGTTTTTCAAATAAGAAGATACCGGCAAACGAATACCTTGTAATGGTTTACAGGTTTTCAATCGTTATGCTTTTGTATTCAATCGGGCGGATCATCTTTTACCTTTTCAACACTTCGCTATTCCCCAATATTTCCTTTTCCTCCTTTTTACAAATTATGAGGGGTGGGGTAATGTTCGATACAAGCGCCGTATTGTACCTCAATGTTTTGTATTTTGTTTTCTATCTCCTTCCATTTCCCTTTAAATTCAACAATGGTTACCAGCTGTTCCTGAAATGGCTATTTATGGTCATCAATGGTATAGGGTTGGCATTCAATCACATAGACATAATATACTATCGTTTTATCTTAAAACGGACCACTGCCAGTGTTTTTGATATTGTGGGTTATGATGCCGGGAACTACAAACTTGTATTCAGGTTTTTCTACGATTTCTGGTACATTGCCTTAATTGTGCTTGTTACAATTTTATTGTTGTCATACCTCTATTCTGTCTTCACGCCACGTCCCTCAGTTGTAAAGGTTAGGAGCTGGAAGTATGGCATAGTATCATTGTGTGGCTTACTTGTGGTTGCCTATCTGAGCGTGATTGGAATGCGGGGCGGTTACATGCCAAGTACACGGCCTATCAACATGAACAATGCCGGTAAATATGTGAATTCAACGCGCGACATGTCGCTTGTGACCAATACCCCTTTCTGCATCATCCGAACATGGGGGAAGAAAGCGTTTCTGGTTATGGACCTTTTGCCCGAAGATGAATTGAAAAAGATTTATTCTCCAGTCAGAAATGAATTCCCCCCATCTGAATTACCCTCACCTTCAGGTGAGGGTCTAAAAAAAGACAATGTTGTTGTGATCATCCTCGAAAGTTTCAGCCGCGAATTTGTGGGATCGTTGAACAAAGATCTGAAAAATGGACAATACAAAGGCTACACACCTTTTCTAGATTCATTGATCACCAGAAGCCTTGTTTTTTCAAATGCTTTTGCAAACGGACGCAAATCGATCGACGCAATCCCTTCTGTAACAGCAAGTATCCCGGCATTGGTTTTGCCCTACGTGATTTCGGAAAGATCGGGAAACCGGATCAACAGCCTGGCAAGTGTTTTGAATGGTGAGGGTTACCAAACCTCCTTTTTCCATGGTGCCCCGAATGGTTCGATGGGTTTCGATGCTTTTACGAAGATTGCGGGTTACCAGCGATATTTCGGAAAGAACGAATATGGTCACGATGATGGTTTTGACGGAGTATGGGGAATCTGGGACGAGCCGTTTTTTCAGTTCTTTGCCGATGAGATGAACAAGATGAAGGAACCTTTCATGACGACCATTTTCTCTGTTTCGTCGCACCATCCATTTGTGGTTCCAAAGCAATACCAGAAACAGTTTCCTGAAGAAGACATCCCCCTTCAGAAATGTATCCGCTATACCGATATGGCATTGAGGGAGTTCTTTGAAAAATCATCTAAAATGCCCTGGTTTAAAAATACTTTATTTGTAATCACTGCCGACCATTGTTCCGAATCTGACTTTAAGGAGTACAAGACCAATGTGATGGAACATGCTGTGCCACTGATCTTTTATAAGGGTGACAACAGCCTTTCTGGTGTCGATACTTCGTTGGCCGAACAGATCGACATAATGCCTTCGATATTGGGTTACCTGAACTATTCAAAACCCTATGTTGCTTTTGGGAACAACCTTTTTGACCCCAAGTCGCCCCGGTTTGTGATCAACTATCCCGAAGAGGCTTATCAGTTCCTTTACGGAGATTTTGTTTTCTATTTCAGTGAAGGAAAGGTTTCGGGTATCTTTAACAGGAAGGACGATCCGTATCTGCTTCATAATCTTTTGGGTAAGGTTCAATTTCCCGAACAGGAAAAACTTTTAATGGCAATTGTCCAGCAGTTCAATAACCGTATGGCGCAGGACCATTTAGTTATTGAAAAATAGATTATTCTTTGTGATTACAAGCGTATTGTTTTGATTTTTGTGTCTCGCAAAGTACGCAATGGAACTCAAAGTCTTATTTATCAGAAACTTTGCGAACTTTGCGAGCTTGGCGCGAAACACTTGTCTCCTTTTTATGCTATCCTATTTTTTGGCACAGGAATTGTATTTTGAAATTTGTTTATATAAATCAAATGCCATGAAACCACAAATCATTCTATGTATATTGTTAATGTTGATGTGCATCAACCCATGTTACAACCAGGAGACCTCAAAGAAAGAAAAGCGGTTAAAAGCCAAAATAGAGAAAGTCCATTACATTGATTCACTGATGAATTCCAAAACTTTCGTGTTTATGGCAGACCGGGCATTGCCACAAGGATGGAAATCTGTCGATCTCACAACCAACTACAATTTTTTGAAATTTGACCCTGAATTGTCAGAGAGTTACATGCCATTTTTTGGTCGGGCTTACAGTGCCGATTATGGCGGGGATGGTGGGATAAAATTCAAGGTAAAACCATCTGAATACAAGATTTCCGAATCAAAAAACGGTAAAGGATACGACGTGACGGCTACTGTTTCTGACACGAAAGACATTTATAAGCTTACCCTTTTCGTGAGTCCCGAAGGAAGTGCCACCCTGAATGTCAATAGCAACCGCCTGAGTTCCATCTCGTATCAGGGTGAAATCAGGAAGTGTGAAAAGGCAATTGAGAAATAGATAAGGCAAGGATTTGTAGTTACCGGAATATGGACAAATTGGAGCGCCTTGATGGTCATTCATATTTCATAGACCTTAATTGGATCAAAATATTGACTTCCAATCATTTGAAGCCACCAGTAGCAAGTCTCCAGAAGCCAGCATAGAAATAAATAGAAATATTTTGAAAAACGTTTATCACATGAGTTCAAGCTAAATGCCAGCCGCCAGCCGCCAGTTGCCAATTGCCAGCCGCCAGAAGCTATTCCTCCCCAAACTGTATCCCCGGTGTGTACTCAACCTGAAATTTTCCCTGCTCATCGGCATAAATCATATAGGCCTGTAATTCAGGGTGCTGCTTCAATAACTCACGGGCACCCTCCAGGCCAAGCACCATCAGGCCAGTATCGTACCCATCGGCTGTAAGGGCATCATCGGCAATCACAGTCACGCTCAGCAGGTTGTTCCGATAAGGATAACCAGTGTGTGGGTCGATAATGTGTGAGTATTTTATGCCATTTTCCTCAAAAAATTTTCGATAATTACCGGATGTTGTAACTGCCTTATTGTCAATGAGTATTACTGCTTGCAGGTCTTCACCGGCTACCATATTTCCTTCGGTAGGTTTGTCAAGGCCAATCCGCCAGATTTCCCCTTTCGGATTTTTCCCCTTTGTCCGTACCTCACCACCAATTTCAACCATAAAATTCCGGATCCCCATCTGTTCAAAGAAATGGTAAACCACATCGACAGCATAACCCTGGGCAATCGAATTGACATCTATTTTTATTCCCGGAAGGTCTTTCACAAGTTTTCTCCCTTCCAAATGGATCTTTTTCATACCGATGTACTGCATCAGGCTATCTATTCGGGAGGAGTCGATCACAGCTTTTTTCTCCGCTCCGAATCCCCATGCATTCACAAGCGGACCTACGGTCAGGTCAAAATCACCTTTTGTTTCCCGGTTGACCTCCAGCGATTTCTTATAAACCTCAATAAACATGTCGTCAACCTCAACTTTAGGATCGTTTTTGTTGATGCGTGAAACGATGGAATTTGGGATGTATTCCGAGAATGTAAGGTCAAAATTTTTGAAAATTGAATCAATAGCTTCGGTAAAATTAAGATTGGCTTTATCCTCATAAGTGATGTGATAGGTCGTCCCTTGCGTAAACCCGGAAATCTTGCGGTAATTGGCCGGTTTGTCGGAACTGCAACCCAAAATTGTGAAGATGAGTAAAATGCAGACAAATATCAGTAATTTCATTTTATATGTATTTGATAAGCAAATAATTATACAAAGTGCAATCAATTGAATCACACACTTTGATTTTTGTCATATTAAAGCCGGACAAAATTAGGAATCTTGTCAAACAATTTGTTATGTTTGAAGGTACAAACGATTAGGATTTTATTTACAAAAATAAACTTAAAAATATGGCACTCATACCTATTCTGGGAATCATCGTAGTCCTACTTTTGTCGGGATTGCGCATCGCACAGGAATATCAGCGTTCGATCATATTCAGGTTGGGACGATTCCAATCGATTAAGGGACCTGGACTTTATTGGATCATTCCAATGATCGAAACACAGCAGCGTGTTGACATCAGGACCAAAACCGTTGACCTTGAACAGCAGGAAACCATTACAAAGGACAGTGTGACGATTAAAGTAAATGCTGTGCTTTGGTTTAAAATTACAAATCCTGAAAATGCCATTATCCAGGTAGCCGATTATAACAAGGCCGTTTACCAGTTTTCGGTTACCGCCTTGCGCAATATTATCGGGCAACATACACTTGATGAGGTGTTAAGGGAAAGGGAGCAAATCAATGGGACACTTCAGAAAATTGTGGATTCAACCACGGAGCCATGGGGAATAAAAATTGAAATGGTCGAAATGAAGGATGTGGAGATTCCTGAGGCAATGCAACGGGCTATGGCACGCGAGGCAGAGGCCATACGGGAGAAAAGGGCCAGGATCGTTAAAGCCGAAGCTGAATTGGAGGCCTCCATAAAACTGACCCAAGGTGCAAAGGAGATGGAGAAGAGCCCGATTGCGCTTGAATTGAGACGTATGCAAATGTTGTCCGAAATAGGTATTGACAACAACACCACTACGGTTATTTTGATGCCTTCTGATTTCACAAATGCTGCAAAAAGTTTTACAGAACTCGTAACCAATAAGAAGATTGAAAATTGAAAGGTGGCTTTATCCTGATCAATGGCAGGTTTTTTCGTGAAAGCGATCCGGTTTTTTCCGGAGTTGACCTTGGTCGTCTCAACAATGGCGTGACCGAATCGTTCCGTGCCGAGAATAACCTGGTCTTATTTGCCGAAGTAAATTATAATTTTCTGATCAATTCACTGAAATCCATTCATTTGCCTACACCAAATGACTGGACACTTTCGCGTTTTGCAAGCGATATATCCAGGTTATTGAACAAGAACCATTTTTACCTGGCAGCAAAAGTTGTCGTTCAATTTTTCCCTGGACCTGGAGGAACCGATTACCTGCTTACTGCAGAGGAGTTGCCGCGTGGTTTTTATCCTGTCAACGATACAGTTTTGCTGATGGACTTTTATAGCGATGGTTCTAAATCATTAACGGCAAATTTTGCTTTTGAACCGGCAAACCGTTTTTTGTGGACTGCTGCAAAACGGGAGGCCCAGAATTTATCGAAACATAACCTCATCTTGCTGAACCATGAGGATTGGGCGTGTGAAACAATCGGTGGCAGCTTTGGATACATTAAAGACGGCATGGCAATATTTCCCTCACCCAGGCTACAGGCATACCGGCCTCCAATTATGGCAGTTGTGATTGAATGTGCCCGGCAAATAGGATTGAA
This sequence comes from uncultured Bacteroidia bacterium, assembly GCA_903927965.1. GTDB lineage: Bacteria > Bacteroidota > Bacteroidia > Bacteroidales > Prolixibacteraceae > JAAFHB01. The sequence continues at coordinate 30,801 of CAIYPA010000128.1, read as the reverse complement.
AATCCTTCAAAAAACAGATATTGGTCGAGCTGACTTGATTAATGCTGATGAAATTTTCCTGATCGACAATTGTTTAGGAGTCCAACTGGTTCTTGGGCTGGGCAACGAAAGGTATTACACCACAAAAAGTACGTCCATAGCTTTAAAGCTGAGTGAAGTTGCCCAAAAGGAACCGACCTGAAATTTATTTTTTCCATCAGCATTTATTTTGGAATCAATGGCCAGAAATTCCGCTACTGTCCATTTTCGTACATCCAATTATTCAATTTCCGTACATTTAACACCTTTCCAATATTTCAATGTATTTCCTATTTCAATGTATTTCAATGATATAACATTTTTGGCACGATTGCTGATATTTACTGTCTGAAAATTTAAAACAAACTTTAAAAAGACAACAAAATGAAAACGATCAGCAACAAAATGGGAAAATTGATGAAAACGATGTTAGCTTCATTAATAATACTGGTTTCCTACATAGGCATTTCAAAGGCAGAAGCTCCAAAAAAGGCAAGTAATTCAGTAAATCTTGCAGGCAAAAGTATCAACCATGTGCCAATCACCAAAGCCGACGAGTGGGCATCGGACATGACAGCCGGATGGGCACTTCACCTGATCAAACACAGTAGATTGTATTAATATTTCTTGCGACTGGCAGCTTGTGACTGGCAAATTGCGACTAGTAACTTTCAAACTTAAGAGATATCCTTATTATGATAACGGAATTAGTTCATATGATATTGATTTACTGCATATTGATCGGTATCCAACTAACAGGTTTTTTAAGCACCTATTACTTTGAACGACAGCCAGCTGCCAGTAGCCAAAAGCCAGCAGCCGATTAATAGCGAAACGCTTCTTAGTTCAGAAAATCCCATAAAGCGCATATTCGGCAGTATTGCAAAACACCTGGCTATAGATATAGAATCCAGATCGGTTGGTTTCGATCTTGCGGTTCAATTGTAAAACAGGGTGACCGGGTCCTACCTTAAAATATTCCATCAACCGTTCGTCAGCAACTATCGAAAGGAGTTTTTGCTCACCACCTTTCACCTCCACCTGATAGTATTTGCGCAAAACATCAAAAAGCGATTTGTTCTCAAAATTTCTGGACGTAAACCTGGGAAGGTTAATGTTGGGGATCATTGTGATGTCGAAAAACACAGGTTTGTTGTTCACCAACCGTAGCCGTTCCATATAGATGCAACCCGACTCCACTTCACGCTGATTCAGCGGAAATGTAAAAGCCTCCTGCCAATTCCTGATTTCGGGTTTGACCACAATATGTGTCAACAGATTGTCCTGCCCAATTGCAGATGTTGTTCCGGTCAGTGAAAGGATCCCAACTCCTTTGGGAATACCTTTTACAATACTCCCTTTCCCTTGATGCCTTACAATATACCCTTCATTGACCAGCCGGTCAAGTGCTTTCCTGATGGTTGGTCTTGTCACCTTATGCACAGTACATAGCTCATTTTCAGAAGGAAGCAAGTCGCCTTCATGAAAAACACCATCCGTGATATGGGAACGCAGGACCTCATATACTTTACGGTGTTGCGGTATTGCTTTATTTTGCGGCATATGTTTTACTCCCGATTAATATTTTCAATGTGCAAAAATAATAAAAGTTTTAACAAAAATAAATATTTGTATTTACATTAAATTTTTCTGCGAAAAATTTAATGTATTGTTGATCAATTACATATATCACTATTTCAATTTATTTCCATTATTTCAATTGTTTTACTTGTAAATACAAGTTGAAAGGAATATCTTTGCGGAAAATTTATTTCTATGGCTACAGTTGTGATCATGCCTAAGCAAGGGCAATCTGTTGAAAGTTGTATCATCACAGAATGGAATAAGAAAAAAGGGGATAAGGTAAAGAAGGGTGAAATCCTGTTTGCCTACGAAACCGACAAGGCCTCCTTTGAAGAAGAAGCCGATGTGGATGGTATCCTGCTCGACCTTTTTTATGAAGTTGGTGACGAAGTCCCGGTACTTACAAATGTCTGTGTGATCGGTGAAATTGGCGAACCAACCGACACATTCCAACCCGGAGGAGCTGCCCCCAAAAGCGAACCGATTCCTGAAGTTGCTGTTACCGCTGAAAACTCCGCCTCAAAAACTGAAGAATCTGTTCATGCAATAGCTTCTTCCGGAGTTGTATCTGGATTTGTTTCCCCAAGGGCCAAAAATCTCGCAGAAAAAGAAGGTTTATCACTCGAAGCGGTACATGGTTCTGGCCCCAAAGGCAGGATCATAGAGCAGGATGTCCTTTCAGTTTTGGCATCTACCCCTAAAATTACACCCCTGGCGAAGATCGTTGCCGGTCAGGAACAGCTCCAACCTTCAACCACGGGAAGTGGCCTGGGCGGTTCGGTGAAAGCAAAAGACCTCACTGCTCCAAATCCGGTTTACAGCAACGATTTTGAAATCAAGAAATTAACAAATATCCGCAAGTTGATTGCAAAAGCAATGCACAATTCATTGCAGAACTCAGCCCAGTTGACCCACCACCTTGGTGCCGATGCACGCAGGATGCTGGAACTTCGCAAGAAAGTAAAAAAAGCGAACGATGGCGGTTATCCTGTAAACATTACCCTCAATGACATGGTTTGTTTTGCAGTGGTGAAAGCTCTGCGGAAATTTCCTCAGGCCAATGCCCATTTTCTTGGCGATAGCGTGAAATACTTTAATAAAATTCATCTTGGCGTTGCGGTTGACACAGACCGTGGATTGATGGTTCCTGTTATACGCAATGCGGACGATCTTTCGATCCAGGGACTTTCCAATCAGTTGAAAGAAGTTGCGGCTTCATGCCGGAAAGGGTCAGTCAATCCTGAACTGCTCTCTTCGGAAGCTGCCTCTTTTACAATCTCAAACCTTGGAAATTATGGCGTGGAGATGTTTACGCCTGTGATCAACCTGCCTCAGGTAGGGATTTTAGGTGTCAACACGATCGTACCACGCCCCAAAGATTTGGGTGACGGTGTTTATGCTTTTGTCCCCTTTATCGGTCTTAGCCTGACCTATGACCACCAGGCACTTGATGGCGGTGAAGCCACCCGTTTCCTGAAACAAATCGCCGTTGAAATTGAAAACCTTGAGTTCGAACTTTAAATTATAGGAGATAAAAATATGAGTACAACATTCGATTTAGCAATTATTGGTGGGGGTCCTGCCGGATATGTAGCAGCAGAAAGAGCTGGTCACAAAGGACTTAAGGTGGTCTTGATTGAAAAAAGCGAACTCGGCGGAGTTTGTTTGAATGAAGGGTGTATCCCAACAAAGACCTTGTTATACAGTGCAAAATTATACGACAATGCCCTCGCAGGCAGCAAATATGGGATCGAAACCAAAGAGGTAACCTTCGATTTCTCAAAAATGATGGCCCGCAAACAAAAAGTGGTAAAAAAACTGGTTGGCGGCGTTGGATTGAAGATGAAAGAGCATCACGTGGAAGTAATTAAAAGTGAAGCATTTATAAAGGGTCGTTCAGCAGCAGGGATCGAAATCATGGCTGGTACTACACAAGTTTTGGCGACTAATTTATTGATCTGCACAGGTTCTGAAGCTTTTCTTCCTCCAATTCCGGGTCTTGGAGCACCAGGCGATCTGATCCTGACAAACAGGGAAATACTTGATCTAAAGCAACGTCCTGATTCATTGGTAATTATAGGTGGCGGCGTAATTGGCCTCGAATTTGCCAGTTTCTTCAACAGCTTGGGAACCAAGGTCACTATTGTCGAAATGTTGGATGAAATCCTTACCGGGATGGACCGCGAAATGAGCGAAATGTTGCGCCAAATGTATGCCAAAAAGGGGATCGTCTTCAACCTTTCCGCAAAAGTAACCGAAGTCAATGGCAATGAAGTGATCTTTGAGAAGAACGGCAAAAAGGAATCAGTTTCCGGAGAGAAAATTCTTGTCAGCGTTGGACGTAAAGCCAATACAACAGGTTTCGGACTTGAAAACCTTGGTGTTGAGACCTATCGTGGCGGGATCAAGGTTGACGAAAAGATGCGTACCAATGTCCCCAATGTATTTGCAGCTGGTGATGTTACCGGATTCTCATTGTTGGCCCATACTGCCAGCCGTGAAGGTGAGGTTGTTGTGAATAACCTTACAGGCCGTGCCGACAGGATGCGCTACAATGCCATACCCGGTGTCGTTTACACGAACCCTGAGTTTTCAGGTGTCGGATTGACGGAAGAAGCTGCGAAAGCACAAAACATAGAGTACCGTGTCGCCAAATTGCCATTGGCCTATGCAGGACGCTTTATTGCTGAAAATGAGGGTGGAAGTGGCCTTAGCAAAGTTCTGGTAGGAGCTAAATATGGTGAAATCCTGGGTGTCCATATTCTTGGAAACCCTTCCGGCGAAATCATTTATGGAGCCGCTATGGCCATCGAAATGGAGATGACCCTCAAGGAAATGGAAGAAGTTGTGTTCCCACATCCTACCGTTTCGGAAATATTCAAAGAAACAATATTTGCGTTTTAGTAAAATTCACCTATAACCCCAGTTTCTATCGGAGTAAAATTTAATTCTGGTCGGAACCCCCTTCAGGGGGCAGGGGGTGAAAAAACAGGAATATCAAACATTAAAAAATTATATTTAAAATTATATGCCTAAAGTTCAGTTTATTGACCCGAATGTGGCCAGACAAGCCGGAGAGATCGTATTTACACCAATCCCGGTAAATCAATACAACAAAACAATTGCCGAGGAAAAGGTGAATTTTTCGGACAGTGATTTCCTTCGCATTTATCACGACATGGTGGTGATCCGCGAATTCGAAACCATGCTGAACCTGATCAAAACTACCGGAGAATACAGTGGCGTAAAATATGACCATCCGGGCCCTGCGCATCTTTCAGCAGGTCAGGAAGCTGCTGCTGTCGGTATGGCTTATACCCTTACTGTTGAGGACTTTATTTTTGGTTCACACCGTAGTCATGGAGAGATCCTTGCAAAAGGATTAAGTGCCATCCAGAAACTGACCGATGCAGAGCTTACTTCAATCATGGAAACATTCTTTGACGGGACTGTCGTGAACGTGGTAAAAAAAGGTTTCATCGGCACAGTAAAGGAACTTGGTCGCAGGTTCCTGATCTATGGCACGTTGGCCGAAATTTTTGCACGTGAAACCGGTTTTAACAAAGGCCTGGGCGGAAGTATGCATGCCTTCTTCACACCATTTGGCGTATATCCGAACAATGCAATTGTCGGGGGTAGCGGTGACATCTCTGTTGGTGCCGCGCTCTACAAAAAAATAAACCGTAAACCGGGGATGGTGATTGCCAATATTGGCGATGCATCGATGGCTTGCGGTCCTGTTTGGGAAGGCCTCTCCTTTGCCGCCATGGACCAGTTCAAAAACCTCTGGGAAGGAGACATGAAAGGTGGTTTGCCCGTTATCTTTAACGTGATGAACAACCAGTATGGGATGGGTGGCCAAACTTGCGGTGAGACAATGGGTTACGGAAAAGTTGCCCGTATTGGTGCCGGCGTGAACCCTGAACAGTTACATGCTGAACGTGTCGATGGTTACAATCCATTGGCAGTGATTGATGCCTACCGTCGTAAACGGAAAGTGATCGAAGAGAAGAATGGCCCTGTTTTGCTTGAAGTTTTGACCTATCGTTTCAGTGGCCACTCACCGTCTGATGCATCGTCTTATCGTTCCAAGGAGGAGATTGAGGCATGGCAGGCCCAGGATAGCATCCTGACTTTTGGCAAAAGCCTTGTTGATGCTGGAATAACAACCCAGTCAAACCTGGATGCCATCTGGTCGGATGTCAAACAGATTATTGTTGAGATGATGAAGCTCTCCATCAATGACGAGATTTCGCCACGGATGGATATCCGGAAACGTCCTGAACAGATTGGCGAAATGATCTTCTCGAACCAATCGGTTGACAAGATGGAAGACCGTGTTCCCGAAGTGAACCATCCGATGGCCGAAAATCCAAGGGTGATCCAGATCGCCAAAAAAGAGCGTTTTGCATTCGATGCGGATGGGAAACCATTCTCAAAGATGAAACAATACCAATTGAGGGACGGCATTTTCGATGCAATTGTGGACCGTTTTTACAAAGATCCTACTTTGGTTGCCTACGGTGAAGAGAACCGTGATTGGGGTGGTGCGTTTGCTGTTTATCGTGGTTTGACAGAGGCTCTGCCTTACCACCGTTTGTTCAATTCACCCATCTCTGAAGGATCCATTGTGGGTACTGCCATTGGTTATGCCATGTGTGGTGGACGCGTGATCCCTGAAATCATGTATTGCGATTTCCTTGGAAGGTGTGGTGACGAAGTTTTCAACCAGTTGCCCAAATGGCAGGCCATGAGTGGAAATGTCCTCACAATGCCGGTTGTTCTGCGCGTTTCTGTCGGCTCGAAATATGGTGCCCAACATTCACAGGACTGGACTTCATTGGTTGCCCATATCCCCGGTTTGAAAGTTGTATTCCCAGTAACCCCTTACGATGCCAAAGGATTAATGAACAGTGCATTACAAGGAACAGATCCGGTTATCTTTTTTGAAAGCCAGCGTGTTTATGATATTGGTGAGCAGTTTCACAAGGGCGGTGTCCCGGAAGGTTACTACGAAATACCAATTGGCGAGCCGGATATAAAAAGGGAAGGCAAAGACCTCACAATCTTAACGATAGGTGCCACGCTTTACCGTGCCCTTGATGCGGCAAAAATTCTCCAGGAGAAATACAATTTGTCGGCAGAGGTAATCGATGCCCGTTCGTTGGTTCCATTTAACTACGAAAAGGTGATCGCGTCGGTTAAAAAGACAGGCCGTATCCTGATTTCAGGTGATGCCAATTCACGCGGATCGTTCCTGAACGAGCTTTCCCGCAACATTACCGAACTCGCTTTCGACTATCTTGATGCACCACCTGTTGTTGTAGGTTCAAGGAACTGGATCACACCAGCTTATGAACTTGAGGAAGCATTCTTCCCGCAACCAGAATGGTTTGTTGATGCGGTCCATGAAAAGATCGTTCCATTGAAAGGTCATGTTTCGGGTCAGAACTTCAGCGACCTTGAGCAGATCCGCAGGGCAAAACTTGGAGTTTAGCTACGTTAATAATATCAATATGCCACAAAGACACGAAGACACGAAGGGTCACAAAGGAAAAGCTAATAATTTCTTTGTGTAACTTTGAGCCTTTATGTCTTAGTGGCAAAAGATGATCTTTAATGTTTGAAAATTTTGGTTATTCTAACAATATATTGACATACAATACAATATGAATTTTTGGAAAACATTTCCCGATAAGGATGAATTATTGGACTGGTATTCGCTAAATGGGGACAGTAAAACCCGTTTGGTGAATGCCCATATGCACACACCTTTCTCTTTCAGTGCATTCGCAGAGATTTCAGACGCACTTGACAGGTCTGTTAATGAGAATGTTAAAGTTGTTGGTATCAATGATTTTTACACAACGGATGGTTATACTGAATGGGCAGAAGGATGTGAAAAAAGGAAAATCTTCCCACTTTTCAACATCGAACTGATCAGCCTGAACCGCGCCGATCAGGCTGCCGGGATCAAAGTGAACGATCCCAACAATCCTGGTCGTACTTACCTGAGTGGCAAAGGATTGGCATTTCCTCCAAAACTGGATGAACCCTATGCCTCTACGCTTGAATCTGTTAAAATTGAATCCAATTTACAGGTTCAGCAAATGTGTGCAAAACTCAACGAAGTCCTTGCAGGTTATAATGCCGGTTTTCAGCTTGATTTTGAAGAGATAAAAGCTACCCTAACCAAAGGGATGGTTCGTGAACGGCATCTTGCCAAGGCACTCCGTGAAAAGATTGTCGCCCAATTTCCTTCTGAAGAAGGGCAGCAGGAATTTTATAAAACTGTTTTCGGTGGAAAGTCATTGAAGTCAGCTATAGGGAATTTTGCGGCCATTGAAAATGAGATCAGGGGCAATCTTCTCAAGGCAGGTGGTGCTGCTTTTATTCCCGAAAGTCCGGAAGCATTCCTTGATATGGAAATGGTTTGTCAGATTATCCTCAATGCTGGTGGCATACCCACCTATCCATTCCTTGCCGATGACAACAATGGAAATTTTACCGACTTTGAAGGCGATAAAGTTACTGCCTTAAAAGTGCTCAGGGAAAGGAATATCTGGTCAATTGAGCTGATTCCGACAAGAAATAGCCTTGCAGTTGTGGAGGATTATGTTGTTTATTTCAGCAAAAATGGAATGGTGGTTACATTGGGATCGGAACACAACACACCCGCTATGGAACCGATTGAACTTTTTGCAAGGAACAGTACTCCACTTTCAAAGAAGGTGCTCGACATTAATTACGAAGGTGCCTGCATTACTGCTGCCCATCAATATCTTGTTGCAACTGAGGGTTCCGGCTATCTTGACAAGAATGGCCGTCCAGATCAGACTCAAAAGAAAAACTTTGTAACACTGGGAAAAGCATTAATTGAATATTTGACAAGGAACTGAATATGAATAAATTAATTATAAATCGTGTCGTTCCTGCTATCAGGATGTTAACCTCAGTGGATAATATTATGTCGGTCAGGTTTGATGACCGTGCTGAATTCCACTCTATTAAGCATGTTGAGGATCTACTTAAATTAAGTTTTATCAAAAAAACTACGGAGGTTTTGGTTGTTGATGAAACAACAGATCCGAAGGAAATTATTGAAGATCTGGAAGTCAAGTTATCGACGTGGACTGAAACGCGATCCATTCATCCTGATTATATCTTATTAAAAGGATTGGGATTGGTAGCGATTGCACCTGATGCTGCTGCCCTTGACAGCTTATTTGGTGAAAAGGAAGTTCCTGCCTCCAAACTTTCGGGCCGTGTGCAAGACAAGATTGTGATTGTTACCGGTGGGGCGCAAGGTTTTGGCGGAGGAATTGCCGAACAGTTGTATTCACAGGGAGCCAATGTAGTAATTGCCGATCTGAACGTTGAGGTAGGTGAAAAATTGGTTTCAGTGCTAAATGCAAAGAATCAGACCAACAAAGCATGGTTCGTCAAAGTAAACGTGGTCGATCCTGAATCTGTTGAGGAGATGGTTGCTGCTACTGTAAAACATTTTGGGGGATTGGATGTGATCATCAGCAATGCCGGGATTCTCCGTGCAGGTAGCCTCGATGAAATGACCCCCGAGGTTTTTTCAGTAATGACCGATGTCAACTACAACGGCTATTTCCTTTGCGCAAAATATGCCTCTGCGATTATGAAAGTGCAGTCTGAGTTCAGGAAAGACTATTTTATGGACATCATCCAGATCAATTCAAAATCGGGACTGAAAGGGAGCAACAAGAATTTTGCGTATGCCGGTGGAAAATTTGGTGGAATTGGTTTGACGCAGTCTTTTGCAATGGAATTGATGCCGCATCATATCAAAGTCAATTCGATCTGCCCGGGGAACTTCTTTGAAGGACCTTTGTGGAGCGACCCTGAAAAAGGGTTGTTCGTTCAATACCTCAAAGCTGGTAAAGTTCCTGGTGCGAAAGACATTGAAGATGTGAAAGCCTTTTATGAGGCCCAGGTACCGGCAGGAAGGGGTTGCCGTGTGATCGACGTTGTCCGCGCCATTTTGTATGTGATGGAACAGGAATACGAAACAGGCCAGGCCGTTCCGGTAACCGGAGGACAGAATATGTTAAACTAGCAGCTGGCAATTGGCGGCTGGCTGGTTAAGATAACTTATTTTTTAGCATTCGTTTAAATCAAGTTTAAGTCTTTCAGACTTTTAAAAACCCTGAAAGGGTTTAATTTGAATAGCCATGGGTGGAACCCATGGGGTTCAAAATGTTGGAGCGATGCAACCCTGAAAGGGTTGAACTTAATGTAATTCAATAGAATATAATAAAATAGACAATCTGGTAACTGATGTATAATTTGTAATCAGCCAGCTACCAGTAGCATAAAAAATATCAATCATGAAAACACGTGCAGTCCGTTTATACGGAAAGAAAGATTTGCGATTGGAAGAGTTCGAGCTTCCGGCAATCAATGAAAACGAGATATTGGCCAAAGTGGTGTGCGACAGCATTTGCATGTCGTCGTACAAGGCCGCAAGTCAGGGTTCCGACCACAAAAGGGTACCTGACGATTGTGCCACCAATCCACCCATTATCGGACATGAGTTCGCTGGTGAGTTGGTTGACGTAGGTGCAAAATGGCAGGGTAAATTCAAAGTCGGTGACAAATTTTCGATCCAGCCAGCCATCAATTTCCCGGGAAGTCCGGTTGGGGTTTTGGGGGCACCGGGTTATTCCTACAGTTACATTGGTGGGGATGCCACCTATGTGATCATTCCGAACGAGGTAATGGAAGCCGATTGTTTGCTTCCATTCCACGGCGAAGGCTTTTATCCGGCATCTTTATCAGAACCCCTTTCCTGTGTGATTGGTGCAATTCATGCCAATTACCACACCAATCCGGGGTCGTATATCCACAAGATGGAGATCGTTGATGGGGGCAAAATGGCATTGTTGGCAGGTGTAGGCCCGATGGGATTGGCTGCCATCAACTATGTCCTTCACCGCGAAGACCGCAAACCTTCGTTGCTGGTGGTCACCGACATTGATCAGACCCGGTTGGACAGGGCTGCCGGCTTATATACGGTCGAATTTGCTGCATCAAGGGGGATTGATCTGCAATACATCAACACTTCCAAATTTGCAAATGCCATCGAATCGTTGAAAGCAATCAGTGGTGGTGAGGGTTATAACGACATTTTTGTGTTTGCTCCTGTTGCTCCGGTAATTGAACAGGCTGATGCGCTTCTGGCATTCGACGGTTGTTTAAATTTCTTCGCGGGTCCTTCTGATCCAAATTTTAAGGCGCCGTTGAATTTCTACAATGTCCATTATGCCTATACCCATGTCGTTGGAACCAGCGGTGGCAATACCGATGATATGAAGGAAGCCCTTCAATTGATGTCGGCAGGGCTTGATCCTGCGGGTTTGGTCACCCATATTGGAGGGATCAATGCAGTAATTGAGACGACCCTTCACCTTCCTGAAATACCAGGTGGAAAGAAGTTGATTTACAATCACATAGAAATGCCTTTAACCCCAATTGCTGAATTTGCCCAAAAGGGGCTGACCAATCCGGTTTATGCCCGTCTGGCCGAAATCTGCGACAACCACAAAGGGTTGTGGAGCACGGAAGCGGAGGCGTATCTGCTGGAAAATGCGGATAAGTTGTAATTTAGACTGTTATCCCAAATATTACCTATCAATTGTAACCCAAAAAATAATTGATAGGTAATGAAAATAATTGCTTTTTAACCTAATTCGACATACTTTTGGCAATTGCCAACAACAATTGAATTTGCCAAAACTGTCCGCTAAATGAAAATCGCAATTGTTATTTTATGTGTTTCAATACTTTGTATTGGTTGTTCAGCCACAGAGAGTAAGGTCGGAAACATCGCGACTTTTACAAAGGTTTATGGGTACGTCCGCTGGTTCTATCCTGGAGACGAAGCTTCACAAATCAACTGGGATAAATTCGCCGTTTATGGTGTCCGTAAAGTTGAAAATGCAAGCAATCAAAATGAGTTGAAGCAAATGCTACAGGAATTATTTAAACCGGTTGCCCCTGCCCTAAAAATTGACGATGCCTCAACAATCGGAAATTTCGATCGCCAATCCATTCTCCCTAAAGACACAACAGGATTGATCCCGGTTTCGTGGATCCATTATGGAGTAGGCTTAGGAAAAAATAGCAATAGTTATAAAAGCCTTAGGATCAACCGTGACTCCTCAATACAAAACAAAATCTGTCTGGTTAATGGCATTTCAAATATCGCGGATTACAGGAATAAAGAGGTGAAAGTCGTTTTTACCTTAAATGCTACAAAAGAGTCATCGTGTGAAGCCTATTTGTGCCTTGCATCCTATTCCAAACCAGGAGCAGATTATCTGGATATTCTTACAAGAAATCCGAAGGTTGTTACAGTCGGTCAGAAATGTGTTGATTATGAATACAATATTATGCTTCAGCAAAATGATACCTATCTGGCTTTTGGATTTGGAATAGATCAACAGTCACCGGTTTACATTTCAGGAATTAAACTGATGTTAAGGAAGAATTCTACATGGAAACTGATAAAAGATTACATCCTTGATTTTAAGCAGACAGAATGGTATAAAAATCAATCATTTTACGACTATGAAACAGACAGCACCCACGTTATAAAAGGGAAACCCGTTGCGAAAATTCAGCCCAAAAACCATCAAGCAACAATAGGCAAGGCCATCCATAAAAATATTGGCAATCTGCTTGCATGTACAATGCCCCTTGCCCTGTATGGCAATTCAAAGAATACCTTTCCGGCTTCAGATTCTGGTTTGTTAAAATCGCTTCATGGACAACTGGATCAAATCGCCGATTCAACCTTGAACACAGGAAATCTTCATGTAAAGTTGGCCAATATCGCCATTGCATGGAATGTATTTCAGCATTTCTATCCCTACCACGATGTTGTAAAAGTGGACTGGGACAATGTGTTGACGCAAACATTGGAAGAGGTTTATAATGGGAAAGCGGAAATTGAATTCTTTAATACGCTTCGCAAAATGGTGGCAAAACTGGAGGATGGCCACGGTGTAGTCTATAACAATCGTTTTACACAGTGGATTCTTCCAATTTCGGTTGCCTGGATTGAAAATAAAGCGGTGGTTACAGCTTCAAATTCAACAAGATTCCTTCCTGGTGATATCCTTGAAAGCATCGATGGCAAAACTGCAACCGAAGAATTAAGGTTTCAGGAAAGTACTATTTCAGGATCTCCACAATTGCGTCGGTACAGGGCTATGAATCTTTGGGGTTCCGATTTCAAACAAAGTATAGCCGAAGTCACAGTCAACCGTGAGGGTAAGAAAACCGTAATCAACGCTTCACGTGATACAAGGGGCAGTTTGTTTTTCAATCCGGTAAACCCTTCCAAACCCAATAACAAAGACCTGGGAAATGGGATCTATCTTGAAAATTCAAGACTGGAAAATTTTGAGTCTGAAATGGACAAATTATCTGAGGCAAAAGGAATTGTCTTTTCATCTTTATCGGATGCCTATAAAGTGATCCCCCATCTTATTCATGAACCGGTTTGGAGCACAACATGGAATGTTCCTGTCTTTACCTCTCCCGACAGGGAAAATGTCAGTTTCGATACAAGCAAATGGGAAATACATCCCCAACCCCCATTTTTTAAAGCAAAAATAGCCTTTATTGAAGAGCCTTATGTCGTTAGTTCGGGGGAAACTGCGCTTGGGATCATCGATCATTATAAACTTGGGAAACTTGTTGGGGATACAACTGCTGGAACCAATGGGAATGTGAATTTTATACCTTTGATGGGTGGATATTCGATCATGTGGACGGGCATGAAAGTCATGAAACATGATGGCTCCCAACTCCATTTGATTGGTTTCCAGCCAGATTATCCGGTCAAACGAACAATAAAGGCGATCAGGGAAGGCCGGGATGAATACATTGAAAAAGCCGTTGAAGTCTTAATAAAGGAGATCGAAAACCAAAAGTGATGAACGCCATCGAAATAACCAATCTTTCAAAGCAGTATGGGAAGATCCTTGCAATCAACCATATGGACCTGGTTGTTCCTGAAGGTATGATTTATGGAATAGTGGGATCCAATGGGGCAGGAAAGTCAACTTTGATCAAAGCTTTGGTGGGTTCGCTCCGTCCAACTTCGGGTGCTGCCAGAGTACTTGGCCTCGACCCACTCAACGAAAAATGGGAACTGAGAAAACAGATTGGTTACATGCCCCAATCACCGGCCCTTTATGACGACCTTACGGCCCGCGAAAACATATTGTTTTTCGGTAAAGCACAGTCAATTAATGAACTGGGAAAAAGGACGGATGAAATCCTTGAGTTTACCGAACTATCTGCAAGGGCAAGCGATAAGGTGGGGACATTTTCAGGTGGGATGAAAAAACGGGTTTCGCTTTGCTGTGCGATGGTCCACAACCCCAAAATCCTTTTCCTTGACGAACCCACCGCTGCCATTGATCCCCACCTGAAAATCCTTTTGTGGCGGCTTTTCCGAAAATTGGCCCAATCTGGTGTGACCATTTTTTTGAGTACGCATCAGATGGACGAGGTACTGCTTTGCGACAAGGTGACAATAATGAGCAACGGGGAAATCCTTGCAACCGATACCCCTCAGAAACTGATCGGATTGGGAAAATCAAGATTGACCCTGACAGTCAATGGAATAGAAAAGTCCACCACAATTGGGTCCACTTCCCAAAATCTGGCATCCGAATTGCAGAAATCCGGCTTTGACCCAAAGATTTCATCGGTTGCGATCCAAACCGAAAGTATAGAAGAGATTATCCTTTCCATTATGAACCAAAGGGAGGAGGAGATAAAACGATGAATCATACCGTTATCATTGCCCAACGTGTCCTGATCCAATTAAAAGGTGACCGTCGGTTCCTGATGCTTTATTTCATTGCGCCGGTGCTGATCATCTATTTTCTTAAACTGCTGATCGATACATTGCCCCACTTCGTACCTGTGGTCAGCATCGCGATGCCAATCTGTGCCTTTATTGTCCATTTTCTGAGTTTCATTTTATGTGCCATCCTGCTGGTCCAGGAGCGCACAAGGGGCACTTTGGAGCGGATGATGATTGCCGGATATTCAAAGACCTCAATCATAGGTGGTTATACGCTTGGCTATTTTGGACTGGCAACTTTCCAGTCGTTGATTGCTTTTTCTGAATCGATATGGCTTTTTCATTTGAATTATTCCTTTGGAACCATTTTGTTCATGTTTATTGTAATCTGGTTGCTTTCGGTTGTTTCAGTCATGCTGGGAATATTCATTTCCACCTTTGCCAAACACGAGGCGCATGTTTTGCCATTTATCCCTTTGATTATTTTTCCATCCGTTTTTTTGACCGGACTGATCATTGATTCTGACAAACTTCCTCTTTGGGCAGAACTGATTGGCGATTGCCTGCCAATTCATTACGCGATCAATATCCTTAAAGAAATTATGCATGTTGATTATCAGGTGGTCAATACTTTAGCTGATTTTGTGATTTTGATTGGCTATATTTTTGGGCTTCTTTTTCTGGCTTCCTTCACATTAAGGGAAACTGAATGAATGTTTCTAACCGGAATGGCTCGAACCTCTGCGAAAATCAGCGAGATCTGCGGGAAAAATAAGAAAGAATCTCCCGAAGATTACGCGGAAAAGCGCAGAAAAATTAATGGTCGGAAATTATATTAAATTATTTATAAATTCTCTCTGTGATGATCAGATTTACTAATTTCAAGGTATCACATTTGTTGTTGGCTTTCCTTTGTTATTACTTGATAGCCCAAATTCATCACCCAAAATTCAAGGTCATTGCTTTTTATACCGGCAAAAACGACAAGGCCCATGTAAGCTTTGTGCATGAAGCCAACAAATGGTTTACCGAACTTGCTGCCAAAAATGAGTTTACCTACGATTCCACGAACAACTGGGACAACATGAATCCTAATTTTCTGGCCAAATTTAATGTTGTGATGTTCCTCGATACCCGACCAGATAAACCGGAACAACGCATTGCATTTGAGCAATATATGAAAAATGGGGGAGCCTGGATCGGATTTCATTTTGCGGCTTTCGCCCTTACACCATCTGATTTTCCCCAAAATTGGGACTGGTACCACAACGAGTTCCTGGGATCGGGTGAATACAAAGGGAATTCCTGGCGGCCAACCTCTGCAATTTTGCTTGTTGAGGATAAAAACCATCCGGTCACCAGGACACTACCGGAAAGGTTCACTGCCGCGCCAAACGAATGGTATAGCTGGAAAAACGATTTGCGTGCGAATCCCGATATTGAGGTGCTGCTATCGATCGACCCTTCAAGTTTCCCCGTTGGAACCGGACCCAAACAATGGGAGATCTGGCATAAAGGGGATTTTCCGGTTGTCTGGACCAACCGGAAATATCGGATGCTCTACATCAACATGGGGCACAATGACATTGATTATGAGGGTGGGACAAATAAGGAATTGTCCTTTACCTTCAAGAATAAAACTCAGAATGAATTGATCATTAATACATTAAGATGGTATCAAAAAGGGGGAAGGAAAATAAGAAACTGATTCTTACCTTTTTAAAAGTAATAAAACCCAATTTATAAATGACAGGACTATGACAGTAAGAAGCTTTTGGACAATCATGATTAAAATACTTGGTATCTGGTTGGGACTTGGATTCCTGGCAATTATTCCGCAATTTATTTCGGCTTTAACCTATTTCGGGTCTAACAGAAATGACAACCTTTTTGCAATTGGATATGTCGTAACTTTATTCCTGTTAACAATAGGTATTTATACATTGATTCTTAGGCTTTTTGTTTTTAAGACCGCCTGGTTGATTGATAAACTGCATCTGGACAAAGGGTTCGAGGAAGAAAAATTTGAAATGAATGTTCCACATTTAACAGTTTTGAACATTGCAATCATTGTAATCGGTGGAATTGTATTCGTTGACGGTTTGCCCCAACTCTTCAGGCAGGCATTTGTATTTTTGCAACAGGATAATCGGTTTGGCGAAAGCTCGAATTCGGGTTGGATTATTTTTTATATTGCCAAAACGATTTTGGGTTATCTTTTAATGACTAACAGCCAATTTGTCGTCAGGTTTATCGACGCACAGAAACCCAAGCATAATAATCTGGACGAATTGGAAAAAGCACCTGACCAGGCACGGCAGGAAGAACTTTAGATTTTTTGAGAGTTAAATTTCCTTATAAATCTGATTGATTGAAGTTTATAGGTTTTGCAACTACCATATATAATGGAGATTATACAACTCAGGCCCAACATCACACAATGTTGAGCCTGAAATAATTGAGATTGAAGCACTTTATGATCCTTAACTTATATGTCTATTTTTTTATGAACGGTACAATGGTCTCCATCAATTCCTTTTTAAGAGGCAAATCCGGTTGTGTATAGGTGAGGATATTCATTTGCCGGTCGAGCGGGGCTTCTTTAAGGATATGGTTCATCCCGGTGATGATAACCAATTTTGCGGCAGGGAGCGCTTTGGCCAGTCGGTTCGCATCGTCTGTACTCACCTGGATATCAGTGGTTCCCTGTATGATCAAAACTGGGATCTTCAGTTTGGCAATCTCTTTTTGCGGGTCGTATTTGATCCACGAAATGATATATGGCTGCACAGATTTACGGAAAAGGGCGTTCAATGATCCAGGTGTATTCTCGACAGTCCTTCCCGCTGCCAGTTCGTCAAGGATTAAATTGGTGGCAATGGAGATAGCAGGGGGTTGGCTTTTCATTTGCTCCCTCATGATCCGGTCGGCCGGCTGACCTGCACCTGCAAGCGAAACGTATTTGTTCACATTCTTTTCCTGTGCAGCGATCATACCAATCAATGATCCTTCACTGTGACCGATGATAACCACATTTGTGAATTTATACTCCTTTTTCAGGAAGGTGACCCAATCTTTCGCATCGTTGACGTAATTGTCAAAACGGAGAACCTCCTCTTTGAGCCCTGCAGCTTGACTTTTTGCAATTCCCCTTTTGTCGTACCTTAGCGAAGCAATCCCTTCCTTTTTTAGGGCCAATGCGATCATTTTCAATGAGTTGTTTTTCATCTGAGGATTGTTCCCGTCACGGTCTGTGGGTCCTGATCCTGCAATAAGCAATGCCACACAGTTCTTTGCATTTGGGGTTGCAACCATTAATGTCCCTTCGATGTCGCCGGTTGAGGTCTTTAGGATCACAGTTTTTTCGGTCTGGCCGTAACTTGTAATAATTAAGGACATTACCAAAAGATGAATAAGAAGTAGTTTTTTCATTTGATGATTTTTGAAATAAATTGAAGTAATTGGAAATATGTTGAAATAAATTGAAATATTTGGATAAAATTGAAATAAACTGAAATATGGTTTTTGAATGAAATTTTGATGATAGTGATCCGTTTTATACCGAAGAAAAAATCTGGTACATAAGTTTTCAATATTGTTAAGTATCAATTTAAGGAAGACTCCCCTTGAGGGGTTGGGTGTGAAACCATAGTTGAATTACTCCTCATGGGTGGCAATCCTTTGATAAATAAAATACGAATAAACAATGGGTACAATCACAAGTAAACCGATAATAATCAGCATCAAGATCTCTGGCTTCGGGATCACAAAAAGGGAAGCGATACCGGTAAGCCCACCCCAGAACCAAAGTTTTCCTGCAAATTTATGGGTCTGCACCCAAACTGCGTCGTTGTTCAATGTCCATGGCACTTTGATGCCGACAAAATAATTGGGTCGGATCGTTCCCATATAATTCCCAAGCAGTGTAAACAGAAGATAAACGAGAAGCGGCATCAACAGGCCCATTTTTTCTATTCCGTGTAATGTATTGTAAATAACCATTGTATCTATTGCGCCAATCATAATGCACAGAATAACCCTTAGTTTAAAATAAGTGTCACTGAAAAGCTCGTAGTTTTTCTTTCTTGGATCGATGAAAGGCACTATAATCATAAGGAAGTAAATCCCAATTGGCAATAAAACATAAACCAGTCTGGAACCGTAGCCATTGGGGTCACCATCAAAATCAAAATGGGTCGGCATCCTTTCGGGCAGGAGGCTCCAGTTGAGGAGTAGATAAATTACCGGGATTGCCGTAAGCAAAAACAGGGATATCTCCCTAATAACCAATTTAGTATTCATTTTTTTCAATTATTTGTTGTTGAATTGCATCATCCATTTTACGATTCCATCAAAAATAGTCGTATTGATCGAATATTTCTGAAATTGTCCCTCCCTTACACAG
Source organism: uncultured Bacteroidia bacterium (assembly GCA_903927965.1). Classification (GTDB taxonomy): domain Bacteria; phylum Bacteroidota; class Bacteroidia; order Bacteroidales; family Prolixibacteraceae; genus JAAFHB01. The sequence goes on along the minus strand of CAIYPA010000128.1, from coordinate 11,941 downwards.
ATAACGAGACCGGCCTGTTTTAGCAGATCAAGGTGGTGCGAGATACTTGGTTTTGACATGCTGAACTGATCGGCAATTTCACCAGCTGTCCGGTCCCCTTTGTTCAGTAACTCAAGTATTTCACGTCTTGTGGGATCGTTTAATGCCTTGAAGAATGTGTTCATAGTTGCAAGATTGTATAATTAGACAAATATCTAAATAAAATATGAAATAAATACCATCTTGGAAATATTTTTTTCAATATTTTTAATTGTTGTATTAAAATTATTAATCGATTGTTATTAAGGTCTTTATATAGAAATAGTAAAAGTCCAGTATCTCCTCACTTAAATAAAAGCCCATTGTCCCAGAAATAATTTTCAGTTCTGACAAGCCTGACCTTATCATTAAATTCTGGATGTCTCATATTGATTATGAAATCCGAAATACTTCCATAATTTATACATTATCACCATATTCCATTGCTGTAAACTTGTCGTCAATAAATCTTATCCCGGTAACTGTACTAAGAAAGGCTACGGGTGTTTTGCCATCGAGGAAAAAATTTTCTGTTGTTAATCATTGATCAAAGCCATCCTTTGTACCAAAAACCTGAATCCCATGTTTAATCAATGACAGAAGGACAATGACGTGCTCTTTAAGGTTTTCCTTCAATCTTGAATTCGACTGCCTGTATGACCTAAATGATCTGACACTTATATTCAACCAAACGGAAATCACTTCATCGTTCAGGTCTGTCATCTCCTTGATCGTATCAATGTATTTCCAGTTGATTTCATTGGTTTGAAGCAGGTTAAGGATTTGACTGTCGCTTATTCTAATAGGAATACAGTCCAAAACTCGTTTATATTTTGAATTATATGATTCCATATATCTTTCTTCTGATGAACAAGATTTGGCAAAAACTCTTGTTCGTATAAATTAAATAGCTACTATTTAATGTGGGGAACTTTTTTCGGGAATCTTCCGAAGAACGTCAAAATTCCAGCATGAAATTTATGAACCCCGGTTTGAATGGCAAACATTAAAACGCACTTGTTGTAAATTACGTTTTCAAAATCCATTTTGGCCTTTTCGTAGATTCCAATATTGGCAGAACCTTGCTGCAGCCAGATATTTTTAATCCCTGTAGCTTTCTGTTCTGTCAGAATTGCGGCAGTTTTTTCAGGTTTGGTGCAAACGATAGCAGCACCCACTTTTTCAGGCAATTCTGACAATTGTTTGTAACATTTGATGTTTTCAACTTCTTCAAGGTCCTTGTGCATGGGAAAAACCCTGAAACCTTTTGCCGTCAGTTCTTTCAAAATGGTATTCCCAAATTTTTGTTTGACCCTTGAAACCCCGAACAACACGAAAGGGCCGGATTTCAAAAAATCTTCGATCTGGTTTAAACTTGTCGGATTCATAGTGCTGATTATTAATTTTTTACTTATTGAATTTATTCAAATCTATATCATTTCAAATCAAATTTTTCCCACTCACTGCCTATTGAATTGCTAACATTGACCTGCGGAGATTGTTCTTTGTCGTTAATTAATACTGATTGTAATGAAACATTGTCGTGGATATACTTTGACAATTCATTGTAACTTACTGATCCTTTTGATTCCTGTAATTTTTGCAGCAAAAAATAGGTGAAAATTCCATGTTGCTTTTCTTTAAACGCCAGAGATGATTGTTCGCCTGAACTTGCTGTAAAGACAACGAGGTTTCCGTTTAAAGGATCCTCTTTGGCCCTGATTTTTATTCCACGGGCAGCTAACAATCCTTGATTTCTCGCTCCTCCCGAAAAACAGGCATCAATAAATACGGTTATTCTTTTGGAAGGGTATTCAGTAAGTTTAGAGTAGGTATTTTGTAGCTTAATTCCTTCACCGGCATTTTTCCCACTTACGTCCACCGGAATAAGAAAGGCTTCTTTGGTCACTTCATCCGGAAGACCATGACCGGCATAATAGAAAAAAACATCGGCATTACCTTGTGTGTTTTTAATGATCAGGTTCATTTTTGAAAATGCCTGGTTCATCACACCAGTCGTGGCATCCAACAAAAAGACCACATTTTTCTCCGGAATACCTAAAGTTTGAATGGCATATTCCTTGAAAGCACTGGCATCGTTTCTCGCAAAATCGACGTTGATCTCAGAAGTCATATCCACCTGATGGGAACTATAATCTTCATTTCCAATAATTAATGCAAATCGCAATGGGTTACTATTCACACTTTTGGGGATATTTTTGTCCACATCCGATGATCTTTCATATTGATAGGTAGGCTTCGCGCCCGTATTGACATAGACAATCTGCCTGACGGTATCGGTTTTTGTTTTTGGGGCATAATCTATTGCAAAGTTTTTGAATTGATTTGGGCCGGTATTCGGATCCCTGATTTCAATGCCATCAATTTTAAGCGAATTGAAAAATGGCAACACATCTTTGTCCTGCGCACACGTTTGGCTTGTAACGGAAAGGTCTACATAACCCTTTTTGATGTCAATTATTTTGTATCTCGTACATCCACCACCAGATGACATATCAAATTCCGTTATTTTTTTGCCTCCTATTACATATTCCTTACTGATGTTTGGATGAAAATTTTTTTTAAAACCCTCTAAACTTTCGGCAGCACTTACATATACTTTTCCCGATCCTTTATTTATGGATACTTTATAAACCAATCCCGCAGATTTAAGGCTCAATAGGGCATTGTATTCTTTAAAGAGAGATACAACAAAGTCAGTTTCATTATAAGTAATTTCAGGTTTGGAAGGAAACTTAACCTCCACACCGTTGTCCATATTTGTATAGATATATTCTTTCTGGGAAATGGCTTTCAAAAACAGTAATGCAAATAAAAGCAAAAAAATAATTTTTTTCATGGCAGATCTTATTTTCATTTATTTGATCAGATCATAATTTTCCCATTCACTACTTATAGAATTGCTTACAATCACTTTTGGGGATTGTTCCTTGTCATTGATCAATACAGATTGTAAGGAAACATTGTCGTGGATATACTTTGACAATTCATTGTAACTTACTGATCCTTTTGATTCCTGTAATTTTTGCAGGAGATAATAGGTGAAAATACCATGGTGCTTTTCTTTATACGACAAGGAAGACTGTTCACCAGAACTTGCAGTAAAAACAACGAGGTTCCCATTTAGCAGATCGTCTTTGGGTCTGATTTTTATGCCACGTGCTGCCAGCAGACCTTGATTCCTCGCTCCTCCCGAAAAACAGGCATCAATAAATACAGTAACCCTTTTGGACGGAAATTCAGTCAATTTGGCGTATAGATTTTGCAATCTGATCCCGTCACCGGCATTCTTCCCGCTGATGTCCAAGGGAATCAAATAGGTCTCTTTGGTTACCTCATCGGGCAATCCATGGCCGGCATAATAAACCAGTACTTCGGCATTTCCTTGTGTGTTTTTAATGATCAGGTTCATTTTTGAAAATGCCTGGTTCATCAATCCTGTAGTGGCGTCCAATAGGAAGACCACATTTTTTTCGGGTACGCCTAAAGTATTAATCGCATATTCCTTAAAGGCACTGGCATCGTTTCTCGCAAAATCGACATTGATCTCGGAATTCAGGTCCACCTGATGTGAACTATAATCCTCATTGCCAATAATTAATGCAAAACGATAAGGTTTTATCAAGGAATTTTGGGGTATATTTTTGTCCACATCGGAACTTCTTTCAAACAGATAGCCTTGGTTGGATCCGGAATTCACATAAACAATTTGTTTTATGGTGTCTTTTTTAGTTTTAGTTGGGTCATCTATTGCAAAATTGGTGAATTTGCCGGGGTCGGTAAAAGGGTCCCGGATGGATGTCCCATTTATTTTAAGGGAATTGAAAAAGGGCAAAACATCTTTATCGGTGGGACTCGACTGACTGGCAACCATTAACTGATACAGCACTTTATTAATAATCATAATTTTAGATCTCATGTAATGACCACCGGTTGTCCAATCATATTCTAAAATTTTGGTTCCGAATAGTTCATATTCCCTTTTGATGGAAGCTTTAAACGTTTTTTTATAAGTTTCAACCAAATCATCGACCTTACCCATGTCGCCATTTGATTTCTCCATAATGGCAAGATTATAAGTCAGTCCGGCTGAGACAATCATCAGACTTGCAACTTGTGAAATATATTCAGATTTTTTATCAATGGGTGTTTTTTTGGAAGTCAATTCTGGTTTTGATGGGAATTTAACTTCCACACCATATTGAGAGTTATTATAAATAAATCCTTCCTGTGAAAGAGCTTTCATCGACATCAAAGCAAATAAAAGCAAGTAGGCCACCTTTTTCATCGCTTATTCTATTAATCAGCTTAAAGGTACTCCAATTCAGGATTAAAAATAATATTTATTGGATTTATTTTCGGAAATAATCTTTGATTTGCAGATCATTTTTGGGGAATAAAAAGCTTAATCCAAATTCAAAGCTATATCATGTAATAATCTGATATCGTTAATATTGCGCTGTATTATTCTCCCATTATCGTCACAAAGATTTTCCTGGCTTCCCCATGATTGCGGAATTCACACAAATAAATGCCCTGCCAAGTTCCAAGATGCAACCTGCCATTAACGATTGGAATGGTTATGGCAGCACCTAAAATTGAAGATTTCAGATGTGCCGACATATCATCGCTCCCTTCGTCACGGTGGATAAACACTATATCGCCATCAGGGACAATCCTGTTCATAAACGATTCAAAATCAATACGGACTGATGGATCTGCATTTTCGTTGAGGGTCAAAGCCGCCGAGGTATGCATGATAAAAAAATGGGCTATACCGGCATTGGGAAGTACCGGCAATTTTGATTCCATTTCCCTTGTTACCAAATGATACCCTCGTTTTCGTGGTGCAAGTACTATTTCGATTTGTTTGATCATTTTATTGTTCTGTTGAAATTTAAGGTGCTGCAAACCAATCTTTTAAACCATTCGCTATTTTACTTGACGAGATTGGGATGCTTCGTCAAATTTTGGAAGAGTAAATGAGAACCTGCTTCCAACTCCCTCTTTGCTTTCAACCCGGATCTCTCCTTTGTGATGTGCGACAAACTCCTTACAAAGGATCAATCCCAGGCCGGTTCCAGTTTCTTTGGCAGTCCCTGTCGATTTAACACTCTCATCAACCTTAAAGAGTTTCCCAATAATTTTATCGTTGATGCCGATGCCGGTATCAGTGACATGTATTGTTATTCTTTCTCCTGAATCTTCAGCTTCAATGGTTATCCGATCATCCACATTGGAGAATTTGATTGCATTGGTAATGAGGTTTCTTAAAATGGTAAGGACCATCTCTTTATCTGCATAAACAATGCAATCTGTGGTGATGGTCGATAAAAGCATTATCCCCTTAATATCCGCTGAATTTTTCAAGAGAGTCATATTTTTGTCAACAAGTGCCTTCAACTCCAATTTTTCAGGCTTAAAGAGGATGCTGCCTGTTTGTGACCTGCTCCATGTCAGCAGGTTCTCAAGCAATTCGTATGCCGAATAAGCCGATTGATGGACGTATTCTGCAGACTCATTGCTGCCTTCGTAATCTTTGTCCTTGATCTGTTCAATAATCAAATCTGAAAATCCCAGAATCGCATTGAAAGGATTTCGCAGGTCATGGGCAACAATGCTAAAGAACTTGTCTTTGGTGGCATTTGCAATTTCCAGCCTATCTTTTTGGACATGTAATTCTTCCTTTTGTTTGGTGATCTCGGAGGTGCGCTGTTGGATGATCTTTTCCAAATGCACCTTTTCTTTTTTCGAACGGATTGAATTCAGCTTCACTATCCCCCAAATAAATAAAACTAACAATAAACCATCTGTTGCATAGGCCCACCAGGCCCGATAAAATGGGGGCAATATCTCGTAAGTGAAAGTCGCCATTTCACTTTCAAGGTGATAAACGTTTTTGGCTTTTACCTTAAATGTGTAGATCCCTTCGGGAAGATTTGTGTATTCCTTTTGTGTCTGACGGCTCCATTTGCTCCACTCCTTATCAAAACCTTCCAGTTTAAAACTGTACAACGTTTTGTCTTCCTGGTCGAAGAAGGGAGCGGCATATTCAAATTTCATTGAATTGTACTGGTAATTCAGGACTTGTTGACCCAGATGGGCAGTACCAATTTCCAACGTACTGTCGTTTTCCAGGGTTATCTTTCGGATAAGGCACTTGAATTTCTTTGTATAATCTTTGGTATCTATGCGGTTATCATACCTGTAAACACCCTCGTTCCCTCCAATCCAAGCTATACCAGATTGTTCTACATAAACGGCATCAATTGAAAGACCAGGGATCCGGTGAAAAGGGGAATAGATCCAATCGTACCCATTGTGATTGTTGGGTTGTAAATAACCAATATTGGATGCCGGATGGTTCAAAGAACACATCCAAATTTTGCCATCAGCCATTTCGTGGGCATAGATAATATCCCGGCTACCATTACAGTACTGCTCCCCAAATTCGGAAAATGGTTCAAAACGATCTTTTCCCTTATTGTACTGATAAAACCCTTTTGTTGTGCACCAGATTATTTTGTTTTTCAAAAAACAATGAGCAATAGGTGACAAGGAACTTAAGCCATCGCTTGTCGTATAGTAACGGATTTTTAGTGGTTTGGTAATATATTGATAATCAGGCGACACCTTCAGGATTCCGTGAATAAATGTAGTGATCCAAACATTCCCGTCTTCATCTTCCACCGCAGCACGAAGATCATCCTTTATACCAGACCATTGGCCTTCAAAAATCCATTTGCCTTTTTCATATCTAAACGAAATTAGCAATTCATCGTTGGAACTTAATATCCTTTCCGGATTCCTTAATGATTGGGAAAAGAAAGTAGCATGGCTCCCACTGAATATTTGGGTGGCCGATTCACCTTTGATTTCGTAAATTCCAAATTGGGTACCTACCAAAAGTGAATTGACTTGTTTGGGCTCAAAGAAACTCCAGCATACCCCATTCGGAATACCATTGATCTCCTTTATCTTATTGTTCCTATCAATAAGGAAAACTTTCGAATATGTGGAAATATAGATGGTACCATTGTGACGGATAATATCTGTTACATTGTTGTCAAGTCCGGTACTTCTGTCCCAGTAACTCAGATCCAGGCCAGGTTCAGCTTTACTGAGACCGTTGTTTAGACTCAACCATATATTCTGTTGGCTATCAGAGTAAACACCTGTCACATTGTTATTTTGCAAATGTTTGCTTTTATTGTATTGTTGCAATGTATTGCCTTCATGGTCAGTTAGGATCGCACCTTTTCGAAGAGAACCAAGAATGAAGTTTGTGTTCGTCAATTTGGTGGCACTGTTCAATTTATTGTCTTTAATGAAATCGACAGACAAGGTGTTTAATTTTTTAGGAAGAACATCCTTATTTGGTTGAGCCAGGAAGAGGTCACCCTGGTTTGTTGGAATCAACAATGTTGAATCGTCATATTGCATTCCAAGGTTGACCAGGCTATTTTTATCTTTGTAGAATCCTGATTGCACTTGAGGCCGAATCTGGCCATTTTCTATTCTTAATAGTCCTGACTTGCTGGATATTACATAATACGAGTCAGCAAAAATAAAACTTCCGCTATAATTTTCATCAGTTTCGGCTTTGAAAGTTAACAATTGATTAGTCGTAGTGGAATATTGCAGAACAACATCAAGGGATTGAAAATAAACAAATTCGGAATTGAGTTTTACTGATCGTACTATGCCCAGTTTAAGCGTGGAGTCTTTCAATAATGGTTTCAGGCTTTGAAAAACGGTATTCCCCTTTTTATCAAAAGCCAAATAGCCAAATTCATCAAGTGCGGCAACGTAAATCCTTCCATTTTTATCTTTTGCAAAATCGTAAACCCTTAAAATATTACGACTTAATACATTACTCCACGAAACACCATCATATTCGATCAGATCCCCGGATCCAAAATATAAGATTCCCCGATCGTCTTGTATGGAACATCGGATTTGTGGGCTATTGTTGTATTCTTTGGGAGGATAATTACGAATTATTGGATACCCGGTTTCCTGTGCCTTTATAAACAGGGAAACTGACATTAGAATGAGAGTAAACAATAACGGTCTTTTTTTCATCGTATAACTTAGTTTCCAACGGATAAAAGTTTACAAATGTAGGATTAATTACCTTAACCAATACTATTCCCTTGCTTTACCAAATCATCAAATGCGTTGTAAACCCCATGGGTTTGAACCCGCTCCTGTTGGTCAGCTTGGTCCTTTTGCCACGAGGCAGCAATCTTCTTCAACTCCTGATCGGCATGTTCAAAAAAGAGGGTGTAGCCCGCACAAAACCGCGGCTGATGGTGGTCGTTGGGATCTTTGACACGGTCCTTTGTGCATCCGCCAAAGCATTTCGTATTGTAAGGACAGACTTTACATTTACGCGGAACCATGGCTTTTGCCTTCCCAAAATCGTCTTGCTTCTTGGAGTTCAACATGTTGATGATCTTGTCGTGACGGATGTTCCCTAGCCGGTGACGGTTTTCGACAAAGAAATCGCACGAATAGACATTCCCGTTGTGTTCGATCACAACATATGCCCCACACTCTTTCATCAACGCACATTCGGGTGCTTCGAGCCCGACATAGGCATGGAACACCGATTCAAAATGGCGGATCGATGTTGTGGGCTTCCCATCTTTAAAATCGGCAAGCCATAGATCAAAAAGGGTCACGAGAAATTGCCCGTATTTTTCAGCATCAAGCGAGAAGGGTGCTGCTTTGGAAGGATCGTTCGGGTCGGTTTCAACAATGGGGATAAACTGCATCCAGATAAGACCCAAACTTTTATAGTAATTGTAAAGCTCTTCGGCCTTATCAGATGAATAGTCTGTGATACAGCACATTGCATTTACGGCAACACCTTCGTCCAGCAACATCTTTGCCTTGTCTTCCACAATGCTCCAGGTCTTCTGATGACCTTTGTTCATCCTGTAACGGTTATGGATATGTTCGGGTCCATCGAGCGAAAGGCCGATCAGCCAGTCGTATTTCTTAAAAAACCTGGCCCAATCGCGGTCAAGCAAAGTGCCGTTGGTTTGAAAACCGTTGCCAACCGATTGGCCATGACCATATTTCATTTCAAGATCGATGGCCCGTTTGTAAAAATCGAGTCCCATCAATGCCGGTTCGCCACCTTGCCAGCCAATCGAAACCGCATCGCCCGATTGTTGCATCACCTGCCTGATCATCTCTTCCTGGATTGCATCACTCATAGGATGGGTTTTTGTCTCCGGGAACAACTGATCTTTAGACAGATAAAAACAATAGGTGCAATCAAGGTTACAATCGGGACCCGAGGGCTTGACTAACACTGATGTAAGAGGGCGATGTTTTTGTACCATATTTTTCAGATAACTTCAAGTGGCGAAAATAAATAATTATTTTTACCCCTGATTATCAATTACACAGAAAGCCGGAACATAGATGCTGAGATTTTTTGCCTTTATTTGCTTTTTTGGTTCTTTGGCCATCCTGCCGACATTGGCCCAGGTTGCTGGTATCTCTGTGAAAGGAAGGGTTATCGATCCTGATAATCATCCGGTTGAGATGATCAATGTTGCTATTAAGGGAACAACAATCGGGGTCGTTACCAACAGGAATGGTGAATTTAATTTTCCATCAGTTTCCGGGAAGAAAATAATTCTTGTTTTTTCGTCAGTTGGTTTTGAAAGGGTCGAAAGGGAGGTTGACCTGATCAAAAATCCCTTTATTACCCAAGTGATGAAGCCCGATTTGCAAAAAATCGAGGAAATCGTTGTGGAGGGGAGAACAGAACGAAACAACAATACGATTTCGATCCAGCAAAAATTGACCGAGCGGTTGCCCACCTTATCTGGAGGCGTCGAGACATTGATCAAAACAATGCCTGGTGTAAGCACCAACAATGAATTGAGTTCTCAATATTCGGTCCGCGGGGGCAATTATGATGAAAACCTAGTTTATGTGAATGGGATCGAGATCATCCGCCCTTTTCTGGTCAAATCGGGAGAACACGAAGGCCTAAGCTTTATCAACAGCGATATGGTTTCGACAATTGGTTTCTCTGCCGGTGGGTTCGATGCTTCGTATGGCGATAAAATGTCGTCTGTCCTGGATATCACCTATAGGAAACCCACAACTACAAGTGCTTCTGCTGAGGTTGGTGCTTTGGGTGCCTCTGCCCATTTTGAAGGGTCGGCGTTAAAGGGCAAATTTTCGCACATCACCGGAGTCCGATATAAAAATACAAGTTACCTTTTGGGGACATTGGACAGGAAAGGGGAGTACAATCCATCGTTTGCCGATGTCCAAACCTTTCTGAATTATCAGGTTACCCCAAACCTTTCATTTGGGTTTCTGGGCAATTATTCGGGCAATTCGTTTCAGTTTGTTCCCGAAACACAAACAACCAGATTTGGGACTCTGACCCAACCTTATGAATTTACCGTCTATTTTGAGGGACGTGAGAGGGATAAATTTGAGAATTACCTCGGATCGCTTGCTGCCGATTATCATCCAAATGACCAGTTATCACTAAAATTCCAGGCCAGTACGTTTTATTCGCTCGAAAAGGAGTCGTTCGATATTTTGGGCCAGTACTATCTGAGCGATCTCAACAGGCAATCACAAACAAACGCTGATAGTTCCATGTTGATCGGCGTCGGTTCATATCTCGACCATGCCCGCAATACCCTTGAAGCGAGGGTTAAAGGTTTTGAACATTCAGGTACTTACTCCATAAAAAATCACCAAATCAGGTGGGGTTTGAAATATTTGAATGAGCAGATTGCCGACCATGTGAACGAATGGGAGCTGCGTGATTCTGTTGGCTATTCGTTGCCTGCCCAGGACGGAAAACTTGAGCTTTACCGTTCCTTATCGGGGAACAACAACCTGACATCAAACCGTTTTTCAGGATATTTGCAGGATAACCTGACGGTTGGACTTGGCAAAGGTGAACTGTCGGTAACAGGAGGTGTGAGGATGCAGTATTGGGACTATAACAATCAAACGATTGTAAGTCCCCGTATCACAGGAAGTTGGAAAGAGAAATCTGTTAAAGGCAAAACCTTTCGGTTTGCCTGGGGGCTTTACCAGCAAATGCCGTTTTTTAAGGAGCTAAAAAATCCACAGGCAAAACTGGTGGCTGGTGTCAAAGCTCAAAGATCGATTCACTACCTGCTGGGTTACGACCAGAACTTTATTTCGGATATGCGCCCTTTCAGGTTTACGGCAGAACTTTGGTTCAAATCGCTCGACAAATTGATCCCTTACCAAATCAACAATTTAAATATTAGCTATCTACCTGATCAACTGTCAACTGGATATGCAACAGGAATTGATTTTAAAATAAATGGCGAATTTGTCCCTGGCCTGCAATCGTGGGCAAGCCTTTCGCTGATGAAAACAGAGGAGGACATTGTAGGTGATTTCTATTACAAGAACCGAACAAATGTCAATTCTGAAAAGGTTTATCCGGGTTATATCCCGCGTCCTACAGATCAGAGGATCAATTTCAGCCTCTTTTTTCAGGATTTTTTTCCGGGATATCCCACAGTAAAAATGAACCTGACCCTATTTTACGGAAGCCGTTTGCCTTTCGGGCCACCTCAGGGCGAACGCTATATGGACATATTCAGGATGCCCCCCTACCGTAGGGTTGACGTTGGTTTTTCCAAAATATTGATCGACAGCCAGAAAGCAACTTCCATTAAGAAAAAGACCTACGGGATTAAAGATGCGTGGGTTGGCTTCGAGCTTTTCAATATGTTCGATATCAACAATACGATATCCTATTACTGGATTTCGGATATCGAAAACAACATGCATGCCGTTCCCAATTACCTCACAGGACGAGATCACCCTTGTTCAGATCCGGAGCGGGAACCTTTTCCTCAAGGCCATTGCG
>CAIYPA010000127.1 GCA_903927965.1 uncultured Bacteroidia bacterium | reverse complement strand
TAACTGTACTCAAGCGTTCTAGAAACGGATTGTCCTTTCAAATCTGAAGGGATAAAGCCATATTGAAGGTACAACGGTTTTTCGGGTCTGATGTTGTCATCAGCCAGTTTCTTCATCGCCTCATAAGCTTTGGGAACATCGTAATCGCGGATCCCTTTGACATAGGCATCGGCAAGAACCGACAATGAGTGGGTTGCGATCATGGGTGGCTCTTCACCTTCAACACCGTCAAATTCCATGATCAGCATCCTTTCGTTATGGTCGTAACGTTCAAGAAAACTCCTGATAAACTGGGAAGTCATTTTCGGGTGGATGATCGTATAGAGAGGATGCAACGCCCTGAATGTATCCCACAACGAGAAGTTGGTGTAGTTGTCGAAATCGGTGGCCGTATAAACTTTACCGTTTGTACTTTTGTATTTCCGGTCAGCATCCATGTAAATGTAGGGGTGGATCATTGAATGGTAAAGTGCGGTATAAAACTGGGTTTGCTCAGTTTTTGTCCCACCTTCAATTTCGATTTTGCTTAACTCCTTGTTCCAGGTTTCTTTTGCATTTTCTTTGACTTGTTCAAAATTCCAATCCGGCATCTCTGCTTTGAGGTTATTCCTTGCACCTTCAGTGCTCACCATCGAAATTCCTACTTTCAGCAACAAAGGTTCGTCTGGCTTTAAATCGAAATGAAAGTTTCCTTTGATGTTTTTACCTCTGATTGTATCGACCTGATTTACAACCTGATCCATATTGGCGGTTTCAAATCCATTGAAAGGTTTTGAAAACCTTGCTACGAAATAGACCCGTTTGTTGTTGCAACCAGAAATTTCGTCATCCTTCACGGCCAGGAAGCCATTTTCAAGTTTTAAATAAACCGAAGGCTTGGATAATTTTGGAAAAGCATAACGGTGCAATCCCGCACGGGCAGTGGTAGTCAGCTCAACCTGAATATTCGAACTATCAAGCTTGACCTTGTAATATCCTGGAGAGGCTATTTCATTGCTGTGCGAAAATTTGGACGCAAAACCTGCAATGAATGAGTGGGTTGAAATTGTTGGCATGAAAAGGATATCTCCCGGCGCATCGGTTCCCCCACCGGCCATCCCGCTAAGGTGGGTATGACTTAACCCGAACATCGTCCCCGACTTTTGGTCATTGTCGTATTTACAATAAGGTCCGGGCTGGATCATCCCATGAGGGAGAACAGGCCCCTGAAATGTCTTTCCGCTGCCCATTGTCCCGACAAATGGATTCACAAGAGTGGTTAGGTCGTTGTTGCGGGAATCGAAATTCGAACAGCCGTTGAACAGTATTGATAAAAAAATAAAGATTCCAAAATTATATATCTTATTCCACTAGTGTCCACTTAAAATAAGCTGAGTGACAGTTGTTTATAAATAGGTTCTTTGACATTGTTGTTATCTGTTTTGCTAAATAGCTCTTTTACAGGTGTTTTATCCAATAGGGATATTCCAAGAACTGTTAAAATCTCATAGGTTGAACGACCAAGTTTTAGTTCATGACCAACTATTGCAACCAAGCAATAAGTGATTATGGCTGTGTAGATTTGGATACGAACGGCATTTTCTGATGTTCCCCAGAAGGATTTTATCTTAAGGTGCTGTTTGATCCATTTAAAAAACAGCTCGATCTGCCACCGATTTTTATAAAGTAAGGCAATTTGTTCGGGTGGAAGCTCAAAGTTATTGGAAAGATAGATGAAAGTTCTGTCCTTTTCTTCATCGTAATAGACGACCCTTCTCATCTTTTCCGGATATTTCTTTGAGTTGTAAAATCCGACAATCACCCCTTCCTGATCGCTCATAACACCGGTTCTGGCATCTACTGTTTTGTATTCTGAACACTTGAACTTCATATTTTTCTTTGCCCTGATTACAAAATATGATTTGATCTGCGTGATTCTGTAAAGCCGTTCGTAATCGACATATCCACGGTCGAAAATGTAATAGGCCCCGCTCTCATAAGGTATTAAATCCATGGCTTTTACATCATGCACGGTCGCTTCGGTAATATGCACAAAAGCAGGTATTTGAGTGGTTATATCATAAAGGGTATGAACTTTTATACCTCCTTTTGCCTTTCGGAACTTGGCCCACCAGAAAACGCTTAGGCATAAATCGATGGTGGTTGAATCGAATGCATAAACCTTTCCTTTTACTTCAAAGTCTTTGTTCGAGAGTTTCTTTCTTGCTATGTCGATAAGATAATAGGCCAACTCTTCAAAAATATGGTAGTCGCGCGATTCGTTTGCCTTGGCAAGATTGCTTCTGGTGACACTTTTACCGAATCCAAGATGGTAGTTTTTGGGGCTGTGGGCATCCAAAGAAACGATCAAATCCCTTAGGCTTTCACGATTGGTAAGTTGGCCAAAAATCATTGACAACAGTTGATTCCAGCAAGTAAAATGCTTAACGTATCTGTTGCCATGGAACTTTTAAACCATTCCATCAAACACTCTTTCTGGTAAAAATTCTGCCAATTGAGCGAAAACATATTTGCCTTGGTTCATAGCTTAAACAATTAATTAAGCAAAGCTACTATTTCAAATCGTCACGCAGAAAAATGGCTCGCAACTAATAGATAATCAATAATTTCAAAGAACAATTTAAAATTTTTACTGGACACTAGTGTGATATTTTGAATTGTAAACGCCGTTTTTCACAATTGCCCTTTTACCATAGCCCAACGATATTTTAGATAAATCCAAAATTTCAAGCCAGGCATGATTGGCTCGTTCTGCCATATACAAAAACAGCCGTTTTACCTTTACTGTTACATTTTGTTCCAATAAGATTTGTAGCAGTTCAGGCCGTAATGTAGTTAGCTGCTCCATAATGTAATATAGATCAACAAGATTATAATATTTTGGGGCCAGATTTAAACATTCCAAAAAAGCCCTTTCTGGTGATGAAAGTAGGATTTCAAAATCGTTTTGTTTTATGTTGGTTATCCCTAAATTATCTGCAAAATTTTCGGACGATACTTTCAGGATCTCCACTCCAAAATCCTGTTTTTCAAACCATTTTGGCAACCATTCATTTCTACTGCAACCGATCACAACTTGCGGACGCCCCATTGGGATATAATGCGAATATCCTTCCAATTCCAAAGCCGACAATGCACTGATATAAAAATGTTTATCTGTTTGATTGTTTAAACTCGACAAGGAACCGTATAGGGTTGGTTTTTGACCGGTACGGATCATAACACCATTAGCCACAGGCATAAGCCATTGCGACTGACGATACCGGCGTTGCAGTTCGTAGGATATGCCGTTTTGGTACATCCACGAAGCGAAAAACAGTGAGCCAGCAGGCTGCATTTGCAACAATTGGTTTATTTTTGTTTGTATTTCTGTACTCATAGTACAAATATACAATAAATTGTAAAACAAAAGAAAGTTGTTATCAATTATACAGTGCGCCACAAAGTTTCAAAAGTTGTATGAAGATTCCAAACAACATAACAGCAAACTCACCCTCACGACATGTCATTGCACTGAGTGCGAAGCGGAACAAAATACGAAAGGTATTCACCTGCACGACAAAGCAATCCCATCCTAGGAAGCACTTTACCAAAGACATTGTTTTGGATTGCGCCACTTACTTTTAAGAGAGATATCATCCCCGTCCGAAGGGAGCATTGCACTTTTCCGAACCTTTGATCGCGGACGGTTTGAAGGGTTGCGGTCTGACCCTGGGTTGCGCGGTCCGAGATCGTTTTGTGGTATTACAGGGATTTGCTTCCGGACCGCTTACCCAGGGCTATTCATGTTTATCGTTGGGGATGGGATGGTTGAAGGATTAAAAACACGAGTCTGGAACTCCGCCTATAAACGCAAGAGTATGGTTTGGCACGATAGGGTCCTTCGATTTCCAATTGAGGTGAATAAAGCGATTGGAAATCACCCGACCCACAGGCTCTTCCCCAAAAAAAATTGGCTTTGTTTTGGGAACCGCTAAACCCTATAATTCCTTAAATCTTTTCGATAATTGCTCACGTCAAACCTAACCCAATGGCAACGCCATGGGTAAACAAACAAAATTTGGTTTGCGCCACAGACTTTTACCTACTCAACTGATCGCCCGATTTGTTGTAACGGATGTTTGCCATAAGGTTTGATTTTTTATTGGGAAGGCTAGTATGGAAAAATATCACGATTTCGGGAGAGCCTCTCAATTAGAGCCATGTGGAAAATATCTTAAAAATTTTCAAGTATGAAACTTATTATTTTCGTCTTTCTCATTTCTATCTTTTCTCTATCCCAAGTAGCATCTTGCTGTGTCAGTTGTTGAATTTCTCTTTGTTGAGCTAATTGAGTAAAAGAATTTCTTTTAACATCAAAAGGTTTATTTCCAATGGATTCGTTATGAGGGGCAGATAATAATAAATAATTACCTAAGCAATCTATACATTCTAGTCTAAAATTTTCCGTATATCTACCATAACCAGCGGCTGGTCTTTCATTCTCAGTTTGGGGTGCAATATGTTCTAAATGAGGTTTGGAAATTCTATCAAAACGAGTTACGTTATATCCTTTTTTTCCTTGAGATTCTAGATAATTCTCATATTTCCAAAGCAAAAATCTTGCAGTTGATCGTTCAATTTGTCCTTGAATTGAATTTTCTAAAGCTGTTTTATTCCAATAAGCCCACCACCAACTATCACTTGAGACATTTTTAATCCAATCTATTCTTTCAACTAATGGTTTAATTTCAGACTTTTCTATAGTAAATGCTTGATATACATCATTAATCCTCGAAATTATATCCGCCCTTGTTCCAATTAGCCTATGTCGTAAAACGATAGATTCCATCAATGAGCAAATACTGCATATGTCATTTATTTGCAAATTAAAAGTATAAGCCTTTATAATAAATGGAATTGCAGTAGCAAAGCCACCTAAAGTTACTAGCGAATGAATTTCAATATTTTCTCTTTCGTCCTTGCCAAAGAAAGTTGTTAAATGCTCAAAACTTACAGCAAGTGAGTTTGTAAAGGATTTAATAAACGGAATTGGATTGTTTTCAGAAAGTAGTTTGTTTATTTTATCTATTGCATTTGATTCCCAAAGCGAATTGAAATGCACTCTAAGCGTATATACTAAAACTTCGTCTTCTTCAATTTTATACTCAATTGATGAAATAGATTTATAAATTTTTTCAAAACGATTTTTAATTTCTTCAATCAAACTGTCCTTTTCTTCACCGCCATATAGGTGAACATTAAACATGAATTGTGCTTTTATAATTTCTAAATTCGATGGTTTTTTACCCCGATTATTTTGAAAAATAAACATTTGAATTGCTTCCGATTCATTCTTAACTGGATGCGTTGTACAAGTCGCTTCACTTACAGTCTTTAGCATTTTGATTAAGAACTGTTCGTCCTTGTCCGCAAAAGAATTTGTAAAATAATCAAATGCTTTTACAATTCTTCTTGCAGATTCTGTTTCTAATCCGTTTCTATCCTTTTTTGTTTGGTCAATTACATAATCTTTAAACAATTGATTATCATAATCTACTGTTGAAAAGATATAATTAGCTCTGCGTCTGATCATATTTTCTTTAAGCACTTCTTCTTCATCAGTTAAGGCTCTAAATGATGAAAGTTTTGCAAATAGAGTTGAAAGAAAAATTACAATAGTTGTTAATCTTTGCTGTCCGTCAATGACACCGAAATAATTGTCACCTTTTTCTTCAAAAAGAAAATGCCCAAAATAGTAAGGAGTTTTTGCAGAACTACGATTGTAATCTAATAAATCTTGTAAAAAAACATCTGTATGAGTTTTTAGATTCCTGCTGTTTTCAACCGATGGGGTCTCCCATGAATACGCCCTTTGATAAGTGGGAACAAATATCTTATTCCCTGCTAACATTTTGTTGATTGCTGTTGATGCTTCCATGTTATTAAAAAATTAAAGGGAACATATTTGAAAATGACCCGTTTATTAAGAATTAACCTAGACGTTCACTAAGTTTTTTAAATGTTTTGTCGTATGTTACAATCCAATTTCCTTTCTTAAAAATTATAGTTGAACCAGAAGAATTTTTGAAATCTCCAACAGTTGAAGTCAGTATTTCCTTAATTTTTTTCCCCGTTTCGTCATAAGTAGCATACCAATTACCTTTTACAAAAACAATAAATTCTCCTCCCATTCCGCAAAGTTCACCAACGGAAGAAGCTAGGACTTCTTTAATTTTTTTACCATTTCCATCAAAAATAACATACCAATTTCCTTTTAATTGAACATCTGAGATTGCCATAATTACATATTTTAAATTTTTTGCCTACTCTTTTAAGTTTTTCGGCTTCCTTAGTTTTAAAGATTCAAAATTACTACCGTCATACGTCAAAATATGTCGTTGTTTGAAAAATCTGTCTGTATATATTTATTCTCTTGGCATTGGGTGTATAACTTATTTATCTGAACAGTAAATCCACACAATGTTTTCACCAATGTAAACAATAATCCATAGTAATACCTGTTGTTAATTTTTGGCAATATAAGATTCATTTCTTACATATTGTCAAACAAACTTGAAATTTATAATATCCATTTTCATTTACACGGATTTTCTTGGATATCACCAACTAAATTAATAATAGGCAAATATAAAGTTTTAATTCTGTTTAACATTGAAACAGAATTTTTAATTACCTGTTATACAACATGTTTTTCTCCCCCACGATCAAAAAATGGGAAACTTTCGCTTCCCCTTTTCTTTAAAGATTGATTTGGTTTTTAATCTCGCGGACTCACTTTAGCGTTGCGGGTCGGTATCATCTCGTCGATCACCGATGCAATCACCGCAGGATTCGATGTCTTGAACTCATTACCGGCTGCAACCTTCGGCAATAACAACGAACTCCTCAAATTTACTGTTCCACATCGCCGAACAATAACCTTGCACGGAATGTGAGTGAAACAACTTACTCAACAAAGGTTTTTTCCGTGTTAAGAGCTGTGGGATTAACGATTGGCAAGAATACATTGTGCATAAATGTTCCTTTAAATTGTGAGAACATGATGCCTCTTGTTGTTGATAGCGAAATCGAATTTAAGGTAACAATAAATTGATCGGGTAATTTAACAAAGTCGGAAGCAGAATTGAAATCCTGCATGTTTTCTACAAGAAAAATACAGCTAGTTTTTATTGATGCGTGGATTTGTTTGTCAGCTTCGTGGATTAAATCAATTGTAGTTGAAACGATTACCAGTTTTTCTTCAATATTGATCCGCTGCTCGACATCGATGTTAAAACTGTATCCTCTTTCCGAATTTAAGGGAATTTTGGGCTGATTCAGGTTTAGGGCATTCAATTCGATCCCCTTTAGCTTAAAGCTTACATTTAATTGTTCCATAGCTGAAAAATTTAACAACTTCCGGTATTGGAACCTGCCCATGAAGC
>CAIYPA010000126.1 GCA_903927965.1 uncultured Bacteroidia bacterium | reverse complement strand
GCTTTTCTATCAATTCTTTTTGTATCTGATTGATTTACTTTGGTTTGACCAAATGTATTCAGCGAAATCAATAGAATTAAAAGAATTGGGACAATGGATTTCATAATGGGGGTTTTAATATTCGGCGAATTCACTACGAAGATAAGAATTTTAAGTGATTATAATTCCGTTCATATTTATCTCACACAAAGAATCGGAATTAGTTGTGTTCTGAACTGACCCCAAAGTAGGTCAGGTTTCGGAAATCAAAATTGACTTTTTGCACTATCAAATACTCCGTAGGAGTTAAAGTATTGTAGAATAAAAAATTAACCCACAAATCGGCGGCGCAATCGGTAAGTTGTTTAAAGAACGAGTGTTCCATGCGCCGCAAAACACAAGCAAAAGGCTGGTAAAATATGTAAAATGTGGCAAACCCAAACCCAAACTCACCAGCACCGTGCCAAAAACATGTCCAGGACAGTGCTAAAAACATGGGATGGCCTCACCAAACAACATGAACCTGCTAACCATTTAATTTACATCTGTTTGGTTACCAATGACAATTCCAGGAGGAAGATCGTCCTAATAAAGATTGTACCTACTATTTTGTTTTTGGCCATCCAGTTCCGTCCGAAGAAAGATTTGCACATTTATTATCCTTCGAACGCGGACGGTTTTACTGTTTCGTCATTTACCCTGGGTGGCGCAGTCCAAGGTACTTTTCCGCATTGACAGGGTTTTTGTCCGGGACCGCTTACCCAGGGCTATTGATATTTATCCCCTTCGGGGAATTGATAGTGGAAGGATTTTGAACGGATTCCAAATTGGATAAAGTTTCGGAAATCAAAATATTCTATCAAAATTGCAAGAATCACCACCCTCAGTACCTGTCATTGCGCGGAGTGCGACACTAGGTCAAAATTTGAAAGATGGACATTTGCACTCCAAAGCAATCCCATTCTCAGAAGCAAAGTCCCAAAAATAATGTTTTGAAAGTTATTCTGAATAATTCGATCTCCGTTCTTCATCATATTTGGTAAAAAGCCAAAAGTCGTTATTATTGTTGTCTTCGTTTAACTCCAATGAAAGATGATTAAGTGGCATATATTCCATTTTTTCTTTGAACTCTTTTTCAATTTCAGTGTCGTTTATCTCTATGTCTAACCTTTCATCGACCTTCACATCAAGTCTTTGCTTGACAATATTGTAATCGAAGCCAACAACCCTATCGACAATTTTTTCCTTATTATTATATTCTGTCAATGCAAATAAAATAATTGCTTTTTCTCCTTTTTCTCTTTTGGCAATTACGTTCTTTTTGGGTATCCTAATATATGCGTTCATCCAACAATCGCCATATTCGAAGGCAATTGGATGATTGTTTAGGTCAAAAACGTTCATTAAATCTCCGGACGGTCCACAACATCCATTAAATACGTCACTATAAGTTATATTTTTCAAATCTTGTTTGTTGACCAAAAAATTCGTGCCTATTTTGCCTTCATTGCAAATATCATAGTTTTTTGTATCGATGATCGACCCCAAAGGCAACAAGTCAATGCAATCGCACCAACAAAGTAATCTAAAATCATCTATTTCAATTAGTTTGTCTGTAATTGGATTGCCTTTCTTGTCAAACAATTGAATTACCGTACAGATGCCTTCCTCCTTTTCCATGGTGTTAGCGTATTTAGTAAGGTTTAAAATACTTGTCAGAAATCGATTAACTTTGTAAATTCCTGATTGTCTGCGTCTTCCTTACACCGCATTCATTGCCGTTACCGGATCCAACCTTGCGGCAGTTCGGGCGGGGACCAAACCGGCAATCAGGCCAATGACGATACTTATGATCAGGCCGGTCATGATATTCCCAATGGACAAGGCCAGGTTGAAATCGAATGTCTTGCTGACTATAATAGTTCCACCATAAATAATTAGTAATCCGATGGCACCCCCGATCAATGAAAGGACGGTTGCTTCAAACAGGAATTCCATCAGGATAAACCTCTTTTTCGCCCCCAGGGCTTTCTGGAGGCCGATTATTTTGGTGCGTTCTTTTACCGACACAAACATGATGTTGGCAATTCCGAACCCACCAACAAGGATGGCAAACCCACCGATGATCCATCCTGCAATGTTGATAATTTTGAAAAGGGAGTCCAACTGTCCAGAAATCAGGCTTACCTCATTCAAGGCAAAATCGTTTTCCTCTGCCGGTTTTAACCTCCTGATTGACCGCATCACCCCTTCGAGCTCTTCTGACAGGCGGGCTGCCGGAATATCGGCTTTTCCTTTCACAATGATGCTCTGTCCAAGGTCCATCCGCGGATCGACCATCCGGGCAGCAAATTTCGCCGGGATCAACACCCGGTTATCCATACTTGTCCCAAAAATATCGTCGCCCATCTTTTCAAATACCCCAACGATATACACAGAAAATCCCTGGACCTTTATGGTTTTACCCACTGCAGATATTCCGGGAAACAGTTGTTCCGCTATTGAAGCCCCAAGCATTCCAAAATTCGACCCAGAATTGAACTCTTCTTCAGTCATGGGCCTTCCATAAGGAATCTTCAGGCTCCATGTTTCGATCAATCCGGCAGAGCATCCAAGGATTGTCACATTTTCGGCTTTATTGGTGCCGTTCTGTATCGTCCGGTTAAAACCAAAATTATAGACTACATATTGCGCCAAAGACGACCGGCGTAAAATCTCCTGCGTCTCGGAATATTTTGGGACAGGCCTGTTGAGGTATTTCCACCATGGATATTCAGTCTCCCCTTCGGGTGGAGCCCAGGCAAATTTCTGGATGTAAATCACATTGCTCCCTAATTTTGATATGCTTTCGCGGATGGTTTTTTCGAGAGAATCGATAATTGTGAAAACAGAGATGATGCAAAAAATCCCGATCGTGATTCCAAGCAAAGAGAGAAACGTCCTTAATTGATTAACAACCAATGATTTATAGGCAAATCTGAAACTTTCGAGTATAAGTCTGAGGATTAACATAGTCTTAAATTAATACCTTATAAAAGTAGGAATTATTTCCAATGCACCTTTCACCTGCAACTAAATTGTAAAAAGATGATAAAACCATTAAAGAAACCTCCCTAAAACATGAAGGTTTTTTATTAGCTTTGCACCAAATTATTAAGAAATAGATAATGAGCGAATTAAAAAAAATAAAATCGGCCTTAGTCTCTGTATATCACAAAGATGGATTGGACGAAATTATTACTCAACTTGATAATCTCGGCGTTAAATTTTATTCAACAGGTGGTACAAAAGACTTTATCGAGAGCTTAAACGTTGCTGTGACGGCTGTTGAAGAGTTGACAACCTACCCTTCGATATTGGGTGGCCGGGTAAAAACATTGCATCCCAAAATCTTTGGGGGAATATTGGCACGTCGCGAAATTGCTGGCGACCTTGCTCAGCTTGAACAATATGAGATTCCCGAAATTGACCTTGTGATCGTTGATTTATATCCTTTTGAAGCAACAGTCGCTTCGGGGGCTTCGGATGATGAAATTATTGAAAAGATCGACATCGGTGGCATTTCCCTGATCAGGGGGGCCGCCAAGAATTTCAATGATGTAGTCATTGTTTCCAATCAGGGACAGTATGCTTCACTGTCTGGATTACTTGCTTCAGGGAACGGTTCCACAACCCTCGAAGAGCGCAGAAAGTATGCCCTTGAGGCTTTTGCTACGTCATCGCATTATGATTCAGCTATTTATAATTATTTTGCCGGAGAATGGCCTTCTGAGTTCAGGCAAAGTTTTTCATCGGCAAAACATTTGCGTTATGGCGAAAACCCACATCAGCAAGGTGTTTTCTTTGGAAATTTTGGAGCAATGTTCGATCAGTTATCGGGAAAGGAGATCTCTTACAACAATCTTCTGGATATTGATGCGGCAGTTAACCTGATCGATGAATTCAACGAAACAACTTTCGCCATCCTTAAGCACAACAACGCCTGCGGATGTGCTTCCCGTGAAACTGTTCTGGATTCGTACCTGCAAGCTTTGGCCGGTGACCCGGTTTCGGCCTATGGTGGGATATTTGTCACAAACGGCACCGTGGATAAAGCCACTGCCGAAGAAGCGATAAAGTTGTTTTTTGAAGTATTTATTGCTCCAGATTATACTGTTGAGGCACTTGAAGTGCTGAAATCGAAAAAGAACCTGATTGTCCTGGTCCGGAAAAATGGTGATCTTCCACAACTTCAATTCAAGAGCGTGCTGAACGGGACGGTTCTACAAAATCGTGACTTAAAGCGTGAAACAGCAGATGACCTTCGTCCGGTAACGGTAATTGTTCCCGATAATCAAATAATTGATGATTTATTGTTTGCCAATCGTTTGGTAAAACAATCGAAATCAAATACTATTGTATTGGCAAAAGGAAAACAATTGTTGGCAAGCGGTGTTGGACAAACATCTCGGGTCGATGCGTTGAAACAAGCGATTGAAAAGGCAAAATCTTTTGGTTTTGACCTGAATGGTGCAGTAATGGCTTCAGATGCATTCTTCCCTTTCCCTGATTGTGTTGAAATTGCCAACAATGAAGGGATTAAATCGGTAATTCAGCCTGGCGGGTCCATTAGGGACAAGCTTTCAGTCGAATTTTGTGACAGTCATCAGATGTCGATGGTCGTTACAGGTTTCAGACATTTTAAACATTAATTTAATCGGATAATACACACAAAAATATTGATATGGGTTTATTTACATTTCTTACTCAGGAAATAGCCATTGACCTTGGAACTGCAAATACTATCATTATCCACAATGGTAAAGTTGTCGTTGATGAGCCATCGGTAGTAACCATCGATATGAAAACTGAAAAGTTGGTAGCTATCGGTGAGAAGGCCAGGCAGATGCAGGGTAAGACACATGCGAATCTGAAAACGATCCGTCCTTTGCAGGACGGTGTGATTGCAGACTTTAACGCTGCCGAACAGATGATCCGCGGGATGATCAGGATGATCAACCCAAAGAAAAGGTTTTTCTCGCCAGCCTTAAAAATGGTGATCTGTATCCCCTCTGGTTCGACAGAGGTTGAAATCAGGGCCGTACGTGACTCTTCGGAACATGCCGGCGGACGCGATGTTTACATGATTTACGAACCAATGGCCGCAGCAATCGGTATTGGTCTCGACGTTGAGGCTCCCGAAGGCAATATGGTTGTTGACATCGGTGGTGGAACAACAGAAATTGCGGTGATCTCTTTGGGTGGCATTGTCACCAATAAATCGATCCGTATTGCAGGTGACGACCTCACTGCCGATATTATGGAGTACATGCGCCACCAGCACAACATTAAAATCGGGGAACGTACCGCTGAAGATATTAAGATCAATGTAGGTGCTGCCTTATCCGAACTGGATGAACCGCCAAGTGACTACATTGTGCGCGGTCCAAACCAGATGACGGCGTTGCCGATTGAAGTCCCAGTTTCATACCAGGAAATTGCCCACTGTCTCGATAAGTCGATCTCCAAAATTGAGACGGCTATTTTAAGTGCTTTGGAGCAGACACCACCTGAACTTTATGCCGATATCGTTACACGTGGTATTTGGCTTGCCGGTGGTGGTGCCTTGTTGCGTGGATTGGACAAACGTCTTTACGATAAGATCAACATCCCATTCCATATCGCCGAAGATCCTTTGCGCGCCGTTGCACGCGGTACTGGTGTTGCACTCAAGAACGTTGATAAATTCTCATTTTTACTTCGATAATACTGCGGAACAGGAAGGGCAAAATCCCTTCCTAATTTGCTTATGAAGAACTTATTCAGGCTCCTATACCGGTATCATGTTGTATTTTTGTTCTTAGTTCTTGAAGCTCTGTCGCTCTCGATGGTCGTTACCTACAACAACTATCAGCGGGCGGCCTTCTTTGATTCGAGCAATTTTATTTCAGGGACTTTATTTGAGACCTTCTCTTCTTTGTGGCAAATCTTCGATTTTAAGCAGGTGAACGTGAAGATGGCGGAAGAGAATGCCGTCTTGCGTGCCGCTTTGCAGGAGCGTTATCTAAAATCAAACCCTGGCAATTACCATGCGTCCGATTCGATATATCTTCCGCGAATAGCTAAAGATTCATCATTAAAAGCGGTTTACCGGTTCACAACGGCGCGGGTTGTCAACAATTCGATCAATCAGCAGCACAATTTCATCACACTGAACAAGGGGTGGCACGACGGCGTTAAAGCCAATATGGGGGTTATCGCCAATGGACAGGTTGTGGGTCTGGTCTTTAAAGTTTCCGAAAATTTCAGTACTGTTATTTCTTTATTGAACATCCAATGGAAAATCAGTGCAAAAATTAAGCGCAACGACTACTTCGGGTCGCTTTCGTGGAATGGTAGAGATTACAGAAGGGTACAGTTGAACGAAATACCTTACCATGTTCCGGTGCAAAATGGGGATACTGTTGTCACAACAGGTTATTCTTCCAGTTTTCCTGAAGGGATGGTCATTGGGACAATCTCCGATTTTTCGATAGGTACCGGAAGCAATTTTTACAAGATTGAAGTGATGCTTGCTGCCGATTTTAAAAAATTGGTAATCGTTGGTTTGGTCGAGAACAAACAAATGAATGAGATTAAACAATTGGAATCGTTGAACAACAATGGTAATTAACCTGCTCAAATATTCGCTTATTTTTGTCGTATCTGTATTATTGCAGGTGCTCATCTTTAACAATATTCTGATATTGAGGATGATAGCTCCATTTTTCTATATTTTGTTCATTCTTTTATTGCCTTTTGATACGCCTCGTGCGCTTCTCTTATTTCTATCTTTTCTGTTGGGACTTTTAATTGATGTCTTTACGAATACGCCGGGAGTCCACGCTTCAGCATCGCTTATGATTGGTTTTTTACGTCCGGGGGTGCTTCGGTTGATTTCCCCGCGCGAGATGCTCGATTCGGTTTTGGCACCCAGGGTTGAAAACATGGGACTTAACTGGTTTGCCGGTTATGCCACTTTTATGGTTGTTATCCATCATTTTTTCCTTTTTTTTATAGAGGCTTTTACATTCAATGATTTCTTGATAACACTTATCAGGATTGTTTTGAGTTCAGTACTTTCTATTGTTTTGATCGTATTGAGCCAGTTTTTAATTTTCCGGAAATAACAGGATAAAAAACATTAAAAGTGGACATTTACAGTAAGCGCAAATACCTCGTCATTGGCCTGTTCTCACTGGTAGCATTTGTTATTGTAATCCGTTTGTTTACAATTCAGGTGCTCGACTCTTCCTACAAAATTTCTGCAGCAAGCAATGTCTTGCGCAGGGTGGTCAATTTTCCTGCAAGAGGGTTAATTTATGACCGGAATGGAAAACTACTTGTTTTCAATCAGGCTGCTTATGATGTCCTGATCACCCCGAGAGAGATGAAACCATTTGACACCCTCGCATTTTGCAGGATTGTCGGGGTCGAAAAAGAGGAGTTGGCACGGGAGATCAAAAACGCCCGCAGCTATTCGATGTATAAACCTTCCCCGATTATAAAACAGTTGTCATCCCAAACCTATGCTGTTCTTCAGGAACAACTCTTTAAATATCCCGGTTTTTTTATCCAGGCCCGTACTTTACGGCAATTCCCCTCAAAAATGGCGGCACATGTAATGGGCTACATCGGTGAGGTTGACCAAAAAGGGATCGACAACAATTCATATTATGAAAGTGGCGATTACATCGGCAAAAGCGGTATCGAAAAAATGTACGAAGAAGACCTGCGCGGTCGAAAAGGGATTTCGTATATGATGGTCGATGTGCACAATATGCCAAAAGGTTCGTATGAACAAGGACGCCTTGATACTGCCGCTTCGATCGGTAAAAACCTGACATCAACATTAAATGCTGATCTTCAGAATTATGGCGAGCGTTTATTGTCTGGCAAAGTGGGCAGTATCGTTGCCATCGAGCCTTCAACCGGCGAGATTTTGATTCTGGCAAGTTCCCCAACCTTCGATCCCGGATTATTTATTGGCCGTGAAAGGTCAAAGAATTATGCAGTATTGTTGAACGACCCCTATAAACCGATGTTGAACAGGGCAATTTCTTCCTCATATCCTCCAGGTTCAACTTTCAAATTGGCAAATGCCCTGATCGGCCTTCAGGAGGGGATATTGCAATCTGTCCGATATTCCTGTCAGGGACCGAGTTCCTCCCCGATCGTGTGCACACACAACCACGAAACACCCCTGGGCCTGGTTTCTGCGATCCGTGAATCGTGCAATGCTTTTTTCTGGCAGGCATTCAGGGCCGAAATCAACCATTACCCAACATCGGCCGAAGGGTTGGATGCGTTCAGGAACCACCTGCTCGAAATGGGAATTGGACGAAAAATCGGGGGCGATTTATACGCTGAAACCTCAGGAAGTGTCCCGGCTGTATCCTATTACGATAAATATTTTGGATCAAGCCATTGGAATGCATTGACAATTAGATCGTTGTCGATTGGTCAGGGCGAGTTGTTGCTTTCACCGCTACAGCTTGCCAATATGGTATCTTTGATTGCCAACCGGGGTTATTACATTGCGCCACACCTTGTCAGGAGCATTCAGGATTACGATGGATCCCAGAAAGTATTGCAATTCGAAAAGCATACGATCGACGCAGGGCTTGAAAATTATGAGATGATTGTTCAGGGCATGGAGCAGGTCGTTGAGGCGGGAACAGCCCGTCAATCTGCTAAAATAGACAGTGTGATTATTTGTGGCAAAACAGGTACGATTCAAAATCCACATGGCCAGCCCCATTCTGCGTTTGTGGCATTTGGCCCAAAGATCAATCCACAGATTGCCATTGCCGTGTATATCGAAAACGGAGTTTGGGGAGCACGCTATGCCGCACCAATTGCGAGTTTGATCATCGAAAAATACCTGAGAGGGAAGATCGCAAAGAACCGGCAACATTTCGAAGATGCGATGTTGAACTCCGATTTAATATCCACCATGAAAATAGAAACAGGCGATTGAAATCACGTAACAACATATGGCTCAACCTCGACTGGATATCAGTCATTGTCTATCTGACACTTGTGATACTGGGATGGATCAATATTTATGCGGCAGTTTATAGCGACGAGCATCAAAGTATTCTCGATATGGGTCAGCGTTATGGAAAGCAGTTGATCTGGATCATCGCGGGTGCTTTCCTAGCAATCATGGTGCTTACCGTTGACAGTAAGTTTTATGCTGCCTTCGCGTACCATATTTACGGAATAACAATTTTTCTTCTTGTTGCAGTCCTGATTTTTGGTAAAGAGATCAATGGGGCGCGTGCCTGGTTTGAAATTGGTGGGGTGGCACTGCAACCAGCTGAATTGGGAAAATTTGCGACCAACCTGGCCATCGCAAAATGCCTCAGTCAGTTCGAATTTAAGATGCAAAAAATGAATTCCTATCTGATTTTGGGCGCGTTGATTGGGGTTCCTGCCATTCTGATTATTTTGCAAAACGACACAGGTTCTGCACTTGTATTTGGCGTATTTATCCTTGTATTTTTCAGGGAAGGGCTTAACGGTATGGTACTTTTTTGGGGTTTTGCAGCCGCAACACTTTTTATTCTCTCCCTGCTGATCAATGAGTTTCAAATGCTTGTCTTCCTACTCTCCATTTCCGTTGCCACTTATGGTTTTCTACGTCAAAGTGTTAAAGAGACACTTGTCGGTTTTGTTAGTGTTTCGGGAATTTTTGGATTAATTTGGACGATTGATGCCTTGGTCGGTCTTGGTGGCACACCATTTCAATTGTTATTGATAACGACTGCGATTGTTGGGGTATTGTTCATCGTGTATGGAATAATCAATCATATAAGGGAGGCCTGGAGAATTTTCCTGTTTTTCCTTTTTGCAGTTGGTATTTCAGTCTCTGTCAACTACTTCTATAATAACGTAATGGCTGCTCACCAACGTGACCGTATAGATCAGTTGTTAGGGATCAAAATCGACAAATTAAATAAAGGTTATAATCTGAATCAATCGAAGATTGCGATTGGCTCGGGTGGTTTACTGGGGAAAGGATTTCTTCAGGGGACGCAAACCAAATATAATTTTGTTCCGGAGCAAAGCACCGACTTTATTTTCTGTACCGTGGGTGAAGAGTGGGGATTTGTCGGATCAACTGTTGTTGTGGGCCTTTTCCTGTTTTTATTGGTCCGCCTGATTACCCTTGCCGAAAGGCAAAGATCTCAATTTAGCCGGGTTTACGGTTACGGTGTCGCCTGTATTTTGTTTTTCCACATTGCCATTAATATCTCCATGACCATTGGGATCGCTCCCGTGATAGGGATACCACTTCCCTTTTTCAGCTATGGTGGTTCTTCACTTTGGGCTTTTACAGTGTTGTTGTTTATTTTCCTCCGACTCGATGCAAGCAGGACAGAAAATTTAAGATGATGAAGGGCTGCTGGCAATGCTTTGTCAATTTATATCTCCACTCTTAAATAATGCTATATTTGTGTTTATAAAATTGACTTTATAAACTATGTCTGATCAACTTCGAATCTTGAAACCACGGAATGCGCTCAACAAAGCCTTTTTGAAAGTAAAACCTAACAGGTCTGATATCGAACGCTTCAAGACTTATCTGATCCAATTGCTTGACAGGATCAATGACTCCGAATCAGAAGAGTTCCATAAGAACCTGGTCATCGACTTTTTAAAGAAAACATGGTACGAACCCAATCATTTCATTAATACCAAGGGCAGGAACGACCTTGTAATTCACAACGGAGATAAAGCTACACATACCGTCGGGGTCATCATCGAAGCTAAAAAACCTGGCAATAAGGTCGAGATGGCAACAAAGGACAATATCAATGTCAAAGCCTTTCAGGAATTGGTTTTGTATTACCTGCGTGAACGGATTACACAGAAAAACATTGAAATCAAATACCTGATTGCCACCAATATCAACGAGTGGTTTATTTTTGATGCAACCCTTTTTGACAGGCTATTTGCCCAAAACTCGAAATTTGTGAAGCAATTCACCGATTTTGAAAGTGGAAGGTTGGCAGATACAAAAACTGATTTTTTCTACAAACAGATTGTGGAACCCTTTATTTCAGAAATCAATCACGAAATCGAATTTGCACACTTTGATATCCGTGATTACGAAAAACCACTTCGCAACAAAGATAAAAATGATGACAATCAGCTTATTGCCTTGTTTAAACTGCTTTCGCCGGAACATCTTTTAAAACTGCCATTTGCCAACGACAGCAACAGCCTAGACAAACGTTTTTACAACGAACTCCTCCATCTAATTGGGTTGACCGAAACCAAAGATGGCAGCAAAAAAATAATTGGGCGAAACAAGGAAGGCGAACGAAATTCTGGCTCATTAATAGAAAATGCTATAATTCAATTAGATAGCCTAGATAAGGTTTCGAGGCTCGAAAACCCCGGTCAATTTGCGGCAAATTTACAGGAAAGGCTTTTTAATGTTGGTCTTGAATTGTGCATCACCTGGATCAATCGGATTTTATTCCTGAAATTGTTGGAAGCCCAGTTGGTTACCTATCACAAAGGGGATAAATCGTACGAATTTCTGAATTTGGGAAAGATCAGGGATTACGATAATTTGAACAGCCTTTTCTTTCAGGTATTAGCCAGAAGGCATGATGAACGCCACGAAGATGTTAAAATAACCTATGTAAAAGTCCCTTATTTAAATAGTTCGTTGTTTGAACCAACTGAGATAGAGCATGCCACTTTTTTTATCAGCCAATTGCGCAATGATAAGACAATGCCTGTTTATACGTCAACTGTATTAAAGGACGATACAGGGAAAAAACGGGTGGGGCCAATTAACCCGCTACAATATTTTTTTGATTTTCTGAATGCTTACGATTTTGCCAGTGAAGGGAGCGAAGAAATTCAGGAGGACAACAAGACGTTGATCAATGCCTCTGTACTCGGATTGATTTTTGAAAAAATTAATGGTTACAAAGATGGCTCTTTTTTTACACCTGGATTTATCACAATGTACATGTGCCGTGAAACCATCCGTAAAGCGGTGATTCAGAGATTCAATCAATCCAAAGGTTGGAACTGCACCGATATTACTTCACTTTACAACAAGATTGAAGACCGTTACGAAGCAAACCAGATCATCAATGGTTTGAAAATCTGTGACCCGGCAGTTGGTTCCGGACACTTCCTGGTTTCGGCACTGAATGAGATGATTGCAATTAAAAGTGACTTGAAAATTCTAATGGATAGGAAGGGGAAACGATTGAAGGAATATCATTTTGAAGTGGTAAACGACGAATTGATGGTAACCGACGAGGATGGCGATTTTTTTGAATACAACTGCGCCAGCAGGGAAAGCCAACGGGTTCAGGAAACCTTGTTCCATGAAAAACAGACGATTATAGAGAATTGTTTATTTGGCGTTGACATCAACCCCAATTCTGTAAAGATTTGTCGGTTGCGTCTGTGGATCGAATTATTGAAAAATACTTACTATAAAAACGAACGCGAACTTGAAACCCTTCCAAATATTGATATTAATATTAAATGTGGAAACTCATTAATAAGCAGATACAAACTTAGTGACGATGTTTCTGATAGAATAGCCAATTTTAAAGACAGGTTGCAGCAATATCGTTTTTGGGTGGATGAATATAAACGTACCGATGACAAACAATTAAAACGCAGGATTAATGAGAATATCAATTCGTTTATTGAAATATTTCGGTATCGGGACCCGCGAATTGTTACGCTTGAAAGGCTTATAGCCAAAAAGAGCGAGGAATATCTGGACAAATTCAAATCAAATCATGTATTTGAACACGAGAATAAAGAAGGGCTGGAAAAACAAAAAGTAAAAATAGGGGTTGAATTAGGAAAACTAACAACTGAACTTGAACAATTGCAAAAGAGCAAATTGTTTGCCAATGCCTTTGAATGGCGGTTCGAGTTTCCCGAAGTGCTGAATGAAAACGGTGATTTTATGGGTTTTGATGTTGTAATCGGAAACCCACCCTATATAAGGCAGGAAGAACTGAGTTCTATCAAACCTTATCTTCAATCTAACTATCAATCTTTTACGGGAATCGCCGATTTATATGTCTTTTTTGTTGAACGGGGAATAAATATTCTGAAAAATGGCGGTACAATTTCTTATATTTTGCCCAACAAATGGATGCGGGCTAATTATGGGATCAAATTAAGGAATTGGGTAAAACAATTCACAATTCGTTCAATTATTGACTTTGGGGAATTAACGGTGTTCGATGAGGCAACCACTTATCCTTGTTTGTTGGCTTTAGAAAAATCCTCAACACAATCAAATTCAATTAAAGTAGCTGTTGTCAATACGGTTTCTTCCTCTAGGATCATGGAAACATCCATTGAGGAGAGAAAGTTCTTTGTAGCCCAAGACCAATTGGATGTTGGTGGCTGGAAATTGGTAAATGAAACTGTTCAAAATCTCATTCAAAAGATAAAATATAGCGGCAAACCACTTCATGAATATTTTGATGGTCAGATATTTAGAGGAATATTGACTGGCTTAAATGAAGCATTTGTTATTGACGAAGGAACAAAAAACAAACTTATTGAGGATGATCCTAATAGTATCGAACTAATCAGACCATTCCTGGCTGGAAGGGATATTAAACGTTATCAACAGCCAATTAGCGATAAATGGTTGATCCTTATTCCAAAAGGGTTTACAATCAGAAAAAATTTACCTGAGGATAGTCCCTACCATATTTCTGAGCCCGTGCCTCGATATGGTACAATGCCTGAAAATGTGGCTTGGGCATGGTTTGTCAAAAACTATCCCGCTATAGCTGACCATCTTAAATTTTACAAAGAAAAAGCCGAAAAGCGTTCCGACATGGGTGATTATTGGTGGGAATTAAGAGCTTGCGATTATTATAGTGAATTTGAAAAAATAAAAATCGTATGGCCAGGGATAAGCGATGTGATCAATTGCTTCGCATATGATTCACAAGGCTATTATGGCAATGACAATAATCATTTGATTATTACTGAGGATACTTCATTATTGGCACTGTTAAACTCTTCACTATGTAAATTCTATCTCATGAATACCTGCGATTATGTAAGAGGTGGCTTCGTCAGATTAAAAATCAGTTACGTAAGTAGTTTCACCGTCCATAAAAACTTTAGTTTATTTAAGGACGATCTTTCTGCTCTGTCGGATAAGATTTTACGCTTAAGATCTCAAAATAGTAATTGTGATACTTCTTACATTGAATCGGAAATCGACCAACTGGTGTACGTGCTTTATGGCTTGACTGCTGAAGAAATTGAATTAATCGGAAAAAGCATAAAATAGAATTCAGAATAACTAATAATGATAAAGATGGATGAATATGCATTGATTATGAGGCACCAGGACAGGAGCAAGATTGCATCACCGGAACAAATGCAGATCTGGATGGACCAAACAATGGAGTGGATCAAAAGTATTGCTTCCCAGGGCAAATTCGTTGGAGGCACGGGATTACTTTTCAAGGATGCAAAGGTCGTGAGATATGGAAACGTGGTTACCTTCGGGGCTTTCGGTGAAACGAAGGAGACCATTGGTGGTTACCTGATTGTAAAAGCCGAAACTGTCGATGAGGCAGTTGAATTTGCAAAGGGTTGTCCTGTCCTGCAAGGTGATGGCAATAGTGTGGAGGTGAGGAGGATTGCCAAAAATGATGGTGTTCATTAGGGTTGTTTATGATTGGAATATAAACAATTAAAAATAAACTTTTTATGGATCTTTCAGCCAAGGTTTATTCTTTTTCCGCCATCGTTGAACCCGATGAATTTACTACATTTGCACGAAAATTTCCGCAAAGAAAATGAAAAGTAATTCAATAACGAATTAGCTGGCTATGAAACCCAAAATCCTTATTGTTGATGATATTGAGACAAACCTGAATTTGATCCAAAATATTCTGGGAAGGCTTGATGTTGACCTTATCACAGCATTTTCGGGAATAGAAGCATTATCAAAAATAAAGGATCAGGAAATTGCCATTGCTTTAATCGACATCCATATGCCGATTATGGATGGTGTTGAATTGGGCAGGGAAATCCAAAATGAAAGAAACCCTGAAATCGTGCCCATCATTTTTATTACCGCCCAGTTGATGGACGAATCAAAAATGGAGGAATACTACGAAGCAGGCGTTGTCGATTACCTCATCAAACCATTTAGTCCAAAAATCCTTAAAAGTAAGGTCAAGGTTTTTCTCGAATTGTACAATCAAAAACAACAATTGCGTGAACAACACGATCTTCTGGAGCAATCAACCATAGAACTAACGCGGCTCAACAAAACGCTAAAGGAGAGCAACGAGTTTAACCAGTCGATCTTGCAAACCATACCTTTTGGAATGGATGTGATCGACGAAGAGGGAAATATCCTTTTTCAAAGCGGGAAACTTGAAAGTGAATATGGTAATTACGTTGTCGGCAAAAAGTGCTGGGATCTCTATTGCGATAACCATTCACAATGTGAAATATGCCCTTTAAAGAACGGAATTGCGATAGGCCAAACGGGTACTTCTGAGGTTCAGCATTTTATGGGCAATAGGACTTATGAGATCAGTCATGCCGGAATGATATTCAAAGGGCAAAAAGCCCTGTTGCGGATTTTTCAGGACATTTCGCAACGAAGGATTGCGCAGAAAGCGTTGAGCGAGAGCGAGGCCAATTTCCGTACCTTCTTCGAAACAATAACCGATCTTATTGTTGTGGCTACTCCAGAAGGACGTATCTTGTTCACAAACAATGCTCTTGAGCAAAAACTTGGTTATAGTCGGGATGAAATCACTTCAATGCATGTATTGGATCTAAACCCTCCTGAAAGCCGGGACATAGCCAATGAAATTTTCTCTTCCATGATCAGAAAGGAGCGTGAAACTTGCCCCTTGCCTGTGGTCTCCAAAAGTGGCATTTTGGTTCCTGCAGAATCGCGTGTCTGGTCGGGGCGCTGGAGTGGAACCGATTGCTTATTTTGCATTATAGAAGATAAGAGTAAAGAACAGGAAGCCAGGGATCTTTTTGAGCGGTTGTTTCGTAACAACCCTACACTTATGGCATTGTCGGTCATGCCCGAACAAACGTTTATTGATGTCAACAATGCTTTTCTCGGTGTACTTGGTTATTCATTGGAAGAGGTTATTGGAAAAACAGTTTTGGAACTTGATATGTTCGTAGTGCCTGAAGAACAGGCAATGGTTAGAGAGAAATTGCAGGAGCATGGCATTATTTCCAATTGCGAATTGCAGGTGCGACGCAATGATGGTGCGATCCTGACAGGCTTGTTCTCGGGCGAAGTGATCAAAATGCAAGGCCGGCAATATTTTCTGACCGTGATGATCGACATTTCTGAACGCAAAAAAATATTGGAGGAGCTTCATCTGAGTGAAAAGAAATATAGGCAATTGGTCGAACTGGCTCAGGAAGGAATCTGGAGCATTGACGAAGAAAGCAAGACCACCTATGTCAATCCACATATGACCTCAATGTTGGGTTATGCTGTTGAAGAGATGATTGGACGTCCTTTGTTTTATTTTATGGACGAAGTTGGCAAAGCCTATGCCAGCAAGAAATTGGAACACCGAATGGCAGGTGTAAGCGAACGTCACGACTTTGAATTGATCCATAAGGATGGGCACCGCATTTATACCAGTATTGCCACTTCCCCAATCAATTCTGAAACTGGTAATTATGTGGGTTCCATTGCATTGATTACAGATGTTACTGAGAATAAGAGGATCGAGGATGAATTGCGCACCCGGGAAAAACTCTACAGGTCTCTATTCGAGAATATGCTCAATGGATTTGCGTATTGTCAGATCCAATTTAACGATCAGGGTGTTGCAGAAGATTTTACCTATCTGGCGGTCAATGCTGCATTTGAAACCCTGACAGGTTTGAAAGATACGATTGGCAGAAAGGTTTCAACCGTTATTCCAGGAATAAAAGATTCCAACCCTGACATCTTTCAGATTTATGGACGTGTCGCAAAAGGAGGGCAGCCGGAGCGTTTCGAAACCTATATTGGACCACTTCAGATGTGGCTTTGGATTTCAGTTTATTGTCCCGGGGAAGGTTTTTTTGTTGCCGTATTTGATGTAGTGACCGAACAAAAATTAAACGAACAAAGGATATTGGAAAGCGAACGGATGCTGAACAGCATATTTGAGAACCTTCCATTGATGGTATTTGTCAAGGACGCACAAGACCTTCGGTTTATAAGATTAAATAAGGTCGGTGAAGAGCTTTTGGGGCTTTCAAAGGACAACATGATTGGAAAGTCGGATTATGATTTTTTCCCAAAAGAGGAAGCCGATTTCTTTGTTGAATGTGACAGAAAAGTATTGGAATCTAAAAATTTGGAAGATATACCTGAAGAGAAAATTCAGACCAGGTTCAATGGGATCAGGATTTTGCATACCAAGAAGATTCCGATTATCAATAGTCTTGGTGAACCGGAGTTTCTTTTGGGGATATCGGAGGACATCACCGTAAGGAAACAGATCGAAGATGCCCTCAAGGAATCGGAAAGAATGTACCGCACCTTATTGAACGCTTCGCCGGAAGGCATTGTGATCCTTGATATGGAAGAGCGCATTATCGAAGTGTCAAATATTACTGTCGAGATTTTTGGGGCAAAAAACAAAAACGAGTTTTTGGGACAAGATTTATTTCGGTTTATTCCCGACAACGAAACGGAAAAATTGAAAGATGTTTTGAGAAAGACACTGTTTGAAGGGTTGGTCCAGAATGTTGAATTCGTGCTAAAAACGAAAAACCAGGTCCAGTTTATTTGTGAGTTGAGCACCACCCTGATTCAGGAATCGGATGGGAGACCCAAATCCTATATGGCCATTCTGCGCGATATCTCGGAACGAAAAAGGATCGAAAACCAGTTGATCAGGACCGAACGCCTTGTTAGTCTGGGTGAAATGGCTTCTGCAATGGCGCATGAAATCAACCAACCGTTACTCTCCATCTCATTGGGGATCGACAACCTTTTAATGAAAATACAACAATCAAAAAGTGTCGATCAGAACTATTTTCACAACAAATCGGAGAAAATTTTCGAGGATATCCTACGGATCGGGAGAATTATAGACCATGTACGTGCCTTTTCCAGGGACCACGATGAGTTTATCCTCTCTTCGTTCGACATCAATGAAAGTATAAACAACGCAATTTCAATGATTTCGGAGCAATTCAAGCACCACGGCATTTTAATGACAGTTAAGCTTGACCCACATGTCCACCCAATAATAGGAAACACTTACCGGTTTGAACAGGTTATCCTCAATTTGCTCACCAATGCAAAGGATGCCCTTGACGAAAAAACAAGGTCAACAAATACCTTTTATGAGAAATCGATTACGATAAGGTCTTATCACGATTACAAAACCAATTTTGTTGAAATAAAAGACAATGGAATAGGGGTAAGTCCACAGGACATCGACAGGATCATGCTACCATTCTTTACGACCAAAGAGGTGGGCATCGGTACCGGACTAGGTCTTTCCGTGTCCTTCGGGATCATTAAAGAATTGAATGGCAATATAGATATTGAAAGTAAGATCAATTCAGGCACCCTTTTCAGGATTTCCCTTCCGATTAAACAGGAAAAAGATAAATTTATTAAGGACAATCCGTCATCCACAAAATCATGAACAAATTAAATGTATTAATCCTTGATGATGAAAAACGCTTTACAGAAGAGCTTGCCGAATTCCTGCACGATTCGGGTTTTCTCCCTTTCGAAGCAAATACAGGCGCACAGGGATTTGCAATTTTAAAAAGCCATCCAATCGATTTGTTGATCCTCGATGTCCGTTTGCCTGGTGTAAATGGTCTCGATATTTTAAAGGAAGTGAAAGTTGACTATCCTTCAATGGAAGTGATCGTTGTTTCGGCGCATGGTGATATGGATACCGTGATCAAGGCCATGCGGCTTGGGGCGATCGATTATCTTAGAAAACCCTTCCGGCACATCGATATAAGGATCGCGATCGAGAGGACGCAGAAATTTCTGTTGCTTCAAAGGGAAGTGAAACAACTTGAAGAGAAAAATTCATTGATATCGAAAAGTCTCGAAAAACGGATCGAACGACATTTTATCGGAATAAGCCCGCAAATCAAAGAAATCCTTGACCTTGCGATGACCGCTTCCGATTTTCAGGATACTAATGTATTGATAACTGGTGAAAGTGGGACAGGGAAAGAAAACATCGCAAGGATTATCCATTATGCAAGCCAAAGAAAAGACAATATATTTTGTGCCGTAAACAGCAGTGCGATCACCGATTCTCTTTTGGAAAGTGAATTTTTTGGCCATAAGAAAGGTTCATTTACGGGAGCCATCAACGATAAAAAGGGTTTCTTTGAAATCAGCGACCATGGAACCCTGTTCCTTGATGAAATTGCCGACATGCCCATGAACCTTCAGGCAAAGATGTTGAGGGCCATTGAGGAGAAAAAAATTACAAGGGTGGGCGAGACTTCCCAAGTTGAAACCGATTTCCGGATTATTTCGGCCACCAATCATGAACTCGATCAACTTGTGGCAGAAAAGAGGTTCAGGCTTGACCTTATCCACCGCTTGAACACCTTGCATATCCATATCCCGCCATTAAGGGAACGTACCGAAGATATCGAACCCCTTTTGGAGTTCTACTGTGAATATCTATCTAAAAAACTGAACAAGCCACAACCTCAAATCGATAAGGAAGCGGTCCAGGCACTTAAAAACTACCCATTTCCAGGTAATGTAAGGGAATTAAAAAATATGATGGAGAGGGCAATCATCCTTTCAAAAGGCACTTCGCTTGGCCTCAAGGATTTTCCTATAAAAGACAAAACAAAGACTGTTGCCGGGTTCTTAAGTAAATTCATGTCGGAAACTGTAAACGACACACGTGTCAAAGAAAAATCTGAAACAATACAAATATTTGAAAATCAAACGTTTAATTTAGAAGAAAGGGAGGCGGAAATCATTCTGCTTGCCTTACAAAAATGCAATTTCAATCAAAATGCTGCTGCAATTGAATTGGGGATCCAGCGGATGGCCCTTGCGCGCAAAATCCAAAAATACAATATTTTTATTCCGCCAATGTAAGGTTATGAGGGTCAAAATACGCAAGGTTATAAGGTTCAAGTCCTTACACGGGTCAATATTATCAATTTGTGAATTGTTTTGCCACATTAGTTATTGATTAAATATTAAATTTACTTTTGTCTTCCAAATCCATTTTAACGAACGACAATTTCTTTTTATTCATAGTTCAACGCAAATAATAAATTTTTCTTGTTTATGGAAAACTCAAAACGCCAGGATGCATTAAATTATCACAGTATGGGTCGTCCTGGAAAAATCCAGGTTGTCCCAACCAAGCCTTACAGCACACAACGCGATTTATCGCTTGCCTATTCCCCGGGAGTCGCAATTCCCTGTCTTGAAATCGAAAAAAACCTTCAGGATGCATACGAATATACAGCCAAAGGTAATCTTGTGGCCGTAATTTCAAATGGTACAGCGGTACTTGGATTGGGCGATATAGGTGCATTGGCCGGAAAACCGGTAATGGAGGGCAAAGGGCTTTTATTTAAAATCTTTGCCGACATTGATGTATTTGATATTGAAGTTGATGAAAAGGATCCTGATAAATTTATTGAAGTTGTTAAGGCGATAGCTTGCACTTTTGGTGGGATCAACCTTGAAGATATCAAGGCACCGGAGTGTTTTGATATCGAAGAGAAGCTGAAGGAGGCCCTTGATATTCCGATCATGCACGACGATCAACATGGTACCGCGATTATTTCGGGTGCAGCCTTGATCAATGCGCTTGAGTTGGTCAACAAGAAAATTGACGAAGTCCGGATCGTGGTAAATGGAGCTGGTGCTTCAGCAACTGCATGTTCCAACCTTTACATCCGTTTAGGTGCAAAACCTGAAAATATTGTGATGGTGGACAGTAAAGGTGTAATATCTGTACGTCGTACCGATCTTAACAGCCGTAAATTACCTTTTGCCACTAAACTACCATGCAATACATTGGCAGAGGCTGTTGCAGGATGTGATGTTTTCCTTGGTCTTTCTGTTGCAGGTGTACTTAAACCTGATATGGTAAAAAGCATGGCCGATAACCCTATTGTATTTGCTTTGGCCAATCCGAATCCTGAAATATCGTATGATGAAGCCATTGCATCGCGTCCGGACATTATTTTTGCGACAGGACGTAGCGACCATCCCAACCAGGTAAACAATGTGTTGGGTTTTCCATACATATTCCGTGGTGCCATGGATGTAAGGTCAACAGGGATTAATGAAGAGATGAAAGTTGCCGCTGCACTTGCAATTGCTGCCCTTGCTAAAGAACCTGTACCGGAAGTGGTTACATCGGCATACGAAACGAATAACCTGAGCTTTGGAAGGCAGTACATAATTCCAAAACCATTGGATCCAAGGTTGCTGATCACTGTTGCTCCTGCTGTGGCAAAAGCTGCCATTGATAGTGGGATTGCCAGAAGGCCGATTACAGACTGGGATAAATACGCAGACGAACTGCGTCAGCGTATGGGGCTTGACAATAGCCTGATCCATGGATTGACCGAAAAAGCAAAAGAGAACCCCAAAAAGGTGGTTTTTGCCGAGGCAAACCATATCAACATGTTGAAAGCGGCCCAGCTTGCTCGGACGGAAAAAATCTGTATCCCGATCCTCCTGGGCAACGAAGAACGTATCGAAAAATTGCTTTGCGACAATTGCATCGAAATCGAAGGTATCCAAATTGTTAATTTGCGCCACGACCGCGAAGAGGCTACCCGCATCCGGTACGCGAAGATGTTTGCCGCGAAGCGCGAACGTGAAGGGATGACCTTTAACGAAGCTTACGAAAAGATGTTCGACCGCAACTATTTTGGAATGATGATGGTTGAAGCTGGTGATGCAGATGCCTTTATCACAGGTGTTTATACAAAATATTCGGATGCGATTATTCCTGCAATCGAAATTGTTGGGATGCGCGAAGGGTTAAAGCACATTGGTGGAATGAACATTGTCAATACCAAGCTTGGGACATTCTTCTTTGCAGATACGATGGTCAATAACCATCCTTCAAAGGAAACAATGATCGACATTGCCAAACTTACCTACAATGCTGCGAAGCTCTTCAATACCAATCCGGTAATGGCAATGCTTTCATACTCAAGCTTTGGCGAACGTCCTTTTGGAAGCCCTGCCATGATCCACGAAGCAATTGATTTTCTGCACAAGAACCATCCAGAAATGCTGATAGATGGCGAAATGCAGGTCAATTTCGCTTTGGACAAAGATTTGCGCCACGAGAAATTCCCTTTCTCCAAGATTGACGGATTGAATGTAAACACATTGATTTTCCCAAATCTAAGTTCGGCAAATATTTGCTATAAGATGATGTTGGAGATTGGAATGAGTGAGACAATCGGGCCAATTCAAATGGGTCTGAACAAACCGATCCATATCCTGAATATGGAAAGCTCTGTCCGCGATATCTTTAATATGGTAACGATCGCAGTGATTGACGCACAGGTTGAAGAACAAAAAAGCAAACTGAAAAATAGTTGATTCTAATTATTGAGATATTATAAAATGGGACCCCAATCAGGTCCCATTTTATATTTTAGAATTCTTTTTAAATCATTTTTTATTTGTCCTTTTTATTACCGTTTTTCCACCCTTTTCGATATCCAATTCCAATTCGGATTCAACGATCAGGATCTCTGTCCTGCGGTTCATGGCATGTTCTTCTTCAGTACATTTCACGCCATCCACACATTTATTCACAGGTTGACTTTCGCCGACAGGCCTGTTATGCAACCGTGAGGCGTCAATACCAATTTTTACAAGGTAATCGATAACTGCCTGACCCCGTTTTGCGGATAGTTTCATGTTATATTCGGTAGATCCCCTACAGTCGGTGTGCCCTTTTATAATCGCGTGGACTGTTGGATTTGTCACAAGTTCAAACCCTAATTTGTCAATATCGTTAAGTGCCTCAGATGTTAATATTGACTGATTATATCCAAAACCTACACCATAATAGAAATTATAGACCTTTCCAACGATGGACGGCCTGTATCTGACCAACAGATGGGCCTCTGTCTTTTTAACCGGGAATGGGTTTAAAATTGTACTTGCCATCAATTGCGGGATTGAATCACGTGGGGCAACGACAGGCACAACCGGTTTCTTTTTCCAATCGATCGCATAAATTACACCGATGTAAGGCCGGATATATCTCTCCTTTAAATTGTAATAGTAGTATGGGTTTGTTCCGTTCGACAATTGCCCAGGCTTTAACTCCCGCACACCGTCAAGCCTGTCGGTAGTCACCCTCGACATCATTGCACTAACCTTTATTGTCAATTTTGGTGAGACCTTATAGGATATTCCTCCCCCATAAAGAATCGAGTAAGCAAATCCGTTTCGTGAGTGATCGAAGTGATATAGAGCCCTATCGTCTTTAATAAGATCGATACCTATGCCTCCCCTGATAAATATATCCCATGCACTGTTTTTGGTAAATTGGTGAACTAGCTTTTTAAATTTTAAATTCAACAGGAAATCAAATTCATTGATCCCTGTTTTAAATGGCTGTGGATAAGAAAGTCCGTTGGTTACAGCTAGCGGAGGTACCGAATAACCATTGTTCATATTCCAACTTCCCGATAATTTGGTATTTACCCATTCCAGTTCGCCACTAATTGCAGAAGAAAAGTTCTTAATCACCGACAACGAAAAAGCCGGATTTGCATCATTGTTCCAATAATTGAATTTTTTAAGAACCGCATCAGGGTTGGGATTAAATGAAGTAACAAAACGGGAGATACCCCCTGAAAAACCGATCTCCCACGGTAAAAATGCCACTTTTGTTGTAACCAGACTGTCAGGAACATTTACACAATCTGCAAAAGAATTAGTGGCACAAATTACCAGAAAACTACTAGCCACAATTTTGACAATAAATAATAGTCTAAATGACTTCAAATTACACATTAAAATATTGATAAAGTTCACCTTAGTAGTTTCATCATTTTCTTTCCAATATCGGTATTTTCCATAAAACCAGTAAATTGATCAGCCCCAGGCCCAAAAGTAAAAACCGGGACAGCAATCCCTGTGTGTTCGCCTGAAGTATATTTGCCAACAACATTACCGGTTTTATAGTCACCGCCATTAATGGTCATCCCTCCGGTTTCATGGTCGGCAGTAACAATAACGAGGGTCTCCCCATCCGATGCGGCAAATTTCAAAGCTGCCCCAATTGCCCGGTCAAAATCGAGCGTTTCAAGTACGACCCCGGGAGTTTTATTTTCGTGGGCAAGAAAATCAATTTCCGAACCTTCAACCATCAGGAAAAACCCTTTTTTACCTTGTGAAAGCAAATCGATTGCTGTTTGTGTTGCAGGAACCAGCATCTCTCCACGTTCAGGCATCGGCACATTGTGTTCCTGGGCAGTAAGTCCAGCCAGTTTGCCTGATTTAACATTTTGAATATCAGATATTTTGTAAATAACTTGGTAACCTTTATCCTTCAATTCCCGGCTCAGGTTCCGGCCATCTTTCCGTTCTTCAAAATTTTTGACCCCGCCTCCGATAAATACATCAATATTAGATTTAAGGAAATCGGCTGCAATGTCTTCATAGCTTCCCCTCGAACTCACATGGGCCATAAACGATGCTGGTGTGGCATGGGTAATAGCAGAAGTCGAAACAAGCCCTGTTTTTAGGCCCTTCTTTTCAGCCATCTCGCGGATATTGGGAACGGAGTTTTTATTTGGGTCAACACCAATGGCTCCGTTGTAGGTTTTGATCCCACAGGAAAGTGCTGTACCACCTGCTGCCGAGTCGGTAATGTAATTGTCGGAAGAATAAGTTTTCGAAAATCCACAATTTTTGAAGTTTTCTAAAAATAGATGCCCACCATTGGCAGTCATGGCAGAATAGATTTGCGCCAACCCCATACCATCACCTATCATGAGGATGATATTCTTTGGTTTTCTCTTTGCATTTTGCAGAA
Source organism: uncultured Bacteroidia bacterium (assembly GCA_903927965.1). Taxonomy (GTDB): domain Bacteria; phylum Bacteroidota; class Bacteroidia; order Bacteroidales; family Prolixibacteraceae; genus JAAFHB01. Next base: position 15,435 of record CAIYPA010000126.1, on the reverse strand, counting down.
CAAAATACTGCACTTGATAGAATGGTCCACCGGTATAAACTTCACTAAGTGCCTTATTTTTAGGATCTTTATATTCCTCCTGGCCATATCCGGGGAGGTTAAGGCAGCAAATTACTAAAATACTGAAAATTAAACTGATACTATACCTTTGGCAATATTTCATGATTTTCCATATTTATTCTTTAGTTTATCTGATTTTCCTTTATTCCCTTCGTTCGTAATTTGTTACCTTCATTGTCTATTGTTTCATCTGAATATCGTCAAAACTTCGGTTCAGTACAACTGGGTTACGTTTCTTCTGGATCCGCATATTGAGCATTTCGACGAGCAATGAGAAAAATACGGCAAAGTAAATATATCCTTTTGGCACAGGTACATGGACACCTTCGAGCACAAGCATAAACCCGATCAGGATTAAAAACGAGAGTGCAAGGATTTCAAGTGTAGGGTGTTTTGCAATAAAATGACTGATTTTCTCGGCAAAGAAAATCATGATAAACAGGGAAATAACAACTGCAAGTATCATAATCGGCAGCTGACGGGTCAGACCAACTGCCGTCAGGATCGAATCAAATGAAAACACGATATCGAGCATCACGATCTGAACAATGACCTTTGAAAGGACTGCACCCACTACAGATTCAGTGCCCTCATGAAGGTTTTCCATTTTTGCGTGGATTTCGGAAGTGCTCTTGGCAAGTAGGAAGAGCCCTCCAGCGAGCAGGATCAGTTCGCGTATGCTGAAGCCAAGATCAAAAACCGTGAAAAGGGGGGTCGTCATACTCTTTGTCAACCAAGAGATGACCACAAGTAATGCAATCCTGAATATCAGGGCAATGCTAAGGCCCAACCGTCGTGCAAACTTTTGCTTATCCTTGTGGAGCTTATTTGTAACAATCGAAATAAAGATCACATTGTCAACACCCAATACAATTTCAAGAAAAGTTAATGTTAGCAAGGCGATCCATGCTTCCGCAGTAAAAAATATCTCCATTATAGTTTATAAAATAATTAAAGTCAAATACAATTAGCTATTGCAATGATCCGTCCGAAGATTTATCCCCAGGTGAAACTTTGCAAATATAGAAAAATTAGCGATTATCCTTTGTAACCTATAATTCCAGTCAGGTCAAGGTTGTCCATTCCCAATTGTTCCATGCGTATCCTCCCTTAAAAAAAACTTCATCCCAATTTCATTGATTTCCATCCCAACCGTGCCTATTACGATGAGTTCTACCAAAAGCCTTTCGCATTTGTGGCGTGGGAGTTTTGAATGGCGAGTGACTTGGTTCATCGAAAGGAATTGGGTGTTGCGGAGCAAGGAAAGTAGTTTAGATTCCTCGTCGGTGAACCGGATATGGACGCCCTTTGGGTTCTTTTGCTGTTCCCAGACTTTGAGGAGAATCCCTGGGGCAACAATGTTCTGATCATTCTTGCGGATGTAGATCAGCCACCTGCCCTCTTCGTTCTGGGCTAGATGGATGGGTTCGTCACTTTTAGGGATTTCAATTTCGAGGACTGTTTTCCCCTCTACTGTCCATTGACGGGTCTGGAAATCGATGGGTGGTTTACTGTAAAGTTTGGCTGCTGCTTCCGCCATATAGTACTCCTCATCCGACCGTACACCTGCCACAGAACCATTGTCCCTGATCCCGAGCAACAAACGTCCCCCGTCGGTATTGGCAAATGCCACCATCGACCGTGCGATCTTCCTCGAATCGTTAATACAAAATTTAAAATCTTGCCTCTGGTGCTCCCCTTCGGCAATCATTTTAAGCAGTTTGAAGCTCATGGCGGCAAATATAATGAGTTGGAACAACTTTGGCAACTGGCTTCTGGCGGCTGGCTTCTGGCGGCTGGCAATTGGGACATTGATTTTTTTGAATTAGGGTGATCACATTTTCAAATTTCCAAATCGGCAAATTTCCAAATCATTCTTTCTCCCTTTGCCCTTCTCCATTCACCGTTCTCCTGTCTCCAGTCCAGCCCCATGGTCAATACACCACCCTCATTACACATTGCAGGCAGTCAAAATCGAGCATCAGCTCGTTTTTTCCATCGGACAAAAAAAAAGGTTCTTTAAAATCCACAGGTTTTTTGCCGCCAAATTTCGGGCAAAACCCCATTTCAAATTTCAGGCAGTGCTTCATCGTCATCACTGTTTGTCCTTCAATCTTCGATAATTTTTCAAATGCCATCTCTGGATTCTCGACACCATGCCGCTGGTAAAATCGGCATGCCAGACGGTTGCTGATATTCGCCTCGAAACCCACTACCTTCAGGGGATACGGGAATTCGTTGGGCTGAATTTTAACAGTTTTATTTTTAAGGTCTTTACGGGCCACAGTAATCTGATCAAGCAGGTTTCGCCTCATCGCGTTCAACACCGAAGCCTGAAAAAAGTAGTTCTCGACATCGTTGGTTTCCACCGAAGTGATCAGGTATGGCGTGTCGCCCGACTTTGTCAACTGGTGAAGAATGGTCTCTTTCGATTTTATCGGGTCACGTGCCGGATTTTTCGGCATATCGTAAACGATCGCAATTTCGATCCCGGTTTCGTCTTGGGCCACAAGTTCAAACCCTTTCGAAAGCTCAATAAAAGCGATGATCACCCCAATTTTTCGGACAGTAAGGTCATCTTTTAATTTTTCCTGAAACTGGTGGTCATAGTTTCGGTAAACTTTGGCACCTTCAAAAATCCCGTTCATTTTATCGGGAAAGATCCTGTGCCTTTCGGCTACATTCACTTTAATCCCAATACTTTCACCTTTCGTTGAAATGAAAACCAACCCATCGTTGTTGGCGATCACAAGATCTGTTTTAAGTTCAAAAAACTTTCCTGTCACTTTTGTAACAACTCCCGCTACCTCACCCAGAAATTTTGGGGACTCAAATGAGGTGATGTCTCGTGTCCTGCCATACAAGAAATAATTGGTCGTGCCTCGGTTGAACGATTTTTTTGGATTGGCATCAAAACCATAATAAACTTTTCCAGCCGAGGCTGCCTTGTATTCAGATTTTTCTTCCAGTACTGCATCCAGCTTTTGTCGGTAAAAGGCGGTAATGTTCTTCACGTAATCGACATCTTTCAACCGGCCTTCAATTTTAAACGATTGTATTCCAGCTTCGGCCAGTTCCCTGATCGAACCCGAATGGTTAAGGTCTTTTAGCGAAAGCAAATGTTGGTCAGATGTGATCACCTTTTTATCTGCATCATAAAGGGTGTACATTTTCCTGCAGGGTTGGGCACAGGCACCCCGGTTGGCGCTGCGTCCACCAATGGCATGGCTAAGGTAGCAACGTCCGCTGAAGCTTACGCACAGGGAACCATGGATAAATGCCTCCAGTTCAATGGTCGTCTGGTTGCGGATATTCCTGATCTGTTCAAGTGAAAGTTCGCGTGCAAGTACCGCCCGTTTGAAATTGACAGCTTCCAAAAACCTGATCTGCTCGGGATGGTAATTGTGGAGCTGTGTACTCGCATGCAAAGCGATAGGTGGCAATTCCATTTCAAGGATCCCAAGGTCCTGTATGATCAGGGCATCAACCCCTGCTTCGTATAAATTTTTGATCTGAAGTTGAGCCTCCTCCAACTCGCTGTCATACAAGATCGTATTTAGTGCAGCATAAACCTTTGTTCCATAAATATGTGCTTCGCCGACCAATGTTTCGATGTCGTGAATGGAGTTGCCTGCATCTTCGCGGGCTCCGAATTTTGGGCCTCCGATATAGACTGCATCGGCTCCATGCCTGATGGCAGCCCGGCCACATGCCAGGTTTTTTGCCGGAGAGAGGAGTTCGAGGGATTTGGGGGAAGACATTGTGGGGTTTGAATGATATGTTGAAATAATTTGAAATAATTTGAAATATTGGATCTGGCGGCTGGCATCTGGCGACTGGCAGTCCGTGCAGGGATTGAATTTGGAGAACAGAAACCGGAGACCGGAGAACGGAGAAGAGAAACTGGAGACTGAAGCACAGTTATCGTTGTTTGCAGTTGCCAGTCGCCAATTGCCAGCCACTAGCCGCGAATTGCTAGCCGCCAGCCACCAGTTGGAGCTCTTCCCAATATTCCAATGCCCGCCTGGTGTGCGGGATCACAATGGTGCCACCAACCAGATTGGCGACCGAAAAAATTTCGAAAAGCTCTTCGGTAGTCACACCAAGTTCATGGCATTTTTCGAGGTGGTACTTGACACAATCGTCGCACCGCAAAACCATCGAGCTGACCAACCCGAGCATCTCCTTGGTTTTTGAGGTCAAAGCCCCATCCATATAGGTATTTGTGTCTATATTGTAGATCCGTTTCATCACCTTGTTGTCGGAGGCGAGGATCTTCTTGTTCATCTTCTCGCGGTATTCGCGGAAGTTGTTGATTAAATCGCTCATTATGTGTGTATTATCATTATTAATCCGTTCTTGTATCAATTGGATGATTGAAAATATTTTGGAAACGAATTTGCTCTTATCCGAAACCGCCAGTAGCCAGTAGCCAGCGGCCAGAAGCTATCCGCAAATTGCCAGCCGCCCTTCAAATTAAACCGTCAAAATTATTAAATTAAATTCGTAGTTGTGGTTTGGATTTAATACTTTTATGGTAACGTTCCGATTCAATATGGGACCGATTTCCTGTAACTAAAAATAGAAACCAATTGTATGAGATTTAAACTTAACCTTTCGATGACCGACCGCAAACAAAATGTTTTGCCGGTCAATTACCAATACGAACTCAGCGCGTGGATTTACAAGGTGATCAACCAAAGCGATCCCGAATTTGCGGCTTGGCTTCACGACAAAGGCTATTGCGACAATAACAAGCAGTTCCGGTTGTTTACTTTCTCGAATTTCAATGTGCGGCACCGCGAGATCATGGGTGACCGCCTAATCATCAAGGCCGATCCTGTCGAGCTGATCATCTCAACTTTGCCCGAAGAAACCATACGGCATTTTGTGACAGGGATTTTTCGTGACCGAGAATTTATGTTGGGCGACCGTATTTCGAGCGTTGGTTTTAAGGTCAATTCCATTGAAGCAATGCCACCCCCGGTTTTTGCCGACGAGATGAGCTTCCGTTCCCTTTCTCCAATATTTGTCTCCCAGCGGATCGAAGGGCGCAAACAAGCCAAACACCTTTCCCCTCTCGACGATGGATATATCCAATTGATCATCAATAACCTGAAGGAAAAGCTAAAGGTCTTCACCGGTGTTGAATCCCAATTCGAGGCAAGTGAAGCAGAACTTGAACTTTTAAGTCCACCCAAGCAAAAAGGGATCGCGATAAAGACCAACACGCCCCAGGCCACCAAACTGATCGGTTACCACTACAACTTTAAGATCAAGGCCAATGCCGAACTCCTTCGGATCGGTTACTACACCGGTTTTGGCGAAAAAGGGAGCCAGGGGTTCGGTTGCTGTGAAGTAAAATAATCGAAAATAGTTTTAGGGTAGGACATGTTTTGGCATAGTAGGGGAGTAGCTTTGCAAGATGAAGTAACCAAAGCAATGGAATTTGAATAACACGAATGGTTTAATGGAATAAAAATATTTTATAAAGAACTAATTTAAAACACTTTAATTGTTATGAGGATACATTTAAAAATTCAGGCATCAAACAAAGTAATACCTTTTGACCACCAAGCATTATTGACAGGTACAGTCCATAAATGGATGGGCTGGAATGATGAACATGGAAAAATTTCACTTTACTCTTTTTCGAGACTTGAAGGGGGAACAGCCATTAAAAGAGGTTTGCAGTTTGAAAGGGAATCGACATTCTTTTTCAGTGCATATCAACTTGACTTAATAAAAACAATAATTAAAGGGATCCAATCTGATCCGACCATGTTTCATGGTTTGTTTGTTTCTGATATTACAATTCAAGAAGAACCAGACCTAAGTGGAAGGGATCTTTTCTATGTTGCAAGTCCTATCTTCATTAAGAGGAAGATTGGTGAAAGAATTGACCATATTTTATTCAACGATAATAGGGCATCTGCTTGTTTGATTGAAACTTTGCGGACAAAGATGGCCAAAACTGACATCGAAGATGATTCATTGGAAATCCATTTCGATTCGAATTATCCGAAAGCAGGGACTAAAAAGATTACCTACAACGGAATCGAAAATAAAGCAAATTGGTGTCCGGTTATTGTCAATGGAAAACCAGAAACCAAGTTGTTTGCCTGGAACGTAGGAATTGGAAATTCAACAGGTATTGGTTTTGGAGCAATTAAATAAGACAACTATGCTATACATTGTAAAATATTCGGGTCCATTTGGTTTTATCAAACCTTGGACGGCTGTAAGGGACAGCAAGACATTTAGTCAACAATTTCTTACTCCTTCCATTATTGAGGGGATAAGACAGAAATTGGAGGTTTCTTCAATTTTTCGGCATAAATTGACCTATTCTGGAATAAGTGTTCAGCAAGAACAAACACAAACACGCGGATGGGAAAAGAAATCACAAATTAAGATGATGGTTCGCAACCAATCTATTCTCGAAAGAGGGGTAATGATAGATCCAATACTTTATATGGCTTTTGGGAATATTGAAGATGCAGAAAAGAGTGGTGCACAGCATATTTGCTTATGCCGTAATGAGGATATTTTATTGCCTGATGCTGAAATATTTGAAATTGAGGATGTCGATTTTGATCAATTAGCGGGATTTGAACTTCGGTTTGGAGAAAATGATAAATCCTTTTTAGTTGGTTTCAATCGATTTGATGACACAAAACCTATGTATGGGTGGTTGGAAATAACAGGAAAACCAGTAATTGGAATGTAATGGGACGATTTGACCACATACTTGCCAAGGGAGAGCAGAATGGGAAAATATCTCTGACACAACATCTTACAGAGGTAGCGTCTCTTGCAGAAATTGTTGCATTAAATCTAAGTATGGATTCTGAAATTGCAAGAAGGGGTGCTATTTTGCACGATATTGGCAAAGCAAGTTCTTTATTCCAACAGACTTTAAATAAGAACTTCCAACGACCACCAGGATTTGTATTTCGGCATGAAATAGCGTCTTTATTTTTTGTTTCATTGTTGAGTCCGGATGAAAAATTTCCAATTATAGATATGATTGTAGGACACCACAAATCCATATATCTGGATGCTGGAGGAAAAGGGATACTCGATTTGGTGGAGAATGATCAGGATTGTCTTAAACGGCACTTAAAAGATTTTGAGATATGGAGTAAAGATGCTTTGTCCATTTTGTCATCCTTTGGATTTCAGGCAGAGCAAATTACCATTAAACAGGCTGAAGTTAATTTCAATGATGTCGTCGATTATTGTGAATCAAAGGGATATGGATATTCAATATGGAAGGGTGTTTTAATAGCTGCCGACCATTTGGCATCAGCAATAAGTGGTTACTCAGAATCTTTAGTAAAGAGGTTATTTATTCAACCCGATCTGAGTTATTATCAAACCCGCAAAAGTGATCTTTACCCACTTTCATTAGTTTCATCAGATGATCGCAGATTACATACCATTGTAACAGCTCCAACCGGAGCAGGAAAAACAGATTTTTTACTTCGTCGTTGCAAAGGCAGGGTGTTTTATACACTTCCTTTTCAGGCATCTATCAATGCAATGTATGAGCGGATAAAAGAAGATTTGAAAAATACAGTTGCAGATGTTCGCTTACTTCATGCTGCTTCAAGTCTTAAACTGGAAAATGGGAAAGTAGAAGAAAAGGTGCTTCAACGACATATCGGAGCCTCAGTCAAAGTCCTTACACCTCACCAAATGGCTTCCCTGGTTTTTGCGGTGAAAGGATATGAAGCAATGATCGTTGATTTAAAGGGTTGTGATGTAATTCTGGATGAAATACATACCTACTCCGAAATAACCCAGGCAATTGTTCTCAAAATAGTTGAAATACTCTGTAATATAGGTTGTAGGGTTCATATTGGAACAGCAACCATGTCAACAATTTTATACAATCGGCTGATTGACATTCTGGGTGGGACGGAGAAGGTTTATGAAGTAAGTCTGTCAAATGATGTCTTAAATACATTTGACAGGCACATTATCAATAAAACCGATTCGATTGAATCATTGAAAAATGTAATTGATCAAGCTATTGAACAAAAGCAAAAGATTTTACTGGTATGTAATCAGGTGAAACGGGCTCAAAAGCTATTCGAAAATCTCTCTGACAGATATCCGAAAGTGCAGAAAATGTTGGTTCATAGCAGGTTCAAAAGAGGCCAGCGAAATCAACTCGAAAACGAATTGAAAAGCACCTTCAACAAAACGCCAGATGCTTGTCTTGTCGTATCGACGCAGGTAGTTGAAGTTAGTTTGGACATTAGTTTTGACCTGATGATAACCGAATGTGCACCTATTGATGCTTTGATACAACGGTTTGGCCGGATTAATCGAAAACGGACAAAGGAAACAATTGGACATTACAAACCAATTTACGTTCTACAGCCTCCAATTAAAGAAACGGACGCATTACCCTACAGTTTGGAAATTTTGCAACGGACATTTGAAGCCTTACCAAATGGAGAATTAATGAAAGAGACAGATTCACAAAAACTTATTGATCTTGTTTATCATTGTGTTCAATTCGTGGATATCGATTTAAGTGCAGTCTTTAGTGAAGGAAAATGGAAAATTAAAGAATTGTGGCACAATTCAAAATCTGCTCTTCTAGAATCTCTTGATATTGATTCCGTAACTTGCATCGAAGAAAAAGATGTAGATTATTACAATACAGCATCTTACGAGAATCAAGCAAAATTAGAGATTCCGGTTTCTTATCGTTCGGTAGCCTATAGGAAGTTAGAAAAATCAAAAGAAGGGTCTTACCCATTTATATTACCATCCAAAGCGTATGATGCGGATTTGGGTTTATTAATTGATTTTGCCCAACCTGAGTTTTATGATACAACAAAACAATTTTTATAAAAACATAACTAAATGATAGCAGCTAATATTGGAAGAATTTTTCTTGATGCTTATAATGAGAAGAATAGGAGTAACTATAACGCAAAAACCTTCTTCATTGAAAAATATTTTGCCTTGTTTTTTGACCACCCAAAGTACATGCAATGGGTAATAAATTCACCATTTGTCCAAGGTCTAAAAAAAGGAGTTGCTCCTACATCCGTTGAACGTAAATTAAAATTGGATGTTTTAATTGATAAAATATCTAAAAATGAGGCTGATGCAAGTATTGCAATTGGTTTTCCTTCTTTAGATTTAATGGCCACCACCTCAGGTCAAATTACTAACATGTGTTTGCCGCTTAGGGAGGATGAAATGTATTTGTCTTGGATAGGAAGTGGTTTTGGTATAGGCGTACAAGGTGGAATGTGCATTTTATTTGATAATGCGCTAATTCTTCTTGACCTGTATGATGGTTGGAAACTTTACAGGGACTTTTTAAATAAAACTCCTACTTTACGTGGAAACCAAATAAATAATTGGAATGGACAATGGATCGCTCATCGTTACAATAAACTCACCTTCGATGTATCTAGCCCTGCCTCAGGATTTTTTCCTATTGGAACAGGAAAGGAAGGTGGATTAGAGGTATTAACGCAAACATGGACAAAAATTCTAATAGGTATAGCCCGCAACTATCCCAGTACCTTGATGAATTCTTATGTTTATAATTTAGTCAAAACTAATATAACGATTGGTTTTATCCCATTTGAATTGCCCCGGATAAGACAGCCATTTGAATTATTCGCGAAATACTTTGGATTTATAAAACCCGGTGAAGTAGAACATCTGTTTGGTACAGCAATTGGATTTATGACTGCTTGTGAAATGGGAGTTATTGGGGTTAATGCCCTAGAACCAAGAGGATTTAAGGATTATATAACGAAGGGTGTTATTCCCAAATATAATGAAAACGATGTAGAAAAAACAATTAATTTTTATACTTATCAAATCTGGTTATTAGCTATGTTAAACAACGAAAAATTATGGGAAATGTCCCAAGAGATTGCGCAGCAATTAATTAATTATAAAGCTGGTGCTGAGAAATCTAGGTTAAACAGAAAAAGTGATGTTGAGAATTTACTTAATTCAATATCAAGTAAACAGTTTCTTCTCAATTTAATTCCAATTATTGAAGAAGAAAAAGAAGTTAAACATTTGGAGGAACTAGGGAAGTTAGTTCATTTAATGCCAAAAGATAATTTTCCCTATTTCAGTACATTAATAAGATTTCAATATGCAATTCTAAACAAATAAATTAAAAAATTATGGAATCATTCATTTATTTAAGAGGTCTACGCCATGTAGATCATTCGGTTTTTTGCGTTACAGAAGGTCAGAAATATTTTTGGGATCCAATTTTTAATGTGAAAATGCCGTTTTCAAGTGGACAACAAGTGAAACGTTCAATTCTTGAGTCTATCAGCAACAAGTTAAATCAAGAGAGGTCTCCCGTTAGTTTTATTTGGAAAGCTCCCGGCCTCGAGGAAGGTGAAGTTTTGTCTATTTGTGACCCGCAATATTATGACCAAATTTTAGGTGGGTGGATGCATACTGCCCAAAAAAATGACAAGAAAAAAGGGAAAGAAGATAATGAAGAGGATGGCATAGAACAGGGTAAAAGTAGGACGTTAAAAAGAAGAAGCCCCTTTTCCATTTCTGCAATGCGGCCATTGCATCCATTATTAGGAGGCTTGGATTCTGAGAATATGACTTTTGATCGAAGTGATCGACCATCGATACCCAATAAGATAATTGTAAGAAATACTGAAGGCAAACAATTGTCTCAAACACAAATAGATGATTTATTGTCTGGTACTGATAGAAGTTTATTGAGAAAGTGGTTAAAACCTGGCAACAGAGCTTCTGGATTATTTATTTATGACATAGCAATTGACCTAAGGACGATTTTTTCTGTTTTAACAAATACTCTTGAACCTGAATTAACAAAAAGTAAAATTGAAGAGTTAAAAGGGAAAGGATGGATTCAGTCTAAAAATGTATTTGGTGAATGTTTGGTAATGCCCAAAGAATTACGCAATAAGGCTATTCCTGCTATTGCCAGTGCCTTATTAAATTGGAGGATTACTTCCAATCAGGCACGTACGTTTAGTTTGATGGAAACATTGGCAATTGCCATCAGCGATAATGCAAATAAATTGGCAGGTGCAATTAGGGCCAAATTAATAGAGGATGGTGAAAAACCCAAAGCAAAACCCATTATTGATGAAACAGCCGGAGCAGATATCTTTGTAACGCTGTCTTGTTCCAATTATATTGTGACAGTAAATGAAAGTGCCGATGCTCTTGTCCAGGCAGAACAAAAACTAATAGATTTGATGACTGCCTTTGATTACGAAAATCAACTGTCATAAAATCAGTAAATTATCCCTGACAGGGTTCCAAAACCTGTCAGGGCTAATTTCCAAAAATGGGCTAACATAATAGCAATCAAAATATCCAATTACAACTTTTTTATGAACAAACGTCTCCGTAAAAAGCTCCACAAAGGTGAGTTCAGGCAGTATGGGTTTGAATTTTCGGTTGGTGAATTGAAAGACCTTTGGAAAATGTTTTTGTCCCATTTTCTTCAAACGCTGACAGGTGCTTCGCAAGCTCGCACGCTGTCAGGTTTGAAGAAGATTAAGGTTTGAAGAAAATTCCAGACCTGTCAGCGCGCGAAGCTCCTGACAGCGTCGGATTAGGAAAATATTATTAATTTTGGAAGTAGGCTCCTGACAGCGTTGGATTAGGACTTGCGGAGAGAATAGTGCAACACTTGTATCTGTTAATGATGTAGGTTGTTGGAATCGAAAAAAAGCAATTGCCAATTTTTTCTTTTTATTTTATGTCTAAAACTTTATTAAAGAAACACTTACTGCCACTTACCAAAGAACAGGTGATCGACCTGGTACTGGAAATGTACGATAACTGCAAACCGGCAAAGGAATATTTGGAGTATTACCTTAATCCTGATGAAAAGAAGCAGTTTGAAAAGTACAAGGCAATAATTGTCAGCGAGTTTTATCCAAATAGGAATACTTTTAACCCGCCATTGCGCTTTTCGGTAGCCAAAAAAGCAATTGCCGATTTTCGCAGCCTAAAACCTTCGCCTGAGCTATTGGCAGACCTGTTGTTAACACTACCCGAAATGGCCTGTAAGTTTACTTACGAATATGGAGATACATCTGAATCATTTTATGACAGTGCCGTTATAAATTTCGAAATAGCATTAAAGTTCCTTCAACAAAATAAACTGTTGGCGGATTTCAAACTTCGTTGTAAATCATGCGTAAAATATGCTGAACCATGTGGATACGGATTCTCAGAAGAAATTAGGCAACTTTTCTACGAGTATTATGGGTGAATTTTTACGTATTTATCAAAGGTTGATCGATAACTCAAGTTGTTCTTTAATTTTACAAAATCATTAATTTTGATTTATTTTTTAATATGAGATTATGGAAAATAGCAAGTTTTCACCACAAAAGTACCTCAAAGAAAATGGCAGGAAATTACCTGTCGTAAAGTGTTTGATATCTGATCTTTACAATCAGCAAGGATTGACCATGTGCCTGATCATAAAAAAACAGCCAGGAGGCAAATATACGATTGCCAACATATTGGTTGACCGTCTTTGCCTGGGGGTCAAGAATACAATTGTCAATTGCAATATAACCGAAGAGGAGTTGGAAGAAATGATCGACAAAATGGAAAACCAGGCTCCCGCCGTTGAAGTAACAACCACCTATTTTCATAACCTGATCTATGGGGCCATCGATTACGCATCGGAATTGGGCATAGAGCCACCCAAAGATTTCTATTTGGCTGAGTATGTTCTCGATCCCAATCTGGTCGATGATGGAATTGACGAAATTGAGATGGGATACAACGGCAAACCTATGTATATACAAGGACCTTATGACAATTATCGAAAAATTATCAGTGCCTTAAATTCAAGTGTGGGTAGGGATGGCTATGAATACATAACAGAGATGTAATGCCCAAACAATTTCATTTTTTGATGCAGATAAAAGAAAATGGAATGATAAATAAAATTTGATCCACTATTCCAGTATATCTTCAAATATCATAATTGATAATGAATATGATCACCGGGACGCAACTCAATTATTTGATGGTCTGCCACCGCAAATTGTGGCTTTTCAGCCATGGTATCCAGATGGAACACAACAGTGAACTTGTCGAAATGGGAAAATTGATCCACGAGTCAACCTATACCGACCGGCCTGAGCGGTTCCAGGAGCTGGAGATCGGGCCTGTGAAGATCGACTTCTACGACAAGCGAAACAAGGTGATCCATGAGGTTAAAAAATCGGATAAACTTGAAGAGTCGCATGTCTGGCAGGTAAAATACTACATTTGGTTGATGGAGCAGACAGGCATTGTGGGGGTGACAGGGATCCTCGAATATCCGAAACTTCGCCAGACACAAGAGGTGCTGCTTACCGATCTGGATAGGGTGGCATTGGGAAGAATGGTTATTGAAATAGAAAAGATCGTTGCATCGGATCGTTGCCCACCATTGGTTAAAACAGGGAAGTGCAAAAATTGTAGCTATTTTGATTTTTGCTTTTCAGGGGAAGAATAATATGAAAGTATTATATATACCTGTAAATTAAGTAATTAATTTTATATCCACTGATAATTTCCTGATGAAAAAAACCTATTATCTGTTTAATCCCGGACGTTTGAGCCGAAAGGACAACACCCTTCAATTTGTGGCATTCAACGAAGAGGGGATCGAGCAACAAACCCGTTATCTGCCGGTCGAGAACATTGAAGAACTTTATGTTTTTGGTTCGTTGGATGCCAATTCGGCACTTTACAATTTCCTGGGCCAGCAGCAGATCCCTGTCCACTTTTTCGACTATTTCGAGAACTACACAGGATCTTTCATGCCGCGCGAGTCGTTGTTGTCGGGCAGGATGCTGATCACACAGGTGAAGGTCCAACAGAGTAAGGCCAAACGACAGGAGGTTGCACAACTGATCCTCGAAGGTGCTGCTTTCAACATGGTAAAGAACTTGCGATATTACAACAGCCGGGGCAAGGACCTGGAGCCCATTATCGACATCATTGGTGGATTGTCTTCCAAAATAAAAGATACGGTTGCAATAGACGAGCTGATGGGAATAGAAGGAAATATCCGAAAGAATTATTACGAAGCTTTCGAATTGATTATCAATGATTTCAGTATGGATGGCCGCAGTTATCGCCCACCGAAAAATGAAGTGAACGCGCTGATTTCTTTTGGGAACATGATGTGTTACAGCCAGTGCCTGAGGGCAATCCATCAGACACAGTTGAACCCGACAATCAGTTTCCTGCACGAGCCTGGTGAACGGAGGTATTCACTGTCGCTCGACCTTGCGGAGATATTTAAACCTTTGCTGGTCGACCGAGTTATATTTAAGGTATTGAACAAGAAGGAGATACAGGCCCAGCATTTTGAGGAGTCGGTAAACCGGGTCCTATTAAAACCCAATGGGAAAAAGATTTTCGTCCAGGCATTCGAGGACAGGTTGGTCGAAACCATTAAGCACCGAACATTGGACCGCTCGGTCAGTTACAAGCATTTGATGAAGCTTGAATGTTACAAATTGCAGAAGCACATTCTTGGCATTGAGCAGTACAAGCCATTTAAAATGTGGTGGTAAAAGGCTTAGGGCAGGGAGCAAAGGGCTTGGTGACCGGAAACAGGAGAGAAAATGTAAAATGATTTGAAAATTTGTCGATTTGAAAATTTGAAAATGTATATCATTGCAGTTTACGATATTGGGGAAAAGAGGGTAGGGAAGATGTTGAAGTTGTGCCGAAAATACCTGAATTGGATCCAAAACTCAGTTTTCGAAGGTGAGATAACGGAGGTAAAGTTGGAGGAGCTTAAAATAAAGGCAGCCAAAATTATGGATGAAGATACCGACAGTTTGATTTTTTTTAAGACCCGGCAGGAAAAATGGCTCGAAAAGGAGATCGTTGGGAAAGAAAGGTGCAATTTGGATAATATGCTGTAATATAGGATAATATCTGTTTTGTATATTGTCGGAGCAAATACGGGGACGATATTTTGCATGATAATTGCAGTTAGATTTTATGCTCTTGGTTCTTTGACATGTTGATAATAAGTGATTTAGCATAAGTTGTCGATCCCCGGGCAATTTTGGGGTTTTGGGGATCGACAATTTTTTCAATGAAAAATTCAGTAAAACTATTTGCAACATACTGGAAATCATTGTTATTTTTGCAGTTGTCGAACGACTTTGAATCGCACCACTTTGGAATTGAAACGTCGCCCAGTTGCTCGACTTTCCCAATGATTACATCTTTGAATCGCACCACTTTGGAATTGAAACGATCAATACTTATGACAATACGTTAAAAATTTATTTACTTTGAATCGCACCACTTTGGAATTGAAACGCGAAGAGGACATTGCAGATG
>CAIYPA010000125.1 GCA_903927965.1 uncultured Bacteroidia bacterium | reverse complement strand
ATCATTGAAAATGCTTCCGTTAATGTCATCCGATTTTTCATCCGTAATTTTTGCCCGAAAGGTAGCGGTCAGATTAAAGCCAAACAAGACGTGCAAGACCGGTTGCTTACGCTGCTTCGATAAGATTAGGTCGGCAAGTTTTAAATCGTTCTTTGAGATGTTGAAGTGTAAGTACGACGTGCATGACAGCATACTTACGTTGAACCCCAAAAACCTGACATTCTACAGGTTGAACATGAAAAGTTTAACCTATATTCGCACCTTAAAATTGAAAAAAATGAAGAAAGTTGTATTTACCATCGGTTTATTTGCCCTGCTGATATTGAACGTTCAGGCCCAGAATGTAAGTAAAGGCAAAATCATTATGGAAGTGAAAGGCAAAGGCTTTTACATTGAGTCGATACTCAAGGATGTGATGGCCGTTGAAGAGAAACAGACTGAAAAAGAGCCT
This sequence comes from uncultured Bacteroidia bacterium, assembly GCA_903927965.1. Classification (GTDB taxonomy): domain Bacteria; phylum Bacteroidota; class Bacteroidia; order Bacteroidales; family Prolixibacteraceae; genus JAAFHB01. The sequence goes on along the minus strand of CAIYPA010000125.1, from coordinate 18,937 downwards.
TATAAGCGGTTTGTGATGGATCAGTCGGGCATGGACCTACCGAATAAAATAGAGTTGTACAAAACTGCCTGGAGCAACAAGACCCAATCTCAGGGAAATGCTGGAACCTGCTGGAGTTTTTCGACCACCTCATTTTATGAATCGGAAGTCCTCCGTCTTCAAAACAAAAAAGTAGAAATCTCCGAAATCTATTTTGCCTACTGTGAATACATCGAAAAAGCCCGACGGTTTATCGACAAAAGGGGGAATTCAGCTTTTTCGGAAGGATCGGAAGGGAATGCTGTTGCACGTATCTTAAAAATATATGGCGCTGTTCCAGATGCAGCCTTCACAGGTTTGATCGATGGACGGAAATTTCATAGCCATGCAAAAATGGTGGAAGAGATGACCGCCTTCCTGAACTCCATGAAAACGTCGAATGCCTGGAATGTCGAATATGGATTGGAAACCATCAAATCGATTATGAACCATTACATTGGCGTTCCACCAACCGAATTTGTGGTGGATGGCAAGACCTTTACTACTCAGACTTTCCTCAAAGATTACCTGAAAATCAACCCCGATGATTATGTGGAGATCCTCTCCTACAAGCAGGAACCCTACTGGCAGCAGGTCGAATACAAAGTGACCGACAACTGGTGGCACAGCAAAGATTACTATAACGTTCCGCTCGATGATTTTATGGACGCCCTCAAAAAAGCGATTAAGAGCGGTTATACAATGAGCATTGGGGGCGATGTCTCCGAGTCGGGTTTCAGCCGCGAAACCAACTGTGCCATTGTTCCCGATTACGATATCCCTTCGGCTTATATCAACGAAGATGCCCGCCAGTTCCGGTTTTCAAATGGCACCACCACCGATGACCATGGAATGCAGTTGATTGGTTATCTTGAAAACTACAAGGGTTCGGGCAAAGATTGGTTCCTGATCAAGGATTCAAGTTCAGGATCAAGAAACGTAGGTGCCGACAATCCCAATTTTGGATATTATTTCTTTCACGAAGATTACATCAAATTGAAGATGATGGGCTTTACGGTTCACAAAGATGCAGTAAAAGATTTGCTGAAAAAATTTAAATAGTATATTTGTCCCTGGGAACAGGTTCTGTCTCAATATAATCAAGCTAATTATTCAAATTTTAAACAAAAAACCATGAGCACAAAAAAAATCTTCAGCCTAATTGTCGTGCTGTTTGTTGTGGCATCTGCTTTTGCGGGGAACAACAAGAACAGTTATTCGGGTGTCTGGAAACTGAACAAAGAGAAGACCCCACCTACAAACAGCCGTCTTTTCCTTTCGCAGATCAGCTTTACCTTGAAAGGAGATAGTCTGTCCACCGTCCGTACCTATGAAAACGAAAACGGGGAGACCTATCCTTTCGATGAGAAGCTGACGATGGATGGAAAGGAATACAAGATAGAAGTTTACAACTTCCCCAGAAAAGCGAGTGCGCATTGGTCGGAAAAGGATGGTTTCCTCATCATTGATTCTGTCACAACATTTAACGGTGATTCAGGGCAACAGGATTTTATTTTGAACGAAACCTGGAAATTGGATGCAAAAGGGACATCTTTGGATGTTGATTTTACGACCAAATTACCAACAGGGGATGTAAAAGGAACCTTTAACTTCAAAAAATCGGAATAACCAAGATTCAGGATAAATTCAATTTTTCGGGCAACGATAAAAGGGGAGGAAATTCTTCTTTTATCGTTGTTTTTTTTAGCAATTCAAATTCATAACAGAAAACATTGAATATTTTGATGTTTTCCAACCTTTAAAATTAACCTTTCACCCCATTTCCCAGAGAGTTCACCTTCTCATTTTGCAGTCTCAACGGGTTTTCCTTTCCCTTAACCACAACTGGGAGCTATGTTTGCGATGTAATTTACTTTATAATTGATCGCCATGAGAACATTCGTAAAGACGCTGCCTTTGAAATACCTGGTAACTATCCTATTGATCGTGACTTTTGCAGTTACCACACAAACTGGACTGTTTTACGGAAAAAGTGGTGGCCACCATGGACGCCCGGATGGAATGAACCGGAACCAGATCAGCAGGGACCGCAATCCGAATACGATGAGTGTCTTTCCCGAATTTAATGAATTCCAACGTACTGGAAATAGTACTATCGCTGGATCGTTCCCAACAAGGGAGAAGAACAATACCCATGTCTATTTTGGACTTGCCATGGTCGCATTGATGTTGTTCCATATCCTTCAGCATTGGAGCTGGTTTAAAAAGTTTTTCACACTAAAACTCATCCTCAACAATAAACTGTTGTTTGCTACCGGAGTTTTCTTTGTGCTAATGGCCATTTCTGGAATATTTCTCTGGCTGGAAATCGTTCCACGCAACGTAATGAATTTCAAAGGGATCCATGAATTCACTTCCTATGGTTTAATTGGGCTTATCCTAATACACATCATTCAAAAGTTGACATGGTACTACCATGCAACCATCAAACTGTTCAAGGCCAAAAAACCTTTGACTGCCTGATGGATAACAGTTTTATTTCATAAATAAATATCAAATAATCAAGTGAATATGAAAAAAATAATCATGTTGACGTTCGTGTTTTTTCAGTTGATCGTCACACAAAGGAGTTCATTGGCCATCTATGGAAGTGCGCAGAATCAGAGCTTTAAACAAATTAAAAGCGTAACAGTGATCACAGAAGTACTTAGTGATGTTCAGAAACTGACCTCTGTCGCGGTTAAAAATGACAAAGATATAAGTAGTTGCTCAGATTGGAGAAATCATGACCACAGACGACATAAAGTATGCATCAGGTCCTGATGCAATATCAAGCACCAAAGTAATGAAGATGAGTTGATTTTAGAACTGTCCAAACCTTCAATAAGTTAATTGTCAGATTTGTACAGAATAATTGATAAATGAAATTCAGAATAATAACTTTGCACAATTAATACTCCGTTAGGAGTAAAATATTGGTAGAATAATTCACGTGGGTGGGATAGCGGCGCGAGCAAATGTTTATCAGGGCATTAAATTCCCTTTCGCCGCAATGAGCAAATCCGGGAGCAAGCAGGAAATTTGAAAATTTGGAAATTTGAAGATTTACCATCAAAATATATATCGCTCTAAAATATTATAAATTAATGATTTAAAAGATTTCGATTATGATGAAGAAATTAATGATTTCAATGGCTGGAACAATTCTTTGTTCGCTCATGGGAATAAACGCTATCGCACAAACCAAAGATCCCCTTCTTTTCCCAAAGGAGAATTTCACTGTTGAAACTAAAATTGTAAAGACTTCAGCGGGTGAAAAGAAGGTCACTTACCGATCTTACATGCACATTCCATATGTGGCAAATCCTATTGAAAAAGATTACCAGAGCCTGAATGTGATGGTTCCCATTAAAGTGGACGATGTGGCTGTCGATGCCACAAATGCGCCCATCCTGTTTGCCATCGGCATTGGCGGTTACATGTCGGTGAACAACATGCGCGAAGGGATGGGTGGCATGGGCGGTGGTAGCAGGGGCGGAGGTCCGGGTGGCATGGGCGGTGGTAGCAGGGGCGGTGGCATGGGTGGCATGGGTGGTGGCCCGGGTGGCATGGGTGGTGGTAACCTGGGCGGAGGTCCGGGTGGCCCGGGTGGAAACAGCAACATCAGTGGCAACAAGGATCTGGCACTCGCAGCTGGTTATGTGGTTGTTGTGCCCGGTTGCCGTGGACGCGACAACAAGTCTGCCGACGGAACCTATTGTGGCAAGGCTCCTGCTGCTATCGTGGACCTGAAAGCTGCTGTGCGGTACATCCGTCACAACAAGGGTATTCTTCCAGGCAATGTGAATTGGATCGTTTCAACCGGTGTAAGTGCGGGGGGTGCAATGTCTGCATTATTGGGCGCATCGGGAAACAACCATTCATATGGACCATACCTCAAGGAGATCGGGGCTGCTGATACGAATGATGAAATCTTTGGAAGCTGCTGTTTTTGCCCAATCACCGACCTTGAACACGCTGACGGGGCTTATGAGTGGATGTATGGCGCTTTACCAACGAGGTCCGGCAATGTAGACCAGGAACTTTCAAAGCAGCTGAAAGAGTTGTTTAGCAAGTACCAGGCATCCCTTAACCTGAAAGGCAAAAATGGATTTGGCCCGATCACCGCAGAAAACTACGACAAGTACCTCCTGCAATATTACATTTTCCCATCCGCCAATAAATTTCTTAAAGAATTGACAGAAGAAAAACGTAACGAATACCTCGGAAATAACAAATGGATCACCTGGAAAGCCAATACCGCCACCTTTGTTTTTGCCGATTATGTAGCCCATGTTGGCAGGATGAAGGGGCTTCCGGCTTTTGACGATTTCGACAAGAAGCAGCCAGAGCCAGGTGAGTTCGGCAACAAAACTACCGATTCAAGGCATTTTACCGATTACAGCCTTCAACATTCCACGGGAGACAAGAATGCAAAGATTGACAGCGAATTGCAAGCATTGGTAAATCAGATGAATGCAATGTATTTCATCGGGCAGAACGATGCAGGATGTGCGAAAAACTGGTGGTTGCGCCAGGGTGCGGCAGACAACCACACCTCACAGACCGTTATGGCCAATCTGGCCACAAGCCTCGAAAACCAGAATAAAAATGTGAACACCTTCCTTTATTGGGATGCCGGTCATGGTGCAGACCAGGATGCTGAGGAAATGATCGCATGGATTGGGAAGATTACAGGATTTAGGAAATGAAGGAATGAAAGAATGAAGGAATGAAAATTTGAAAATGGGTTAATTTGAAAATTTGAAGATGTCATATCTTGTCAACTCATTAAAATACAAATTATTACAGAATATTGTGGTTATAAATACCAAGTCAATTTCATAGCATATTCAATACTCGTAGGAGTTAAATTATTGTCGTCCGGTTAGTTGGCGGCGTGAGCGAATAGGTTTCCATAAAGAAATATTCCTTACGCCGCTTTTACGTAGGCTAAAAATTACATCGAACTCCTGTTTTTATCCCATAGAAAATGTTGTATGTCCCATTCATTCAAGTTCTTGCTGAAAACAATACCATGGAAACAATTTATGTTTGAACGACTCCCCCTTTACCAAAAGGGGGGGAGGGGGGATTTGGGAGTAATAACAAGATATACAGAATGATATACAAAATTGAATTCCATTTCAATGCATGCCTTCCACCTTTCCCTTCAATCCATTTTCTCGAATACGATTTAATAATTACTTTTGCATTATGAAAGTAAGGTTATCTTATAGTTCCTTAGTAATCATTACTTTCGTGATTGTTTCATCCATTGGTAAAATCCAGAAGTTATGATCCTTCACTATCTGAAATCATTTTTGATCAGCATAAAAAAGAACCGCTTTTTCTATGCCATCAACCTGACAGGATTCCTTGCCGGTTTTCTCCTGCTTACGATTATCGTCACATTTGTTTATCAGGAGTTTAGCTTCGACCGGTTTCACCAAAATGGAAAGAACATTTATCGCATCCATTCGGGCGGTTACGGTGTTACGCCCCTTTGCTTCGGAGAAAAGTTAAAAAACCAGCTCCCTGAAATGACAGGACTGGTCCGGTTTAATGGCACGGACCTAACTGCCATTTCCAAGGGTGTCGAGGTGAAGATTGGCAAAACCTTCTATACAGATGCTGAGCTGTTCCAGATTTTTTCATTCAAATTAATATCCGGTGATGCGGCTACCGTTCTGAAAGATCCTTTCACGATCGTGATCAACCGGTCAACGGCCCTAAAATTATTTGGAAAGCCATCCCCGATAGGCGAAACGATCACGGATAAAAAAGGGGTCACTTATACCGTAACAGGAATCATGGAGGATATTCCCTACAATTCACATATTCAAGCCAATGCAATTGTGTCGATTGAAACGCTCCGGCACAATGGCGATGAAAGTACCTTCAATTGCGGGAATTGGAATAACCTCACTTTTGTAAGGTTGACCGAAAACGCCAATGTAAACGATTTCGAAACAAAAATCAACATGATCCTTGCGGACTCAAGGATGGGAACGAGCGAAGGGAAATTCGTTTTGAAACTGGAACCTTTAAAGGATGTCTATTTTGATGGTGAAAACAATAAGTTCGACGGATGTCCGCACGGGAACCTTCAAACGGTTTTGTTGTATCTTGCGATTTCCATTCTGATCCTGTTTATCGTCATTATCAACTATATCAACTTATCGACGGCTATATCGGGAAGCAGGATGAAGGAGATCTCAATTCGAAAGGTTAACGGTGCCGACCGTAACCATATTATTGGACAGATTCTGCTCGAATCGATCGGGATAGCAATAGTATCTTATTTCATCGCCTTGTTGATCATCGGATTGCTCCTGCCACAACTGAGCAGTTTGTTGAACCTTCCTGTTTCGGCAACATTCGACAGGTCAACTTTGTACCTTTGGTACTTTGCAGGAATCCTTCTGATCGGCATAGTTACAGGACTGATTCCCGGTATCTTTTTGTCAAGAATCAACGAAATAAAGGCATTGAAAGATGAAACCATTTTCAATTCACGTGGTATCCAGCGAAAGTTGTTGCTTGTGTTCCAATTGACCATTGTTGTTGTGATGCTGAATACCACCTTCGTGATCAGGAAACAGATTGCCTATTTTTTGGAGAAAGATATGGGTTTTAGGGTCGATAATGTGATTGTTTCGGAGTTGGACCCTTTGCTGGAGGGGAAATACGAGTTGTTAAAAAACAGCCTGATAAAAATTCCCAATGTTGAAAGTGTCGCCTTTTCCAATGGGACAATGGGTGAGAGTTATTCCAAATCACCGCAAACCTTGGGTGACGTTTCAAAAATATGCAATATGTATTCAATTGATTCAGAATATATTGTATTTTACAATCTGAAACTGAAATTTGGGAGAGGATTTTCATCCGATCTGAAAACAGATGACAATTGTTGTGTGGTCAATGAAGAAACCTGTAAAACCTTCGGTGCAGAAAACCTTGTTGGGCAGTCGTTGGGCAAAAGGGAGGTCATTGGGGTTGTTTATAATTTCAATTTTGCATCGCTGCACAACAAGATAGAACCGTTGGTCATGAAATATGGTCCAGGAAAAATCGTTCAGATCCGGATTTCAGCGCAAAATCAACCGAAGACAATCAGTTCTATCCTAAATACCTATAAAAGTATTTCTCCCGGTTTCGATTCCAACTATTCATTCCTGGGCGACAGGATTAAAAAGCTATACAAACCGGAACTGGACTTAAAAGCCAGCTTTGAAGTCTATTCGTTCATTACCTTTGTGATTGCATTGCTTGGCCTTTTCGGGCTGACCCTGTTTTTATTGAAGAAGAAAACCAAAGAGATGAGCGTCCGAAAATTGCATGGGGCAACGCTGACCGATACCTTTAAACTACTTTCCAAAGAACAGATTGTAATTGCCATTGTTTCCAACCTGATTGGTCTGCCTTTATCCTTGTACACAATGAATCAGTGGCTTGTCAATTTTCAATACAAAGTCGATATTGGTTATTCCCTTTTTCTGAAAACCTTCATCATTACAATTGTTTTTACCCTTTTGGCTGTTTCATTCCTGATCGTCAAAACGCACCGGATGAATTTGGTTAGGACGTTGAAAAGGGAATAGTATTTAATGGTTAGCACTTAATATATTAAGACGGTCTTCTCTATGAATTGTCATTGCGAACGAGCAAATTGATTTACAATGGTTTGCAGTATCGAAATGCGAGTGCGGCAATCCCATGTTTGAAGCAAGTTTAAAACATTGGTTTTTGGATGGTGCTTCTTAATTTGAGATTGCTTTGGAGTGCAGCTTATACTGGTTTCAAAGGGTGATCTGTTCCGCACTCCGCGCGATGACAAGTCCTGAATGGGAAAGTGCTTTAACATTGTTTGTGTCATTCCCAAAACATTTAAAACTTGGTGGAGCAATCCAAACTTTCGAAAACATTTCAAAATCCGTCCGCAGTCCCTTCCCCGTATGGGAAACCCCCGTTAATAACCCTAGGTTAGCAGTCCCGAAACAAAGCCCTGTCAATGAGCAAATGCCTTCTGGACGGTGCCACCCGGGGAGAATGGACCGCGCCACCCAGGGTAACGACACGACTTCAGAAATCCTCCACGATCAAAGGCTCAGAAGGGTAAAACTCGCTTCTGACGGAGATAAAAAGCCCGTTGTTATAACCAAATCCAAACTTCAGGTTGAACCTAATTGGAAATTAAATGTGGGTTTGTTAAACCATATGAAATTGCTCTTAACTGATGATACACAGTGGAATTATTTCTTAGATTTGCAAGTAGAATGCCCCTGTTAAACAAACTATCAGTTGATCAACATATAAATGAAATTACATATACCGGATTTTCTCAACAACATTAAGTTTGAATATAAAATCACGTTCAGCTATTTTATATTTGGCTTATTGTGGATTCTGTTTTCTGACAAAATACTTGACCTGCTAGTGACGGATGAAAGTCTGTTAACTGAATTTCAAACATTTAAAGGCATTTTTTTCATTATTGTTACTACCGGTTTTTTGTACCTGCTTGTTAAAGGGCATATGCAGAAATTAAGGATTGCCCATGAAATTACTCAGAAAAATGATGCAAGATACCGAAATACGCTCTATCAGATGTTGGAAGGGTGCCAGATCATTGGGTTCGACTGGAAATACATCTATCTGAACCGTTCAGCCGAGATTCACAACCGCAGGTCGAACAATGAATTGCTTGGCAACCGGTATCAGGATATGTGGCCGGGGATAGAGGAAACTGAGGTGTTCAATACCATTAAGCAGTCCCTCGAAACAAGGGTTCCCAATCATTTCGAAAACCAATTTGTATTTCCGGATGGAAGCCAGGGATGGTTCGATCTGAGTATCCAACCGGTTCCTGAAGGGGTATTTATATTATCTATTGATATTTCCGAACGCAAGCTCAAGGAAGAACAATTGTACCAAAGCGAATTCAGGTTCAGTAAACTGTGGGAAAATGGTCCTTTCGGATTGATGATGGTGGACCAGGAATTCCAGGATATCAATGTGAATCCCATGTTCTGCAAAATCCTGGGATACAGTGAAGCAGAACTTCAGCAATTAAAATTTAAAGACATATCCCATCCGGATGATATGGTCAAAGTCATACCCAATATCAGGAAGCTGATAAATAGAGAAATATCAGTTTACAAAACAGAAAAACGCTTTATCCGTAAAGACGGGAAGGTGATTTGGGGAGCGTTGACAGTAACAGCAAACTACGATAACGAAGGACAATTTCTTTATAACCTTGCTATTGTAGAGGATATAAGCAGGCGAAAGCTGGCTGAATTAAAATTAAAGGAAGCACTTGACGTCACTTCTTCTATTATAAAAAATTCGCCAATAGCAATTGTTGTAACTGATTCAACAGGGATTGTTACCGTTTGGAGCGAATCGGCTGAAAGAATGTTTGGATGGAAACAGGAAGAGGTCACTGGACAAAGAAACCGGGTTTTCCGTTCGGACCGGTTTGATGAAATTCAAAAATTACGAACCATGGTTTTTGAAGGAGATACCCTAAATAATTATGAAACAGAGTTTATCACAAAAAGTGGTTCTTTATTGAAAGTGGAACTTTCTGCTTCACCGTTTCGTGATGGCCATGGCAATATTGTAGGAATTCTTTCTATGGCAAGAGATATTACAGGTGAGAAGAAAATCCTCCACGATTTGAAAATTGCCAAAGAAGAAGCAGAAGAAAACAAAATTAAACTGGACGTTGCACTTTCCAGCTTGACTGATGCCATTTTTATTTCAGATACAGAAGGACGGTTTATCGATTTCAATGAATCCTTTGCCACCTTCCATAAATTTAAAAACAAAGAGGAATGTGCCAAGACCTTCGCTGAATATCCTGAATTCCTGGAAGTTTACTTGTCAACCGGAGAATTGGCACCCCTCGATAAGTGGGCGGTTCCAAGAGCACTTAGGGGCGAAATTGCCCAAAATGAAGTTTACACCCTTAGGCGCAAAGATACCGGGGAAGCCTGGGTCGGAAGTTATAGTTTTGCTCCGGTCCGCGACAAGGGCGGTACAATTATCGGTTCGGTTGTCGCCGGACGTGATATTACTGAACAAAAACAAATAGAAGAAAAGATCCGTCAAAAGGATCTGGAATTCAAAAAGCTCTCCGCCAATGTTCCCGACCTGATTTTTCAATTTACGAGAAGACCCGATGGGTCCTATTGTGTGCCGATTGCTTCCGAAGGCATACGGAATATATTTGGCTGTTCACCTGAAGATGTGTTGGATGACTTTGGTCCGATAGGCAGGGTCATTTATTCCGAAGATGCAGAGCGTGTAATCAACGACATTGAGTATTCGGCAGAGCATCTGACCTATTTTACCTGTGAATTTAGGGTACACATACCTGGCCGCGAAATCCAATGGATCTACTCCAATTCGACGCCTGAAAGACTGCCTGATGGCAGCATAACATGGTATGGCTTTGATGTTGACATCACCCATAAAAAACTGGTTGAAGAAGCCCTGAAGGAAAAGAGCTCAAAGCTTGAACTGGCTATGCAGACTGCAAATATGGCATGGTGGGAAATGGACATCCACTCTGGAATGGTAACATTCGACAATCATAAAGCTGAAATGCTGGGTTATTCCCCTGAAGAGTTTAAGCATTATACCGATTTCACTGAATTGATTCATCCAGAAGATTTAGATAAGTCAATGATTTCGATGAAGAGGCATATTAATGGATTATCAGATAAATATGAAGTTGAATACCGCATAAAAACCTATTCGGGAGAATACAAGTGGTTTTATGATATAGGGGCTATTGTTAAAAGGGACTTGAATGGGGCACCTTTGAATGTAATTGGGTTTGTTATTGATATTACCTGGCGGAAACAGGTTGAGAATGATTTGAGGTATAATGAAGCGCTTTTGATGGAAGTTGGAAGGATAGCGCAGGTTGGTGGATGGGAATTCGATCCGGTTTCTGGTCAGTCAACCTGGACTGAACAAGTTGCGCTGATCCATGATCTGGACCCCAAAACACCAGCATCGGTTTCATTGAGCCTTAATTATTATGCCGATCAGTCAAAGCCGATCATTGAAAAAGCTTTTCAGGAAGCGGTTGGGGCAGCAAAACCGTATGACCTTGAATTGGAGATTGTTTCTGCAAAAGGGATCTCTAAATGGGTGAGGACCATCGGTCATCCTATCGTTGAAAATGGGAAGGTAATCAGGGTATTTGGCTCTTTTCAGGATATCACCGAACGAAAACTTGCCGAGGAGGAAGTCAGGATATTGAACGAAACGCTCGAACAAAAGGTCATGGAGCGCACATTCCAGCTCGAAGCAGCCAATAAAGAACTGGAAGCGTTTAGCTATTCGGTATCACATGATCTGAGAGCACCTCTTCGCCATATCAACGGTTATGTTGAATTACTGAATGAGCGGTTTCAAGATAATTTGCCCGAAAAGGCCGTTCATTATCTGGATATCATTACAAATGCTGCAAAACAGATGGGAACGCTAATCGATGACCTGCTTCAATTTTCAAGGACCGGACGGCAGGAGTTGCACAAAGCAAAGTTTGATATGGATGTTTTGATTAACGAAGTACTTGAAAAAATTGAACCGGATACAAGAAACAGGAATATAGTTTGGACGGTGCAGAAATTGCCAGTGGTATTTGGCGATTACTCCCTGCTAAACAGGTTTGGGTAAACCTTCTGGACAATGCAGTTAAATATACAAAGTTTAAAGATCCAGCAGAAATAGCCATAGAAGTTAGGGAAGAGAAGGAAAATTTCGTATTTTGCGTTCGCGATAATGGGGTGGGTTTCGACATGAAATACGCAAATAAACTGTTTGGGGTGTTTCAACGCCTCCATTCCCAGACCGATTTTGAGGGGACAGGAATCGGCTTGGCCAATGTTCAACGCATTATACACAAACACAATGGGAATATATGGGTGGAAGCGGAGCTGAACAAAGGGGCAAAATTCTTTTTTAAATTACCAAAAAACCAGGAGGACTAACAATGATAGATTTGAAAACCATTTTATTGTCTGAGGACAATCCACAGGATGCGGAACTGACCATCGAGGCTCTAAAGGAGCATAACCTTGCAAACCAGGTTGTTGTAGTTGGTGATGGAGTGGAGGTCATGGAATACCTGAATTATAAAGGTCAATTCAAAAACCGGAAGAAAGGCAATCCCTCTGTGTTGTTGCTTGATATCAAAATGCCCCGAATGGACGGTATTGAAGTTTTGGCGGCGATCCGTGCGAATGAAAAATTCAAGACCCTTGCTGTCGTCATGTTGACTTCATCGCGTGAAGAACCAGACTTGAAACGATGTTATGACCTGGGGGTGAATGCATATGTGGTAAAACCTGTAAACTTCAAGGATTTTATTGAAGCAGTGAAACACATTGGCATCTTTTGGGCCATACTGAACGAACAACCCCAATATGATTAATTGATGAACGAAAAAAATAAGATTGAAGGCATTGAGCTCAAGATACTTGTGCTGGAAGATTCACCGATCGACTTTGAATTGATCCAGGAACAATTGGCTGATGCGGGGTACATTTTGGATGTAACCCACGTTGAAAATGAAGCTGGGTTTAACCTTTCATTACACGAAAATAGTTACGACATTATCTTGTCCGATTTTAGATTGCCTGGTTTTGATGCATTTGGTGCCCTGCAAATCAGCAAGGAGATTTGCCCGGATACACCGTTTATTTGTATTTCAGGTTCCATCGGAGAAGAAACTGCTATTGAATTGCTTAAGTTGGGTGCAGTTGATTATGTTTTGAAAGATAGGCCGGAAAGGCTGCCTTTTGCCGTAAAACGGGCGTTGGATGAGGCAAAAGAAAAAGAGGACCATCAAAAAGCAGCGAAAGCTTTACAGGAGAGCGAACATCGTTTCAAGACAGTTTCAGAAGATGCACAGGAATGGATATGGGAAGTTGACAAAGATGGGTTGTACACCTATGCAAGCCCTGTTTGTCAGTCATTGTTAGGTTATTCCTCAGATGAACTTGTCGGTCAAAAATACTTTTATGATTTCTTCCTTCCTGAAAAAAAAGAAGAGTTAAGAAAGGCTGCCTTTGAAGTTTTCTCCAGGAGAGATTCATTCAGACATTTTGAGAACCCAAACATTCACAAGGATGGGCATATATTGATTCTGACCACAAGCGGCAGTCCCATCATTGATGATAAAGGGAATGTCATGGGATATCGTGGTGTTGATGCAGATACCACAGAGAGAAAAAAGATGCTTGAAGAATTGGTTTTTGCCAAAGAAAAAGCCGAAGAAAGCGATCGGTTGAAGACAGCGTTTATCAACAATATCTCGCACGAAATCAGGACCCCGTTGAATGGGATCATTGGTTTCGGCCGATTTCTTGTCGAACCTGATCTTTCGGATGAGAAAAGGAAAGAGTATTTTGCCATCCTTGAGAAATCGGGCAACCGACTGATGAATACCGTTTCAGATTATATGGACATGGCCAGGATTGTATCGGATACCATGGAAGTACACAAAAAAGAGTTTTTGCTGCGGCCTTTATTTGAAGGTATCATTGAAAATACATGGCATTTGTGTTCTGAAAATAAAATTGGTTTTGAGGCAGTCATCCCAACTGAACCTATTGACATAACCCTCTATTCCGACAGTGCATTGATCAGGAGGATATTAAGCATCCTAATTGACAATGCCTTGAAATTTACGAAGCAAGGGTGCATAACATGTGGTTACCGGATTGCCTTGGGTTTCCTTGAATTTTTTGTTAAGGACACAGGCACCGGAGTAGCACCCGATAAACTGGCGGTAATTTTTGACATCTTCTCACAAGAGGATTATTCGACCACACGACGGTTCGAAGGCAGTGGTTTGGGGCTAAGTATTGCCAAAGGTTTGCTTAAATTGCTTGGAGGGGTCATTCAGGTGGTTTCTGAAAAGGGGAAGGGTTCCACCTTTACTTTTACTGTTCCATATCAGGTTCCAATCGTGCCAGAAAAGCCTTCCATCGTAAAGACAATCGGGTCAACAGACATTAAAAAGCTGGTGGTGCTTATTGCCGAAGACGAGGAGTCAAACTATCAGTACATGGATATCGTATTGAGTAAGATTGGGTGCAAATATATACATGTTGTGAATGGTGCCGAGGCAGTAAAAATATGTAAAGGCAACGAAACAATTGGCCTCGTGCTGATGGATATTAAAATGCCGGTCATGAATGGGCTTGAAGCGACCCAACTGATCCATGAATTCAGGCCTGAACTGCCGATAATTGCCATTACGGCTTATGCTCAAACCGGTGACGAAAATCATTTCCTGGCAGCCGGCTTCGATGACTATCTGGCAAAACCAGTTAAAAAAGACAAGCTTCAGGCGTTATTACAAAAGTACGCCTGAATTTAAATTGCTAATGAAATGATTTGACAGTAGTCCACCATCCTGTACGACATCCACGATCAACGTTCTGATTTATTATTTTGAACAAATTCCAACGTGAAAATTTGTAATCGATAAGAACTCCTGGAAAATGAAAATTTCATTAATAATCGCCACTTCTGCTTGTTTAATGTTAATGAGTTGCCTTCAGACGGAAGGTACACTCGACATCAAAGGGAAAATTATAGACGACGATACAAAAGAGTTGATTCCTTACAGGAAAGTGGTCATCCAGGGATTGGTATATGATGATACTGAAACAATCCCCACAGAGGCGGGACAGTTCCGCACCGATAGTAAAGGCAACTTTTCCTATACTTTGAAAAAAACGAAGGGGGCTTACTGGTACAATTTTATTTTTGTAGGTGATTCAACTTACTTCACTTCAACCCAGAAAATATCTCTTATGCAACTTGAGCAGAATGCAAAGTATTTATCTTTCCCCCTTCGCAAATTAACCGGGTTATCAATTAAGATTGAGCGGTTTACTAAAGTGCCGCTTTGTGATACGTTGTACGTTTCATGGGAATCGGATTATATCGATGGACGGTCCATCTACCCTCAAAGAGTCAACAACTTTGGTGTAGCACCGGTATTCGAATACCGATGGATCGGCGGAAACGTCAGGTCAGTAATAGATACAAAGGTATTTGCGAATAAGAGAACTCTAATTAGCTTTAAATTAAATAGATATGGAAATAAGAGGGAAGTGTTGGATACCGTTTTTTGCGCAAGGGATGTAAACAATACTTTTAGCTTTAAATATTAACATACGGTAAAAACACATAAAAACGATAATTAATTGCTAATTTTGACAAATGAGTATTGATAAAAAAGATGTTCAACCGTTAGGAGAGGTTTTTGGCTTCCCTATTGATAATGAGACAGAAAGGTCAAAACGTTATCGAACGAATAAATTATGCCCCTATAATAATATTGTATCCAATTGCACAAAAAACAGTATTGAGTTTCCTTTGGGAGTTTGCAGCTTAAACCACAAAGATAAACAGGTGATCATCTGTCCAATAAGATTCAGGGAAGATTGGACTATTATAAGTGATGCTGCAAGCTTTATTTTTAAAAGTAAAACTGCATGGACTCATGTCGGCGAAGTGAAGCTAAAGGATAAACATGGGAAATCAGCAGGCAACATTGATTACGTTTTAGTTTCTTATGACGACAGGGGTAGGGTATTGGATTTTGGGTCACTTGAAGTACAAGCTGTCTATATTTCGGGGAATTTGACTGGCCCTTTTACTGCTTATTTGGAAGAACCGTCTCCATTATTTACCTGGACAAAAGCTTTTAAATATCCTAAACCTGATTATCTGTCGTCCTCAAGAAAACGACTTATACCGCAAATAATTGCAAAGGGTTCTATTTTGAAGCAATGGAATAAGAAACAGGTAGTTGCATTACAATCAAGTTTCTACAATACATTAACCTCTCTACCAGAATTTGATAAAAACGAATCTGATTTTGCTTTTTTTCTTTACGATCTTGTTCCAGACAGAGTAACCAAGGTTCTATCGTTGAAACTGCAAAGGATTATTTATACGAAGTTTGAATATTTAACAGTGGCTTTTAGAAGTGATATTGATGAAATAGCATTTGGTAGTATTGCAAAAGATTTTGTACTAAATGATTTTATTCAAGAATTCCAAGAACTTGAGATTTATGGATAATCCAGAAATAATTTGCAAAAAACCATTCTCTCCATGCTTAAAAAATCACAAACAAAGGTGATTTTTCCTATTATTACTTTTGGTTTATTGAAAGAATATCTTGTTTCTGAGAAGGCTGAATTTATTGATTCAGAAGTTAAAAAAGCTTATCATAATGCGATATTTTTCATGCAAAATTTCATCGGACATAAATTGCATACTGGTGGTAAATATTATGATGCTTATCCAATAAGAAATCTGCCCAGATATGGAGTGTTGATCGTTAACGGCAAATCATTTGAATTAACTGAAATATTCAAGGAAAATGCAAAAGAGTTAGTTAATTGGCTTCCAGAAACAATCAAACAACATATTGATAAAAAAATCGGCCTAATACCCACATTAGGAAACAATCATGAAAGATTACAAATAGCAATTGATAAAAGTGAATTTCAGCGTTTTATTGAAGCAAATATTACCCTTAACCCTTCCAATTTTGAAGTATTTAGTTTTTCGATAATAAAGATTCATTTAGAAAAGTTTGCCTGTAAAATTTATCGTGATACAAGAACCTCTGCTCATGATAAAGGTGTTGATTTATCTACCAATTTTGGAGTAGTATATCAAATAAAAAAACTGCAACTATTTAATCTAAAAGCTGCGGAGGAAATATTTTCGGAAATAAAATTGAACTTTGATTCTGAAAGAATGAATGATGGAAAAGTAGTTTTAATTATTGATGCCATTTCAACGGATGTAAGGAATTATCTAATCAATATGAAAATTCAGTCAATTAGTAAAAATGAGATTCTTAGTATTTGCAACCAATTTTTAGAGGTTGAAGATAGAATGAAAGTTTTACGTGTCATTTATGATGAATATAGACGAGAGTACGAAAGCCAAATATAATTAGATGAAGAAATTACTGTCATAATCCCCCTCCATACCCATATTGATAGACCATGAACGATTATTTGAACTTACCTCAAATATCAAAGGGAAGTTTATGCTAACATATGATGATACAACTGAAATTCGACAACTTGCTGAGAAGTATAACCTACAGTACCGTTTAATACCAATGAAAACAACACTTCATTATAAAAAAAATGAAATCATTATTTCGGACAATTTTCGATGGTGGAAAGAAAACCTACCCTAACTATTTCCCAAGGTTATTACATTCATTACTAATATGTTCCATTAGAAATGGGATTCCAAGCCTGTTGTAATTGTTGGCGGTAAGCAGATTGTATTGAATGTATTCGATTGGAATTTCTTTGTTGAATGAACTGACAAACTCCTGAATTGCAACCTTGTTTTCGGTCGTATCGGTTACATTTGGCACCAAAGGAACCCTCACAATGATATTTTTGCCCGATCGAGCTAGAAAGGCAAAGTTTTCTTTGATGATTTCGTTTGACTGACCTGTAAAATGTTGATGTGTAATAGAATCAATGATTTTTAGATCTGCATACACAAGATCGGTAACCGGTGCAATCCGTTTGATTGTTTCCAGACTGGCAAACATCGAGGTTTCAATGGCGGTATGGATATTTTTATCCTTGCACCAACTCAGGATTTCAAAGGCAAAATCGGGCTGGAAAAGCGGTTCGCCTCCAGTTAATGTAACACCACCGCCCGATGAATTGTAAAATGCAATATCCCTTACAATTTCATTGAATACCTCCTCAAGTGAAGTAACCGTGCCAGTAAACTGGATCGCATTTGTCGGACAAACCTTCACACAATCTCCGCTTACCTTGCACCTTAAACGGTCGATCAATACATTTGGCCCATACTCACTGTTCATTTTCAGGGCTTCTTCGGGACAGGTGACCACACACCTGCTGCACGAGATGCAATCGCTCTGATTGAACCAGATCGAAATTTCAGAATCAATTCCCTCGGGGCTGTGGCACCAAACGCAGTTCAGCGGGCATCCCTTCAGGAAAACGAAAGTCCTGATCCCTGGGCCGTCCAGCACAGAGAAACGCTTGATTCTGAATATTTTCCCTTTAGTTCGAGCCATTCTTAATTTCTTCTGTAGAAGCTTAATTGTCAACATTGCTGTTTGCGTAACAGCAATCGGAAATGTCCCCCTTTTCCAAATCCATCGCAATCACACTGATATGGCTTCCACCGGTATCGGCTCCAAAGGCATATTTCTTCGTCATGTCCCAGACTTGTTATTGGTTTGAAATTCAAAAGTAGATAAATAACTCAAAAGAAAGATTTTAAAATTGCGGTTTACGCCACAAAGTTTCAAAAGTTGAAGATGATACCAAACAAAATTACAGCACTCTTACACTCATGACCTGTCATTGCGCGGAGTGCAGTACAATCTAAATTTGAAAGATAATCTTCTGCACGACAACTTGTTCCGATCCTTCGGAAAAGCAATCCCAAACTCAGAAGCACTATGCTAAAGACATTGTTTACTACAAAATAGAGTAAGTGATATTTCAGTCACTCCCTTAACTCTCCCGCGAGATACTTTCAAGTTACTTTCTTAAAAGCTTTTGATGTAAGGTCATCCGGTACGCCATCCGCTGTAACAAAGATACCGTAGAAAGTATTGAGCCATTTTTGGAATGCTTAAACTTTTTTTTGCCGTTCGAGCCCTGCTATTTATGCATTGAGTAATTGAGGAGCAAATAATGTCAGGAAGAAACTTGCCGACCTAATCTTATCGAAGCAGCGTAAGCAACCGGTCTTGCACGTCTTGTTTGGCTTTAATCTGACCGCTACCTTTCGGGCAAAAATTACGGATGAAAAATCGGATGACATTAACGGAAGCATTTTCAATGAT
>CAIYPA010000124.1 GCA_903927965.1 uncultured Bacteroidia bacterium | reverse complement strand
GCTTGAAGGTCCTATATTAATTACGATCCAGACTGATCCGAATGCCCTTGCCATGCCTCCAAAACTGGAATATAGCCAGTTGAAAGGCTTTGCTTTGTATATGGGAAAAATGATGTTGGGTGGGCGTATGGATGAAGCATTCAATATTATTTCGTCCAACTATAAACATCTGAGCGAAGTCTTATGATTTGAAACAACCTTCTGAATAATTGAAAAGTAGCATTAAAAAAAACATTCTCAGTTTATAATGATGATCAATATATTAATTAGGAAATTTAATAAAATGAAAAATTCACATTTAACATTAGGCCTTTTTATTCTAGTTCTTTCTGCTTGCAATAATCCACAGAACGCAAAACATCCAGATGGAAGTGCACTTAAACAAGACACTGTCAGAAGTTTAACAAATGAACTGACAACTTCTGTCGAACCAAAAAAATCAATAATGAAAGGATTTAAAAGTGATATAAAAGAAGAGGCACTGAAAAATGAAAATTTCAGAAAAGTATTGTACACAAGCAAAAATCTTCAGTTGGTATTAATGACCTTAAAACCGGGTGAAGATATCGGGTCAGAAATACATTTAAACAGCGATCAGTTTTTCCGGTTCGAAAATGGAAAGGGAAAATGTATCATTAATGATAATGAATACAATGTTGAAAGTGGTGATGTAATTATTGTGCCAGTTGGTTCTCAGCACAATGTAATAAATGCGGATGCAACAAAAGAATTAAAAATGTACACCATCTACGCCCTTCCTCAACATAAAGATGGCATTATAAGAGCAACAAAAAAAGATGCTCAAGATAACGGAGCTAAATTTGATGGGAAAACAACCGAATAAAAAAGAATAAATTTAATAATCATAAAAAATTAAAACGATGGAAAAGACAATATCAGGTTGGACCAGGGCAGAATACATTGAAGTGGAACACAATGTTCGCCTTCATATTACAGATGCAGGCGAAGGCAGGCCCGTTGTATTGATACATGGTTGGCCTTTAAGTGACGATATGTATGAATACCAATACAATGCTTTGATAAAAAACAACTTCAGGGCAATAGGCATTTGCTTACGGGGTTTCGGTAAATCCGATAAGCCTTATGGGCTATACAATTATGATGTTCATGCTTTGGATATCAAAAATGTGTTAAGCAAACTTGATGTAAAAGATGCTGTCCTTGTTGGTTTTTCAATGGGCGGGTCCATTGCAATCCGTTATGTGTCGTTGTATAACGGGGCACATGTTTCCAAGTTGGTTTTGTGCGGGGCAGCAGCCCCAATATGGACACAACGCGACGATTTCAGGTACAACCTACCCATCAATGCAGTTGATGATTTGATTGAATTGAATGACAGGGACCGGCCTCAGTTGTTGTCCAATTTTGGTAAGATTTTCTCTGCAACCGAAACTTCATTAAATGAAGGGATAAGCAATTGGTTAAATGGGATCAATCTAAGTGCATCATCTTATGCTACAGGTCAATGTTTAATTGCTTTGCGCGATACGGACCTGAGATCTGATCTCGACAAAATAACAATTCCCACCTTGATTTTACATGGTAAGAAAGACAAGATATGTTCCTTTGATTTGGCCGAACAGATGAAAGCCGGTATTCAAAATTCACAAATTGTTCCATTTGAAAATAGCGGTCACAGTATGTTCCTGGAGGAAACCGTTAAGTTTAATACCGAGCTGATTAATTTTGCCAAGAACTGATATGGTTTGACATATTTTGTAAATTTGGAAATTCAATTTTTAACCCAGATTACAACGCATGTCTCAAAACATATCACAGTACGAATCGGATGTCTGGAAAACAGCCGACCTGCTCATTGGTGCAGGGATAAAACAGAGCGATTTTCCCAAATTTATGATGCCCTTCTTTGCATTGATCATGGTAGAAAGCCGGCTGATCCGGTATGCAAAAGAACTCGAAAACGAAATCAGCCGTTCTGATATAGAGGGTTTTATCGAAGAATTTAAAGATCTGGGACTGGGGTTCAACGACTATGTGATCCGCAACAACAAAACGCTGAAGGATATTTGCACCAACGACAAGACTTTCGACATCGATTTTCATGCTTATCTGAAGGCGTTCGATGCCGAAACAAAATACCTGTTGGGCGTTGACAAAGGGAACGAAGAGGCCAAATTCCTCGACATTTCAGGCATCAGTGGACAATTGAAAAAGAAAGGGATACTTTTTGCCACGGTGAAGACCTGGAGCGAAATCGACCTGGCACCGTTCAACAACTCCGAAATTACCACACTCGAAGAGCACATCAAGCGCAAATGGGCCGATATTTCCGCTGAAACTGCCGGGGAACAATATACGCCTGATGATATCATCTCCTTGATTTCTGAAATCATCACCTCAAAAATCGAAGACAACGGCAAATTCCTTACGATATTCGACCCTACCTGCGGCGGCGGGAACTTGCTTTTTGGGGTGGAAGATAAAATCCAGGAGCAATTTAAAAACCGTCCTACCGCTACTTTTGGACAGGATTGGAGCGACACGCTTTATGCTTTGGCCAAAATTGAAAGCCGTTTCCGAAAGGACTCCAAAATTGAATACGGGAATAGCCTTGTCGATATTAAGTTCATCCACAACAAATTCGATATCGTGGTAGCCAATCCACCCTATGGGGTTGACTGGAAAGGGTACAAAAAAGACATCGACAACGACCAGACCGAACGGTTCCACGACAAACCTTCCATTTCGGATGGACAGTTCCTTTTCACGCAGCACATCCTTTACCATCTGGCCGACAATGGGTTGTCTATTGTCGTACACAACGGTTCCACCCTTTTTAGCGGCGACGCGGGAAGCGGCGAAAGCAATATCCGCAAATTCTTTTTCGACAACGATTATGTGGAGGCTTTGATCCAAATGCCTACCGATGAGTTTTTTAATACCGGCATCTATACCTATTTGTGGGTGTTCAACAAGAACAAACCGGTCGAACGGAAAGACAAGGTGATCCTGATCAACGCAAGCGAAATGTTTGTTCCGCTCAAAAAATCGCGGGGCAAAAAGCGCAAGGAGATGGACCTGGCCAACCGGATGGTTATTGTACAAACTCTTTCCGATTTTAAAGACAATGCGTTTGCCAAAGTCTTCGACAAGTGGCATTTCTATTTCAACAAACAATCGATACTGCTGACCAATGTCGATGAAAATGGGAAAAGCCTTGAATCTGAACTTCCTGTAAAAGCCAACGGCGAAGGTGAAGAAAAACGGGCCAAATCGATCCCGCTGAAACCTGTCAAAATTGTACAGGTTGGCACTGACGATTCCCCAATGATCGAACTGACCGATTTTGAAATTACCACTTACGACAAAACCAAATTCCGTAATCTGGAAGATTATTTCGAGAACCATCTGAAACCCATCATTGCCGGGCTTGATTACAAGGAGAACGACCTAAAAGTAACCACTTCTAAATCAATTTATTGGTACGATACTGATAAAGAGACAATTATTGAAGAAACAAAAGGGAAACAAAAGATCCTGGGCTGTGGGAAAATTATAATTAAAGCTGCCTTAAAGAAAAACGTCAAATCAAAAGAAGCAGTTGTAACAATTTCCGTGGAGCTTGCCCCCGATTACCAGAAAGATTACGAGATTATCCCTTATTCGCCCAATCCGGAAGAGAACCGGCAGCGCATCGATGGTTTTATGGCGAAATACATCACCAAACCTTTCGAGTACCTCGACAATGTGATCGGCGCCGAGGTCAATTTCAACAAGGTGTTCTACCAGCCCGAACAGTTGCGCGAAGTATCTGAAATAGTGTTAGATTTGCAATCGCTTGAAGATCAATTAAAAACGCTTGAAAACGAATTGTCACTATGAATTTGGCTAAATACGATAAATATAGAAACACCGGGTTAGATTGGTTGGGCACAATTCCGAAACACTGGGAAGAAAAAAGAATCAAAGATGTTTTTATGAAAATAGGAAGTGGTACAACTCCAAGTACCTCAAGAGAAGACTATTATGAAAATGGAACAATTTTTTGGTTAAATACAACTGACTTAAATAACGATTTGATTTTTGATACAAAACAAAAAATAACACAACTCGCATTTAAAGAGTCGGGATTAAAAATTTATCCAGTTAATTCTCTTGCAATTGCAATGTATGGCCAAGGCAAAACAAGGGGAACTGTTGGACTTTTGCAAATACCGGCAACTACAAATCAGGCTGCATGTATAATGTATGTTCCTAAAAATGTAATTACAAAATACATACTTTATTGGTTTATACATAAGTATGACGCAATTAGGAGCATAAACATTGGTGCAACGCAACCTAATATGAATCAAGATTTTATTAAATTTCTAATCTTACAATGCCCTCCCATTTCCGAGCAAACCGCGATTGCAACCTATCTCGACCAAAAAACATCTGCCATCGACCGGAAAGCTGCTTTATTGGAACAGAAAATAGCCCATTATCAGCAACTTCGCAAAAGCCTGATCAACGAAACCGTTTGCCGTGGCCTGGATAAAAGTGTAAACCTAAAAGAAAGCGGCATCGAATGGATTGGGAAGATACCGGAGCATTGGGAGGTGAAAAGGTTTAAAAGTTTTGCGCAAACCATAAAAGGGAAAAATTTAGATTTTTCGGATGTTTATTTTGAGAAGAGCCTTCCGAATCTATCACTTGAGTATTTGCGCAATGACGAGGTCGGTTTCCAGACCTTTTGTTACAGTCCGTCCAAGTCATTAATAGTCAATGAAGATGATTACATAATAGTATGGGATGGTGCAGGTGTTGGCGAGATTCTAAACGGCAAAAAAGGGTATTTGTCTTCAACAATTGCTAAAATCGTGGTAAACAAAAAAATGATGTCTCCTAAGTACTTTTTCCACCTAAGAGATAAAATTGAATATACGATTAAGCAAATTCCGGCGGGCATGGGGATTCCCCATTTAAACCCTTTTGTATTGAACAATTTTCCAAGCCCCTATCCACCTATGAATGAGCAAATTGCAATTTCTAATTATCTTGACGAAAAGACCAAAAAGATCGACAGTATCGTTGCAAATGTAAAGGGACAGATCGGTACATTAAAGGAGTTGCGGAAGACATTGATCAACGATGTGGTGACGGGGAAAATAAGGGTCTGAACATGATTTTCAGGATTAATGGATTTAAACAGGATTGAAGGATTTACAGGATTATTGGATTGAAAAAAATAATGGGCTGGAAATAAAAAATAAAGTGCAAGAGATAGGGCATCACCTCGTTGAGTTTAACGAGGTGATAAAACGTGGGAAGGGTGATAGACAATTGTATGTCAAGTTGATGTGCAGTAAAAGGCCTGAAAATCTATAAAACTTGGAGATTGAAAATGCATATAGAGATTTCAAAACAAGAACGGGGAATTGGCAATAACCCGGCAGAATTGGCAAAATACGGTTACGGAGTACTCAAAGGTAAACACCTCATTGACTTAAAGTTAGTAATAGAGCACCAACATGTTAATGAAATCGATTTCGTGAACATAATACCTTTAAAAGAGAAACGCCTCTTTGTTGGAGGCGTCGAACCAGGGATGCTATCCTTGATGTTGTTCTTGAGCCCAAATGTAATACATGAAAATTGAAAATGCAAGAAGAGACTTCAAAATAAGAACGTGCAATTGCCAATAACAAGTCAAAATTGGCAAAAAAAGGTTACGAAGCGGTATCTGGCAACTAATTGATTATTATCTAATTAGTAATTACGAATCAGTTTGGTCACGAAATGGATTTCATTACCAAAAACAACAGAGAAATAAAAGCTACACCATGAGCAAAAATTTAACAACATCGGGTATTGCACGGCAAAATGTACTCAACAACCCTTATGCATTGCAGGAAATCCAAAAAGCAGTGGGCATGGAGGGTGTTTTGTTTGAAGGTGAATATCGGTTCACCAAAAAACAATTGGTCCAGTTTTTTGAAGTTTCGGAGCGTACCATTAACAAATGTCTGGCAAATAATGAAGCAGAACTGGCAAAAAACGGTTACGTAGTACTCACAGGTAAACGTCTGATAGACTTCAAATTAGTTATTGAGAATCAGTTTGATCCTGAAATGGATTTCAGGATCAAAACTGTACGATTGGGGATCTTTAATTTTCGGGCATTTCTGAATCTTTCTATGTTGCTTATCGATAGCGAGAAAGCCAAAGAAATGCGAAGTACCATTCTCGATATTGTGATCGACACCATCAACAAACGTACCGGTGGTGGCACCAAGTACATCAACCAACGCGATGAAGATTTTGTTGTCAATTTACTCAGTGGCGAGGACTACCGAAAAGAGTTTACCGATGCCCTAAGAGATTATGTAGCAATGGGTAACTTCAAATACATCGTTTATACCAATAAAATCTATACCAGTATTTTTAAAGAAAACGCCAGTGAGTACCGTAAGATTTTAAAACTTGATTCGTCAGAGAATGTTCGGCACACCATGTACAGCGAAGTTTTGGATTTAATTTCGAGCTACGAAACTGGTTTTGCCGATGTGCTAAAAACCGAATCTCTTCGGTTAAACAGGAAATTAACATCTTTTGAGGTAGATACAGCCTTTCGAAAATTTGAGCAACAAAAGCTTTGGGAACCATTGCGCGAAAAGGCCCGTCAAAAAATGGCAAGTCGCGATTTATGCTTTCGCGATGCTTTACATCAAAATCTGGAAGAATACATAAGTTCGGTACCAAAAGAAGATTTTGACCGTTTTCTTGGAGAAAGAAGTAAAGATGTGGAGCTACGGTTAGAGGAATATAAAGAAGCATTGAAACGCCTTAAAGAGAGGGAATAGCTATGATTCTATATATCAACCGGGAACAGGCCGTAATTACCCATCTTAAAACCGTGGAACTTAGCGGTGGTGGATCAACAGATACAATCAATATTGGTTATTTGGACAGTGTGCTGGAACATATCCAGAACGATGATTATTATCCTACATTTGAAGAAAAATTAAACCATTTGGTTTGGTCTATCAATAAGAATCATTGTTTTGCCGATGGCAATAAGCGTTTATCCATTACTTTAGGTGTTCAGTTTTTGACGATTAATGGATATTTATATTGCCTTCCCCGTTTCCTTAGAGATATGGAAAACATAAGTTATCACCTTGCAGCTGGGAGAATAGATAAAGAACTTTTGCAGAAGATTATAAAATCATTTGTAGATGGCGAAAATGATTTTAATGAGGATTTAAAATTTGAAATTTTTACTCTAATTGCTGATGAACCAATTGGATTTGATGAATCAACCTCTAGTTGAATTGTTTAAAAAGCAAAAAACGCAGAACTTCAAGGCTTGCGTTTTTCGATTTCCTTCTTTCGGATGAAGAATGAACCTGGGTACAAATTTAAGGAATTTTTAATACAGATTATAACAGATAAAAATATCCCAAAATGAACGAACTCGACCTGCAAGACAAATACCTGATCAACTTCTTGTGTACGCAACCGGATGGATTGTTGTACAAAGAGGTAAAGGCAAATACCGTTTCGCGCCAATTCCTGATTGTCGAAGACCTGAAACACTTTATCAGTGAAACGTCCTTAAATAAAGACAATTACCGCAAACTGTTGCGAAAATTCAACAGCGAAAAAGCGTTGCTCGATGCCTTTATGGAATTTATCAATGGCCGTATAAAATCGTCGATGAACATGGCGATCTTTATCAACGGCAACAAAACTGTCACATTTGAAGGGGTGACCCTTTACCTGTTTTACCCTTCAGGCTCCGAATTTAAGGAAGACCAGCTTTTTAACGAGAATATTTTTTCGGTTGTACAAGAGTTGCCCTACACTTTCAGGCACGAAGGAAAACAACTTTATTCATTTCGCCCAGACCTATCGTTCTTCTTGAATGGTATCTATTTGGGATATAGCGAATTGAAAAGCAACTACAACAACCAGAATGCAAAGAACAATGGCCGGAAGAAAGTTTCAAAGGATTATTTGTCTGCTGTCCAGGAGTATTTGACCATTGCCGAAGGAAACGATATATCGCAAAGCATCAGAAAAGAGTTTCTCAAAATATTTGAAAAGGCAATCCATATCACCACTACCGACGTAAACGACACGTTTGTAATCAGGAACATTTCCACCTCCTTCGATGAAATTAAAAATACTGTGGCCAATAATAGTTACGATTTCGAAGAATATGAGAAAAAGCTGTCAAATGATTTCAAAATATATCCTTTAAGAAAGCCAAACGGAACCAAGACCGAACGTTTTGAGGAGGTATTTAAAGCCCTGTACGATAAGCGTATGATCGAAAAAGAGATCCTTTATTACAATTTTATCGAAAGGGAATTCATTAAAAAAGAGGGAAGTAAAACCAAGGAATACAAGCACAACGACGGTTGGTTGATCAGTCCGCGCCCAAAACAGAAATTTGGCACCGACATGATCATGGGTAAAATAGGCGAGTTTCTCGAACATGAAACTGAGCCTGACTACTTTATTTCAAAACTTAAGGCCGAACTGAAATCGATTGGTGTTGGCAACGCTCAAATAGAAGAACTGATTTATAGGCGCCAGAAATACCAGAACAACAAGAATGTTTACTCACTGCTGCTGCAATATGCTGCCGGTTTTGGGAAAAGCAATATCATTGGCTGGACGGCACTTCAGTTAAAAGACCTCCGCAAAGATGGCCGGTACGTTTACGATAAGGTGATGTTGGTGGTTGACCGGTTGCAGTTGCGCGATCAGCTCGACACCAAAATGTTCAACATGAACATTAGCAACAAGATGTTTGTAGAGGTTACCAATCAGAAAACATTCATAGATGCCCTGAAAAGCGATATCAGGGTAGTTGTGGTTAACTTGCAAAAATTCAGCACGATTAAAGACGTTTTGGCCCCTGAGATCGTCCAGAAATTGGCCACTTTAAGGATCGCATTCCTGATTGACGAAATCCATCGTTCCAATACGGGTGAACAGCACGAGGAGATGGTGACACTTTTCGATGATCTCCAGTCCAGTTTCGACAACAACAAAGAATACAAGGAACTGCAGAAAAGGAAAAACCTGATCGTAGGTTTCACGGCAACACCAAGCGACCATTCGCTCGCCCGTTTTGGCGAGTTCAGCCATTTTGCCGAGAATATGCCGATCTGGATACCTTTCGATAGTTATACGATGAAAGAGGCCATCGCAGACGGATATATCTTGAATCCGATTAACGGTATCGTCCCCGTATCGGCAAAGATGTTCTTCGAGATACCCGAAAATGAATTGAAAGGATTTGAGGAGGATCATGGATATGGTCCTGTCCCTGACGATCCCGATACCGGAACAGACGAGTATGGCAAAAAATATGCGATACGCAAACGAAAAATCTACGAGAACGAAAAACGAATCCAGGCCATTTCCAAATTTGTTGTTGACCGCCTGGTTTCCATTGTGTTTCATAACATCAGGGGCACTGCCAAGGCAATGCTTGCAGTTTCTTCCATCAAATCGGCAATTAAATACAAAGGCTTTATTGACGGGTATTTTAAGGCAGCTGTGAAAGAGCCAAAATTTGAGCGGTTTAAAGATTCGCCTGTTTACATCATCTATTCCGACAATCCCGATTATGTAAGTTGTGGTTCGCTAAACAATAACCTTTCGGAGGAAAAAATAGTACAGAATTTTGCTGTTAAGAAGAACGGCCTCATGATTGTTGTTGACAAGCTTCAAACAGGATTTGATGAACCCAAATTGCATACACTGTTCCTCGACAAGGAGATCAGGGGCATTAACGCCATTCAGACCATTTCGAGGGTTGACCGGAAAATAAAATACAAGAACGATTGCAAGATCATCGACTTTTCGTACAAAAACATTAATGTCCAGAACATTAAGGTGGCTTTTGAGCATTTTAGCAATGTGGTAGTCAGCGATTTTGATCCAATTGGGGATGAAACACGTCTTGAGGTATTTTATAACGATTTGATTCATAATGAATTATATACACGGTATTTTGGGCCGTTCACTAAATACAAGACTTTAGGTTCCGATATTTCGGTTATTTTGGAAATGGAAAATGGTTTTGCAGATTTTATCAATTCGAGGCCAAAGGATGCAAAGGAGCTCAAAAGCAAGATCAATGCTTTTTTTAGGATCCTTAACCTGATTGAGTATGTAATCGAACTTGACTTAAAATTCAGCCAGCCTATCTTCCTGGAATTCTGGCGCAGGTTCAGCAACGAATACAATAACCTTAACAAAAATGTTGATCCTATTGATGATGTTGAAATCTATTTTGACAATAAAATTGGAATTATTGCGCCACCTGAACTTGATGGGAAAGGACCTAAAAAACCTGGAGGCAAAGGCGATCCACCAGGTGGCGGTGGAACCCAATATAAATTTGATATACTTAGATTGATCGAGAAGCGGAACAAGGAAGAGGAAGCCATTGAGGAATTGATCAAAGAATTTGAGGCCAAAATTGAATTGCTATTTGAGTATGTCAGAACAGATGATTCGGGTAAACGGTTGATTGCCAAAATAAAAGCTGGAGGTTTAGCCTTCGATTCGGAAGAAATATATAGCGATTTTGGCAAGATCTATCGTAAGTTTATTCGTCGGAATAAGGATTTAGGCGAGTTTTTCCTCAAAGAATCGCAGGAAATCATCAACCAGATATGCGATGATTTCGAGAAAACGCTCAAACCGGAATATGCTGATCTGGAAGAGATCAGATTAGCAGCCGAGAAAGATGTGGCATATCCTAATGAGGATCATAATTAATTGTGATACAGTGCTTTAAAAATTATCCATAAGATAATGGTAAAGGTAATCGATGTTTTCGGGAATGACACGACTCATATTATAGAACTTCAACATAGATAGAAGCGATGGAAAATCAATCGGAAATATTGTTTTATAAAACAAAGGATGGCAAAACCAACATCCAGGTTCGAATGGAGGAAGAAACTGTTTGGCTCACACAAGAACAAATGTCCGAATTGTTTCAACGTGAGCGGACTGTAATTACCAGACATATTGCAAATGTTTTTAATGAAGGCGAGTTGTCCGAAGATAGCAATGTGCAAAAAATGCACATTGCTAATTCCGATAAGCCAATAAAGTATTATAGTTTAAATGTCATTATTTCAGTTGGATATCGGGTAAAATCGCCAAGAGGAACCCAGTTTCGCATATGGGCTACGCAACGGCTAAAAGAATATCTTGTAAAGGGATTTACCCTAGATGATGAACGGCTTAAACAAGGCGGTAAAAATGCCCGTTATTTTCAGGAACTTCTCCAACGTATACGCGACATTCGGAGCAGTGAAAGGAATTTCTATCAGCAAGTTACAGATATTTATGCTACAAGTATCGACTACAATCCCAAGGACGATCTGACGCATCGTTTTTTTGCCACCGTACAAAATAAGATGCACTTTGCTGTTCATGGTCAAACGGCGGCAGAATTGATTAAAAACCGCGCTGATAGTTCAAAACCATTAATGGGCCTTGTCAACTTCAAAGGCGATTACATTACATCACAGGATGTTAGAATAGCTAAGAACTACCTGACAGAGAAAGAACTAAACCAGCTTAATCTGATCGTATCCCTCTATCTTGATTTTGCCGAGTTACAGGCTTCGAATGAAAGGCCAATGAAAATGGCGGAATGGATCTCTAAACTTGACCAGTTCCTGGCATTGAGCGAAAAAGAATTGTTGCAAAATGCAGGAAAAGTTAGCTCCGAAGAGGCTGCTAAAAAAGCGCTTGATGAATTCGATAAATACAGGTCGGAACGGATCAAAAATCATATCTCCGATTTTGACAAGGCAATTAAAGAGTTGACAAAAAAGACTAAAAAAGATTAGGCTATGGCAAAGAAAGAAGCAGTAACCGTTGACGTGCAAAAGTGTTTATTCAATTGGGTTAATGAAAACAGTATTCAATTATCCGTCTGTTTTATTTAATCCCTTTGAAAATCATTTCCCCACCCTTAACCACCTGTTCATGTTTGACTACATAATTAACAACAGGATTCCCATTCAATGTAATACTCAATGAATCAGTTAATTTACCAGATTCCTTAACCGCCTTGATAACAAAGGGTTTCCTGTTGATGTCAGGTTTGATCATTATTTCGTCAAATGCAGGAGTTCCCAAGACGTATTCAGGTTTTCCCGGACAAACAGGATAGAAACCCATCATCGAGAAGACCAACCAGGCCGACATCTGTCCGGCATCTTCGTTTCCACTGAGTCCACCCGGACCGGTCCCATACTCTTCCGAAACAACCTTCTTGATCATCCGGTTTGCTTTGGCCTGTTCGCCAGCTAAAGTAAAAAGATAGATGGCCTGCTGATCGGTTTCATTGCCATGCCAGTAATGCCCCCCATCAAAAAACTCATCCAGCCGCTTCACAAAAGCAGCTTTTCCACCAAGTAAAACAATCAAGCCAGGCACATCCTGCGGGACATACCATGTGTATTGAAAAGGTGTACCCTCGGTTATAAAATTGGCTTTGGCGAGAGGATTGAATGGCCCGATCCACCGTCCATCGGCATAACGGCCACGGGCATAACCAGTTGATGGATCAATCACATTGACGTAATTCCTTGACCGTTTTAGTAAACTATTGTAATCCTCCCTTTTACCCAATTTTTGTGCAAACTGGGAAAGTGCATAATCATCGAGCGCATATTCAAGGGTACGCGACACTTGTTCACGTTTGTGGAAAGCCTGCCATACGCTGTCTTCCAGGGGAATATAACCATATTTCAGATAGCTTGGCAATGCCCTACGCCCTTTACCATCGACATACTCTTCCTGAGAAGGTTGAACAAAGGCATTTTTCCGCATGTAGAAATAGGCTGTATCGGTATTAAAACCAGTTATACCCCGTAGATAGGAATCAGAAATCATTGTACTTGCATGGTCTCCGATCATGGCTGCAGTATAGCTGTTCCACATCGGGAAGATTGGCATCCACCCACCTTGCTGCGCTTTGGCAACCAACGATTTCACCATATCGAGGGAGCGTTTCGGCTCAAGGATCGTCATCAATGGATGGAGGGCACGGTAGGTATCCCACATGGAAAAATCGTCGTAATAATCAAATCCTATTGCCTTATGGATCAACGTATCCTGGGCAAAACCCTGATAACTTCCGTCCACATCGCTGGCAATCCTTGGAACCTGATAACAATGGTAAAGTGCCGTATAAAACTTGATTTTATCCTCGTTCGAATTCCCCTTGACCTGAATTTTCCCAAGTGATTGGTTCCAGACCAATTCAGTGGCTTTCTCCAATTTTTCAAAATCCCATCCCGTAATTTCCTGTTTCAAATTGTTCCTGGCTGCCTCCAAACTTGTAAATGATGTTCCTATCCGTACTTTCACGTTCTTCACTTTTCCAAAGCTGACAACCAACTGTTCGTCTTTCCTGATTTGGTCCACCTCTTTAAATGGTTGGTCCAATTGAATGACGAAATAGCCACTGAAACCCGCAGTCTTGCCCATTCCCTGGTAAATCCTGAAAACAGGGTTGTAGCCGGTTATCTCATTCTTCTCTCTATCGACCCATATCTTCCCTTTTTTCTCGTCACTGTTGACCCTCAAAAAAAGGTATCCTTCCTTTTGGGCAGGAAAATTAAAACGCATCAACCCCGACCTGACTGATCCCGTCATTTCTACATTTACACCAAAGTCCTCAAGCAGAACACTATAGAAAGCCGGCGAGGATGTTTCATTTTTGTGTGAGAAACGTGAAAAAGGCCTGTTTTTGAGAGTGTCGATCCGATCTGTAACAAATGGCATAAAAGTGGCGCTTCCATATTCCTGGGTGCAACTGCCATTCAGGAAATGGGTCCCACGGAATCCTGTAATATATTGATCACCATAATAATAGGGCGAAATACATTTATCTTCGGTGGTCCGCGTTTCGGGTGTCCATTGTGTCATTCCAAATGGCCTACCAACTGCTGGGAACGTTTGCCCTTTTAATTCTGACCCTGCTTCACTGTGTTTTTTGGCACTTTCGGTGGTTGCGGGGGCCGTGCCAATCAATGGATCTACAAATTGGATTGGGGTTTGTGCGAAAATTGCACATGGAAATAACAGAAAAAACAAAATTATTTTCATATATCTATATATCAACCAGTTAATCAAAATAAATCAAAGAATCCAAAAAGTTCTTTTTAACGCAATGTACGCCAAGGTTTCGCAAAGTTCGCAATGTTAAATAACTGTATTTTAAAGCTTTGCGATCCTTGCGATTTTGACTTTGCGAACCTTGCGGTAAATATTTCATACTTTTGGGAAGTCCTCCTCCCACACTCCTTATTTCCCATGTATTGAAAGCCATGTCTATTTCCGTTCATCCCCTTCAGGATTGACCATTTATTGTAATTCGGGGGGCAGCAAACCCCGAATTGGAACATGATTAAACTCAATCAAATTTTTGCTTTTAGTCCTAGCTCATCTCCTTTCGCAAGCATATACTGATAGGCTTCGTCATAGTTGTTGTGAATCTCGCCTTCAAGAATGGCCTCCTTAATCGCCGATTTGATGATACCAATTTCACGTCCTGGTGGTAGCGAAAAAGTCTCCATGATGATCTCACCTGTGATCGGGGGTTGAAAATTTCGTAGCGCGTCACGTTCTTCAATGTCTTTGAGCTTCTCGCGCACCAATTGAAAGTTCGACATAAAGCGGCTTACCTTATCGGGGTTCTTCGAGGTAATGTCGGCTTCGCAAAGGGTCATCAGGTCATCAATATCGTCACCTGCATCGCACAGCAAACGGCGTACTGCCGAATCGGTCACCTCTTCCTCCGACAAAACAATCGGACGCATGTGGAGTGAAACCAACTTTTGCACA
Source organism: uncultured Bacteroidia bacterium (assembly GCA_903927965.1). Taxonomy (GTDB): domain Bacteria; phylum Bacteroidota; class Bacteroidia; order Bacteroidales; family Prolixibacteraceae; genus JAAFHB01. The sequence goes on along the minus strand of CAIYPA010000124.1, from coordinate 16,138 downwards.
TATTTCAATTTTTCATTAAGTGGAAGCTTCAGACGGTCAAAAATGGATGGCAACATCTTTTCTCCTACGAAATTGTGGGCATGGAAAGTCCAACCAAGACGTGGATCAAAACGTTTGGTAACCGGTTTGGCCACGTCGTGCAGCAGAGCAGACCAACGCAACCATAGGTTATCGGTATTCTTTGAAATCCTGTCGAGCACTTCGAGGGTATGGTAGAAATTGTCTTTGTGGCCAATCCCGTTTCTGGTTTCCCGTCCCTTCAGTTTTTGGATTTCGGGCAGTATGATCGCCAGGAGACCTGTTTTTTCAAGAAGTTTAAAACCGATGGATGGTTTTGGCGACAGGATGATCTTGTTGAGTTCGTCGGTTACGCGTTCGCGAGAAACAATTTCAATACGGTTGCATTGGGTTTGTATTGCCTCAAGCGTCTTGTCTTCGATCATAAAATCGAGCTGTGCGGCAAAACGGATCGCTCTCAACATCCTCAACGGGTCGTCGGAGAAGGTGACCTCAGGTTCAAGAGGTGTCCGGATGATTTTTCGTTCCAGATCACCAACGCCGTTAAAGGAATCGAGCAAATCCCCAAACCGGTCACTGTTCAGGCAGATGGCCAGGGCATTGATGGTAAAGTCCCTTCGTTTCTGGTCATCTTCGAGCGTCCCGTCTTCAACGAACGGTTTGCGGCTCTCGCGTTGGTACGATTCACGACGTGCGCCAACAAATTCAAAGTCGATGTCATCGAACTTGAACATTGCTGTCCCAAAGTTTTTAAAAACGGTAACTTTAAGCCCCGGACGCAAGGCTGCAGCTACTTTGGTCGCGAGTACAATCCCACTTCCAACTGTAACGACATCAATATCATAATATTCCCTCTTGCGTTCCATGAGCAGGTCGCGGACAAAACCACCTACTACATAAGTTTCGATACCCTCCTGATCTGAGATTTTCCCGATCTGACTGAAAACAGGATGGGTGATATATTCTTTAAGATTCTGCACAGATTTATCTTTTCATTATCAAGGTGGCAAAGTTAAGGAATTAACCTTATTTCCAGTGATGGTCTCACTCAAAGTGAGGCTATCACTAAAAGTGGTCCCTGAGCGAAGTCGAAGGTGATACCTGTGCATACTCGAAAGGCTATTTCTTCGCGGCGCTGGGATCGTTTGATCTTTTAGGAACATTCTGATTGCGCCGCTTTATCGGGGGTGATCACTTTTTTCCTATTAAGTACCCTCGAATTTTGATTCGAACCTTAAAAACAGATAACTTTGGGATGGCAGTAATTCAGCTTTTGGAGTGTTGCCATAACAATAAGGGAATAAGGTTATTGGGTTGGTAGTGTATTTTGAGTTACTAAGGTTAAAAAATTTAAATAAGGTTTTAAGTCTCAACATATATTCCTATTATACAATTAATATACCAATCACATTTTGGAAATCGATTCATAATACTTGCACAATCCGCCAGCTGCCAGAAGCTAGCCGCCAGTTACGATTATTCTGTAGCGCAATTCATAAAAACCATATTCTATTTTCATTAGGACCTTATTTGAGATTATCCATCGCTTTTACGATCAATTTAATACCGGTTTCTGACACTTTAACAACCATCGTTCCACTACCATTCCTGACGACACACTCGTTTTTCTTTGTGTGGACTTCAACGATCTTGCTTAAATTGACAATAGTACTTCGATCAGGCCTGATGAACAGTCTCGAATAGGGCTGAAGATTAAGCCTTTCCAGTTCGGATATGCTTTGGTTGACCAACACTTCTTTCCCATTCTCGATAAACAACCTGGAAGAATGTGCATCTGCTTTAATGAACAATAGAGAATCCGGCAAAAAATAAACCGGGCCAAGATTTCCCTGAAATTTTATTTTTCCAAATATTTCATTTTCAACTGGATTTGATTTTATCCGACTGCATACTTTTCTTATAGCCTCCTCAAGTTCATCAATATCAATGGGTTTAACAAGATAGGTGATAGGCGAATGTTTCAGCGCATTAAGCAAGATCCCCTGTTCGGTATGGGCACTAGTAAATATAACCTCAGGTGAGATTCCTTCCACTTGTAATTCCCTGATCAATTCGAACCCATTTTTCCCGGGAAGGTTGATATCGAGCAAGATAAAATCTGGCGGGGTCAGTTTGGACAAAAGAAGGGCCTCCATCGCATTGGTAGCCATTCCGATACATGTGATATCCTGGATATTGCACATCTGGATTTTTTGTAACAAGACTTCCCTCGATTTTTCCTCATCTTCAACAATAAGGTATTTGAACTTTTTATCCATAATGAATAGATATTAACTAAAAGAATTTCTGACTTCTTTTATACATTAAACCTGAAAGTTGCCGGTATAAACATCTCAAAACGGGTTCCCTTTGGCAATCCATCCAGACCAACCAAATCAACTATGGTAATAACAGATTTTAATGGGTTCATTTGGTTATAGATGGCGATCTGTTCTTCAAGGATTGCCAGTCCCTGCCCAGTGCCCGTGGTCCCGATCTCTGCTGCCTTGGTCCTCCCGATGCCATTGTCCTCAACACAAACTGTTATACCTTTTGAATCTATGTTCCATACCTTTACAAGGATCCGCCCAACCCCATCTTTGTGCCCGATCCCATGTTTGATGGCATTTTCGACCCAGGTCTGCATGATCATGTTGGGAAGCTCCTTTGACTGATTAACCGACTCATCCACCTCGATGATATATTCCAACTTTTCCCCAAACCTCATTTTTTCAAGTTCAAGGTACAACCTCACATATTCAAGCTCCAATTCAATCGACCGTCCTGCTTTGTCCGCATCGCGAAGTGTTATGTTCATGAGCCGCGAATATTTTGAAAGGAATTTATTTGCCTGCCGCAAATCGGCATTAAAGATAAAATGCTCAATGTTAGCAAGCGCATTTCCCGAAAAATGTGGGATGTTCTTCGACCTGACAGATTGCAACCTCAATTCGTTCAAACGTTTCTGTTCAGTTAGTTTACCGACTACGATTTGTTGCCTTCTCTTCAGAAAATAGACAGCCACCATTGATACAAGTGTCACAAATAACAATATATCAATCAGATAAGCCCACCATTTTTGCCACCAAGCCGGTTTAATTGTAATGGATTGTAATTTTACGATTTCGGACCAATGTTCCCCATCCAACGAAGACCGTATCTCCATATTGTAATTTCCAGGCACCAGATTGGTAAACGTTTGCTGGGTAATTTTTGTGGGTTGCGACCATATATTAGACATCCCTTTCAATCGGTATTGGTAAACCAATTTCTCTGTCTGGGTTTCGGAAACGGCAGTCATGTTGATACGGATGGAGTTGAAGTCATGTTCAAAAATCAGTTCAGATGAATCTTCTGGAGTTACCCTATTCCAATCGATTGCATTCCTGGAGTAGGAGACAGACGCGAAATGTGGTTTTGGAACGTAATCCACGAAATGACGGAGCAAACTATCGGGTGAAAATCGCAATACCTTGTCAGTTACAGTGTACCATATCTTTCCTTCATTGTCTTCACAAAACCCGTTTTGTCCGCCGTCCATGGCAATATAGCCATTTTCGGCACCAAATTGATAAGCTTTGGCATGTCCATTCCTGTAAAACTCGTCGAGGTTGATCAGGTACATATTTTTGACCGTAGTGGCCATCAGCCAGGGTTTTTTGATGCAAACAGCAGGAATACTCCCTTTTATCAGATTGGGAAGGATTTCAGTTTCTGTTTTTCCATCATCGAAATACAATCCTATCGGAGTCCCTTTCCAGATATTGCCCTGTTCATCCTTTACCATAGAGATAACGCCGTGGTTTTTAACGGATGAATAAGGTTTTAAGGAGTCGCCTTCGAGGATATACTGTTTCCGGAAGGAACCAGCCATCACTTTCCCTTCGCGGTTGATACAAGTGCTGACAATGTAGTTGTCGCAAGTTATCTTGCGCAGGGTTTTTAATGTCCCCTTTTCGATGAATTCAAGACCAAATACTTTTCCCAAGATTAGTTGGTTATTTTTCGGATCATCGTATATCGACATAGGAATGTTTTTGGTATCCCTATAACACAATTTATCTTTATCAATGACCAATATTCCGGTATAGGATGGAATGTAAATCCGGCCTTCCTTATCCCTGATACCCCCCATGTAAATGCTGTTAAATTTATTCACATCATTTGAAGATATCTTAAAATCATGGTAGTTGTAAATTCTAATACGGTCCTGTTTATCGTATGTCCAAACCCCTGTAAAATAACCCCCAAACCACATGGTACTATCTGATCCGCAGACAATCGACCACACATTATCGATGGTTTTGGCAATGTTAAAAACGTACTGTTCCAAATCTAATTTAAAGAAATTAAAAATTCCCTCTTCCGTGCTTACCCAAAGGTTATTCTCCCTTCCGATAAAAAGATGACGTGCAAAATTAAGCGATGCAACGACCTGCTGCCGGGAATGGTTGATCGTGCAGACCTGATGGTTTTCATTGATATAAATAAATTGTCCCGACCTGTTCATCGTAAATATATAGGGTTCACCCCAGCTATTCTGGGAAAAAGTAATGCCCCTAAAAACAGGTGCAGCCTTCCGAAAATCTTTATCTATCCTGAAAATTGTTTTGGTTAAAGATTGCCACGCGTAAATTGTCGAATCAATAGGATTTAACGCGAAAAAATCGAACCTGCCGGGAAGTGGCATACTCTGAAAGTTTCCGTTCCGATAACAATAGACTGTATCCTGACCTAAAAAATATCGATTCTTACTATCTGTATAGCAGAGGGTTATTGCACTTTCACCAATCGGAAGATTTTGGATGATGTTTCGGTTAAAATCATACTTTATATGAACAAAATGATCCTGCTCCCAGACATCTTTTCTGGCATTCAGGATATAAAGGCAATTGTCGGAGTTATTGAGGAAGTTTATAGTGGTGACGTAAAAGCGATAGTCACCCGGAATTTTTATATCCTCGAAATTCCAGATCTCAGGGTTTTCTTCCTGATAAGTAAACTTAAAAATTTTAGTCACCGAGTTGACAATAAAACCATCATGAGTTTCCAGAATATTTTGGATATTAACCCGTTCACCGTCCCTGGTGTCCACAAAATTCTGGAAATTCTTTCCATCAAACCTACTAAGACCTCCTTTGGTACAGATCCATAAATAACCTTTGCGATCCTGAAAAATCCGGTTAACCTGCGATTGTACCAAGCCATTGTAAGTTGTAAATTGCTGATAGACAAAATGCCTGTTTAGTCGCGGCTGGGCAAACCCTGACAATGAAATAAACAGCAGGACAAATGCAAACATCCTCATAAAAAAACGGCCTGAATGGTACTTTACAAAAGTAAAATATTTTGGTTGTTAAGTGTCAAAGAATAATGGTCAGGGATGGTGTTTGGAAAAAATATGACCAAGGTTTGCCGAAGAAATTGCTGTTTTGGTCCAAATCGGCCAGTATTAAATACTCAGAATGACGCATAATCGGGTCGTCTATGCCGAAATACCAACAGTCCGTGCCAAAAACAACCCAATTGATGGCAAAGGAACAATGCATGTATTGAGAAATCGGTTTTTAAAATAATTTTATCATATTAAAACAACAATGTATTATGAATGTGGTCCTTTATTACCTAGTCTATAAATTCAACTCCGGAAGCGAAAGCTTTCGGGGTTTTGGAGAACCGTTTTAGCTGTAAAATTCTAAGAAGGTTAAAATTATTTCAGTTTATATCCGAATATTCATTCCGAATACTAAAATTCAGCTTATTAGTATTGAGTCATATTTCCCTTTGTCTATTTAATTATCGTAATACCTTATCTATCTATTTATTATGGATTATAAGGATATTCTTTAAGCCGATATTGAAAACTTATTCAAAGTGGAATTCCAACGCTCGATATAATGCACTTTTTATCAGTTTGCCATCTTTAACGGCACAGAGTGCAAAATAAGCTTTGCCAAAGTTCGCACACCCTCAAGCAGCACTCTACCAGATTTTCCGTTATCAACCAATCAATTATATTTGTTCAGGAAATTCTATCTTCGACCCATTTTACAAAAGTATTTGAGGAAAATGGCACCTACCGAATTGATATTATATTGTATATTCAATCTACATACTTTCTTGGAGAGATCAAATCGTTATCTTCGGCCTTAAATTTTGTTTGGGTTCTGCAACTTGTGGTTCAGATCAAATGATGGGTGTTTATATTGTATAACAAAATCAAGTTATGATGGAATGACCTGAAATGCAATTGGTTTTTCTGATGATCATTCTGTCGAACTTCAAATTTGCTGCCGTTGGACAAACCTACAAACTGAACAAGGACATTGTTGGCGTGAATAAATTATTAAAAGGAAGTGAGTACTTTTGTTAAGGATCTGCGAGTGAAAGTACTGAATTTCAAATTGAGTGACTGGAAGGACGGATTTAATAGTTATCCAAATCCAGTCGTAAGTAAATTCAGGAAAAACATTTCAGAATCTTTCAAAATATTATCTGAATAAGGTGAACTACAAGACCAAATGATGGTTTTAAGAGGGGAAAATTGTATTTATGACAACAAATTGCGAATATAAAACGTATCAAAAAATGAAAAAAAAATTACTTTTTGTCTGCATTCTGCTTTCTATCAGCAATTTATTATTTTCACAGATAGGCATCAACTCCGATGGTAGTGCCCCAAATAACTCGGCTATGCTTGATGTAAAGTCTTCAAAAAAGGGGTTTCTGCCACCCCGTATGACTCGTGCGGAGATTGATGCCATTTCTCAACCTGCCGATGGACTTATCGTTTATTGTACCGATTGCGGTTCTAATGGACTAGGCACTTTATCAATATTTATGGCTGGTAAGTGGCTTAGGTTAGCCACTGCATTTACAGATTTAACTGTTTCAACCACTGCTATTTCATCAATCATGGCAACAGTTGCGACAAGTGGCGGAAATGTTACCTCAGATGGTGGTGCAACGGTAACTTCCCGGGGCGTTTGCTGGAGTACAATTGCAAATCCGACAACTGCAGCTTCAAAAACAACCGATGGGACGGGAGTTGGAATCTTTACAAGCAACCTTACTGGATTAACCGAAAATACAACCTATTATGTTCGGGCATACTCTACCAACACTTACGGAACGAGTTATGGCAACGAAGTTACGTTTACAACAGCCTCAGCAGCAGGAACTGTTACAGACATTGAAGGCAATGTTTACAAAACCATTAATATAGGCACACAAATTTGGATGGCAGAAAACCTGAAAACAACAAAATATAGCAATGGTGACCCAATACCGAATGTGACTGACGGATACTGGACTAGTTTGACCACTGGCGCATATTGCTGGTACAACAACGATGCAGCAATTAAAGCTATCTACGGAGGCTTATACAATTGGTACGCCGTAGCCGACAGCCGCAACATAGCACCAACAGGCTGGCATGTCCCAACTGATGCCGAATGGACAACATTAACCACATTTCTTGGTGGGGATGCAATAGCAGGGGGCAAATTAAAAGAAACTGGTGCAACTCATTGGTTAAATGAGAACGTCGGTGCAACCAATGAAAGTGGTTTTACCGACCTTCCAGGAGGCTTTCGTTTTGGCGACAACGGCGCATTCGGATACTTTGGCAATACCTGTGAAAATTGGAGCAATACTCAGATCGGTCTTTCCTATGCCAGGCACATCTATATGATAAGAAGCGACTACACTTGCTTGCGTAGCTCTGCAGACAAGCGTTCCGGCTTCTCTGTCAGGTGTGTGCGAGATTAGGTTGTCTGATACAATGGAAATTTGGAGACAAGTAGGCTTGTACAAAAAATCGAAAAAACTAGTCTTTAATTTATTGAAGGCTTCATTTGGAGTGAAGCTTTCAATATTTACTGCAAATAAAATTAAGTCAAACTTTAACTTTCATTTAATCATAATCTTAATAGCCAATTGGTTATCAATCCATAACCTTATTTACGTTGTATTAGTGTCCTGGTCACTATTGGGCTAGGGCGCAACCTGTCGAATGGGGATCAAAGTCACTGGGACACTGCACCCTGAAATAACATTTGTCATTTGGGGCATCCAGTCCTACCTTACTTTTCAATTGATAGCAAAACAGATCAGATCCAAAATTACTTATCCTCACAACCATCCCACTACCTCTTCCAGTTTCATTCCCCTTGATCCTTTGATCAGGAAGAGATACCCTTCAGGTCTTTTTGTTTCTATGTAGCTGATTAATTGTGAATTATCTTCAAATTTTAATATTTTGGATGAAGACTCGCAATGAAAAAATTCTTTTCCTGAAAGTAGGATCAGATCAAGTTCCATTTGCTCCAATTTACCGATAATTTTCTGGTGTTCTTCATGAGCCGATTCGCCCAATTCGAACATGTCGCCCAAAATTACGCCTTTTGGTTTCCGGTCGAAGGTCTTGAAGTTTTCCAAAGCAGCATCCATACTTGTCGGATTGGCATTGTAGGCATCCATTAAAATCTTGTTGTGCGCGGCGATAATAAATTGTGAACGGTTATTGGAAGGGGTATATTGTTCAATTGCAGCCTTTATATCCAAAGGATTGACACCAAAATGGTTGCCAATACAAACAGCTGCAAGGGCATTTTCGAGGTTATAGCCACCTGCCAGGTTTGTCCTGATATATAGCCAGCCTTTGGGGAATTTTACCCGGAAAACGAGATAAGGGGAAGATTGCACCATTTCCCCTTCGATGCCATCTCCTAATCGGTTGGTTTTATAGCAAATCTGTTCAGCAGTTTCTACCATTGATTTCAGATGTTCATTGGAAGAATTCAGGAAGATGTACCCTCCATTTTTTTCGATGAAGCGGTAAAGCTCGGCTTTGGTTCTTTTGACACCATCGAACGAACCGAAACCTTCGAGGTGGGCCTTCCCCACATTGGTAATCAATCCAAAATCAGGTAATGCAATGTCGCACAAGGCAGCAATTTCACCCGGATGGTTTGCGCCCATCTCCACAATGCCAATTTCAGTTAAATTACTCATTGACAATAAGGTCAGTGGAACACCAATGTGGTTGTTCAAATTTCCTTTCGTTGCCACAACCTTGAATTTTTTCGAGAGTACTGATGTGACCAGCTCCTTGGTGGTTGTCTTTCCATTGGTCCCCGTTATTCCAATGATGGGCAGTCCCAATTGAAGCCGGTGATAACGGGCCAATTCCTGCAACGCAGATAACACATTATCAACCAATATATAACGATCACTAAGCTTATATTCAGCCTCATCAATGACTACAAAGGCAGCACCTTTTTCAAGGGCAGACCCTGCATAAATATTCCCGTTAAATTGATCGCCCTTCAATGCAAAAAATAGGGAATCCTTTTCGATGGCCCGGCTATCGGTCGAGATTTTGGGGTATTTGGAGAAAATCCCATACAACTCACTAATTAACATGATATTCGTATTTAACAAAAAACCCCATTTTTTGAATGAGGTTCTTTGATTATAGTTGTCCAAAATTTATCTGACATTTGACTCACCAAGATGTACCATTGCGCACCTGAATCCCAAATCGTTGGCCGATTTTCTCTCGTCCAAAGGTCTGCGGGTCCCAGGTCCCAACCAATAGGTACGGTCCTTCCAGCTTCCGCCCTTATAGACACGGGTATGATCCGAGATCCTGGGGGTTGAGGTTCCTGTACCGGAGGCATACATTTCTGTCGTTCTGGGTTTAATCATTTTAACTGGTTTACCATTCTCGATAACCTCAATTGTATCCTGTTTCCATTCATCATCTTCGCGAAGTATCGACTGATAATCACCATCCCTGTAATTGATAAAATTGACACCAATTTTTGCCGTATCCCTTATCAATTCACCATATTTATTTTTCAATGGCAACCCAGTTACACTATCGACCCTGTAATTGGTATAGACATTTCCCCTTAATGGTTGAAATTCATTGACTTCCATAGACGAACTAGGGCGATAAACGTCTTGTACCCACTCATTAACATTTCCTGCCATACAGTATAACCCATAATCGTTAGGTTCGAATGTTTTAACAGGTGCAGTGGTTTCATGGGCATCGTTCAAAAACCCTGCAGTTCCCATATAATCGCCACGGCCTCTTACGTTATTGGCCATCATACTACCTCTCAATTTCTTGCTGCTGTTTCTGATCTGGTTACCATCCCATGGGTAGATACGCCTTTCTAAAACAACTTCTTCCTCTGTTTTCCCAATAAGGCCAAGGGCTGCATATTCCCATTCGGCTTCAGTTGGAATCCGGTAACGGGGAAGGAAAATACCGTCTGATATCGTTACCTTCCGGGTTGTGCCGGTTTTGCTCAAACTTTTAAGCGGCCTCTTGCCCTCTTTGCCGGTAAAAACCCCATTCAAATAACTATCTGAAGTGAACACACTGTCCCCTTTCTGCGCCGTATCCTGAGCCAATTTTTGATCTGCAATCAAAATCGCTTCATTGGCCCTGTCGGTCCTCCACCTGCAGTATTTTTCTGCTTTGATCCAGCTAACCCCAACAACAGGATATTCAGAATAGGCTGCATGACGAAGGTAATTCTCAATATATGGCTCGTTAAATGAAAGCTCATCGCGCCAAACAAGCGTATCGGGTAAGGCAGCCTTATAAACTGCGCGATCGTTTGGATAAACCCGTTGCAACCAGAAAAGATATTCGCGCCAGTCGATGTTGCGCACCTCTGTCTCATCCATATAAAAGGATGCCACTGTAACCCTTCGGGGTGTATTGTTTGTCTCATAGATTACATCCTGCTCGACACGCCCCATCGTAAAAGTCCCACCCTGAATATAAACCAAACCGGGCCCAGCTTGCTGCTGATAACCGGATCTGTATTCAAATCCTCCATTCTTGGGGTCATTGTAGGACCAACCTGTTGTCGAGGATTTGCCAGCTTTTTTCCCTTTGATTAAATTACACGAGGCTGCAAGCATCAAACTTAAGACCAAATAGACCAAAACATTAAGCTTCATATGGCGATGTCATTTAATTTCCTTTTACTTTCCAAATTTTCATTATTTCAATCAAATCATTTATTCAGACCATTGGCCTTTCAGGCTGATTTAAGTCAAAACATAAAACACCACAAATATATTGGAAAATTTCTAAATCCAGATGTCCAAATTAATTCCTATGAGAAGAAAATTAGGATTTTTAAAGAAGCTTAACGGTCCAATTCAATTGTTCTTTTGAAAAAGTAGGCTATATGGCTATTGGCAACTGGCAACTAGCATCTTCCCATATTTGACAATATCTTCAATTTATTGTATAAAAAGCACTTTATACATTTGTATATCAATGATTTGACACATTACTGGTTAAAAGCTTTTATCCAAGGTTTCGCCCTTAAAACAATACATGTAACCGGCGCCCAGAAGCAAAATTCATATTTTCAAAACTTATTATATCTGTTCATAAATTTTTATTGAAGCAGGAAAACATTAAAAAACAATCTTTTTCTTTCATATCCAATGATTTGTTTTGCAGTTTCAATTAAGTACACTATAATTACTTTATATTTTAAGGTGGGATTACGTATGAAATTTTTCCTGATTATGCTTATGCTGTTGACCTGCCAGATAGTCCTTCCGATTTATCTGACAGGGGCATTGCCTGTGAATAAATCATTGAAATCGTCCACTGTTGCAAACTCAGTTTTGGCAACAGGACGTTGGACAAAAGTGCGGACAACTAAATCCGGAATACACAGGGTCACTTTTGCATCGCTCAGGACTATGGGGTTTACGTTACCCCAAAAAGTGCGGTTTTTTGGTGCAGTGCCTGGGAAATTGCCTCAAATGAACAACATTCCAGCCAATGACGACCTGACTCAGTTGCATGTGTGGCAAACCAAAGATAAACTTCAGAATGATTGCTTTCTGATCTATGTCCCTGAAAGTACAACATGGAAATATGACCCTGTTGCGAAATCATTTAGCCATTCCATCGATCAATTTACAGGAGGCAATACATTTCTGTACCTTTCGGAAGAGTTCCCAACCGAACAACCTGTCGGCATCGCCCCATTGATCATTAAAGCCTCTTCAACCACAGTGGCCGATTTTGATGATTTGTATATTTATGATTTGGATGAATTAAACCTCCAGGAATCAGGGAGCCGTTGGTTTTCAAATTTAATCGCACCGAATACGACATACCAGAAAAACTTTGTTTGCCCGGACCGCATCGCCAATGAGCCCATTAAGGTTTCAATAGCGACTGCCGGCCGATGTGAAGTTGCCTCTAGCATAAATATTACTGTTAACGGCAAATCATTTGGTAACCAAACTTTTGTTCCCTATTCAACTTTTACGGGGGCCGATTATGCCGACTTGCGCGAAAATACTTTTTCCGAGACAATTTTGGGAGATGACATGGCTATTTCGTTGAAATATAGCTCTTCGATTAACGGGAGGTGTTGGCTCGACTATATCCGTATTGTTGCCCGCCGTAAACTCAACATGCCATCCGGACAACTTATCTTTCAGGATAGTCGTTCTCTCGGAGCAAGCAAAACTTCGGAATTTCAGATTACCAATGCTACTAATAATTTGAAAATATGGAAGATAACAAATCCCCTTTCGCCCATTGAAATTCAATCTGAAATCACCAACAACGTCCTCAGATTTAAAACAGCCACTGATTCACTCCATCAATTCATCGCATTCGACCCTTTGGCTGATTTTCCTGAACTTGAAAAAATCGGGGAGGTTAGCAACCAAAACCTTCATGGATTTGCGGCTCCCGACATGATCATTGTCACGACGCCTACTTTTAAAAGCGACGCAGACCGTCTCGCCCTATTTCATGCGCAAAATGACGGAATGGAAGTAACGGTTGTTAATCTTCCTCAGATTTACAACGAATTTTCAGGAGGTATTGCAGATGTTACTGCAATCAGGAATTTCATCAGGCACATTTATCGTAAATCGTTAAATAACAATGTTCCCAAATTAAAATACCTTTTACTGTTCGGTAAAGGGACTTATGACAATGTTCATGCGGCAACCGCTGAAAACCCCTGCTATGTTCCAACATGGCAATCTGAAAGTTCGCTGAACCCTGCTTCTTCATTCGTCTCTGACGACTATTTTGGATTGTTGGGGGATGACGATGGGGCTCAAACGGGGATTGTAGATATCGGTATCGGCAGGATCCCCTGCGAAACCATCGAAGAAGCAAAAGTTGCTGTTGATAAAACAATACACTATTGTTCGACTTCCACAATGGGTGAATGGCGGAATGTGGTCTGTTTTGTTGGCGACGACGAAGATAACAATGTCCATGTAGCAGATTCCGAGAGGCTGGCCAACTTTGTCAACCTCAATTACCCATCCTTTACAACAAATAAGATCTATCTTGATGCTTTTAAAGAGGTGACCACTCCTGAACAGAGGTATCCCGACGTGAACATTGCCCTGAGCAATCAGGTAAAACAGGGCGCTTTAATAATCAATTACATAGGACATGCCAATGATGAAGGGCTGGCTCATGAAAAAATCCTGACGATCGCAGATATTGACGGATGGAGCAATTATGACAACATGCCTGTTTTTGTTACCGCAACCTGTGAGTTCAGCCGATGGGATTATAAAAACAAACAATCAGCCGGTGAACATGTCCTTTTTAACAGTGTTGGAGGGAGCGCCGCCCTTTTTTCCACAACAAGATTGGTCTATTCTTCGTCGAACTACGAGATGAACAAAAGCTTTTTCAAATATGTATTCCAGCCGAACAGCGATGGAGCCTTTCCAAGAATGGGCGACATCATCCGTATGGCCAAAAGCGAATTGGGAGGTTCTGATAATGCTGCAAAATTTGCCTTGTTGGGTGACCCTGCCCTTCGGCTCAGCTATCCCAAACACATCGTAAAAACTCTCGAAATCAACAATCTGCCTGTCGAACAATGGGTTGACACCCTTAAACCGCTTTCATTGGTCAAAATTTGGGGGCAGGTACAGGATTATAAAGGGGGAAAAATTTCAGGCTACAATGGTATCCTCTACCCTGTCGTTTATGACAAAACTGAAATCGCAAACACCCTTGGAAACGGAGGACAATTGCCATTCTCCTACAATTTACAAAACTCTATCCTTTTCAAAGGGAATGTTACAGTAAAGAATGGTGAATTTTCCTATTCGTTTAAAATCCCGAAAGAGATCAATTACCGGATGGGAAATGGGCTGATCAGGTATTATTCAAAAAGTGCAGACGTTGATGCGAATGGAAGTTATACAAATTTAAAATTGGGTGGTAGTCCGAATACGACGGCTACAGATATCACAGGCCCTACCGCAAAAGTTTTCCTCGACAACGCAAATTTCGTCACGAACGGTCAGGTTTCAAAAGCACCCTTGTTGATCGCAGACCTTGAAGATGAATCGGGGATCAACACCTCCGGTAGTGGGATTGGTCACGATATCACTGTGGTTCTTGACGATAACATCGGACAGGTCATAAACCTGAATGGTTATTTTCAGAGCATTCAGGACTCCTACAAAGCAGGGAAGGTTCTTTTTCAGCTTCCTGGTCTCAGTGACGGCAAGCACATCCTGAAATTCAAGGTCTGGGACCTGGCCAATAATTCGACCGAAACAGAGATTGTGTTCTTTGTGAACTCAGAACCTCTGATTCCCAGGTTGATCGCTTATCCAAATCCTGTGAAGGATTATACTGATTTCAAAATCGAACACAACCGGTATGGTGAAAAAATGGTGATTAAAATAGAAATTTTCAACCAGGTAGGAATGCTCATTGATCACCTTTCGACAGAAACCGGCTCATCAGGTTTTGTGACCCAACCGGTACGTTGGACGCCTCCAGGTGGAAAGCTCAGGCCGTCAACCGGAGTGTATCATTATCGTGTGCAATTGACAACCACAGATGGGCATATAGCTACCAAAAGCGGGCAGTTGATGTTGGTGCCGGAATAGCGGGTCAGATGATTTGAAAATTCGTCAATTTGAAAATTTGAAAATGTAATTATCAGCAAACTATGTGCCTATGTGTTAAATATTTAGATACAACGGAACTATTAAATAAAGCATGGGGCTGGGAGCATAGGGCTGGGACAAATCTTTTTGCTTGCTCTTTCAAACCAGTTCCAAGCCGCGAACAGCAATTCTGGTGCAGGAAATTACAATCATGCGGACATGTGGCCAGTTGCAAGTAGCCAGCCGCCAGCAGCAATTCAACTTAAAAAACAAAATTATTATCAAATAAGCAATGTCAAAAATAGCATTTATTACAGGTGGGACTCGGGGCATTGGCCTGGGCATTGCCATCGAACTCGCCAAAGCTGGATTTGATCTGGCCATAAATGGGATCAGAAATCGTGAAGCCGTAATTCCGGTACTTGAAGAATTGGGAAGTTACGGAGTTCAGGTGGATTATATTAAAGGTGATGTGGCAAACAAAGAAGACCGAAAAAATATGCTAAGTTCTGTGATAGAACGGTTTGGAAAAATTAATGTACTTGTCAACAATGCCGGCATTGCACCGCCAGAGCGCAAAGATATTCTCGAAGCTACAGAGGAAAGCTTTAGATATGTTCTGCACGTTAACCTTCATGGCCCCTATTTCCTGACCCAATTATTTGCAAATCAAATGATTGGACTAAAACAGCAAAACGCTGATGATTTCTTTTGCATCATCAATGTTTCATCGGTTTCGGCGACAGTCGCCTCGATAAACAGGGGTGAGTATTGCATTTCAAAAGCAGGGATTGCGATGGCCACCAAACTTTGGGCTGCACGGCTGGGTGAGTTCGATATACCGGTTTATGAAATTCAGCCAGGAGTGATCAAAACCGATATGACCTCAGGTGTCACAGCGAAATACGACTTGCTGTTCCAAAACGGTTTGGCAGTCCAGCCAAGATGGGGCCTTCCATCCGATGTGGGAAAGGTCGCTGCAGCGATGGCCACGGGCAGTATGCCCTATTCCACCGGACAGGTCGTGCAGGTTGATGGGGGCATGACTGTTCAAAGATTATAGGCAAATTGCCAGAAGTATTTTTTTATTTTTGATTATCAATTAGATAATTGCAATAACCGTAATCCAATGAAACGTGAATTCACCTTTTTTCAGGTGCGGAGCGCCGATAAT